>DVIL01000026.1 GCA_018711305.1 Candidatus Coprenecus stercorigallinarum
AAAAAGGCTACAGGTACGACAGAGGGCGAAGGGCGGCAGACAATTGAGGCACGGCACACCATAGTTCCACTCACTATGCACATCACACCACCATAATCTCACTAAACGAATTCGTTATAACTATATTGCAAATATTCAGCACTTTGCAAAAAGAGAAATAGTTGTTTGGATTCAAAAAGCCCTATTATCGTGCCTTTTTCACCCACTAAAATATCTCGTCACACACGACCTGCTGATTATCACACACATGCATCAAACTATATTGTTTAGTGAAAAAGGCTATTGAGACGGGAAGATAGGGATGGGATGAGAACAAGAGATGCATGATTTACAGCAGAGGCACGGCACACGATGGGCCAATCCAGAGAACAGAGCCACTGCACACCACAGAGCCATAGCCGACAACAGTCCACTGTACACGGTGGGAATCGCAGGGACCTATACGCCCCGGTTGGGAATCATTTGAGGGGATTTGCTATATTTGCAGCGCAGAAGGATTGTCTGCAAAGTTAAAACATTTTGATAACCAAATAAACACGGAAGATGATTACCACAGAACAGGTGAGAGACTTGCGTCAGCGTATCGATACGCTGGGGAGGTGTCTTTGACATCGCTTCGAAGAAGGAGCAGGTAGCTGAAATGCAGCAGCACAGTGCCGGGCCCGGATTCTGGGACGACCCGAAGGAGGCCGAGGCATATCTTAAGAAAATGTCCGGAGTGAAATTCTGGACTGACGCCTACGACGAAATCAGGAAAATGGACGAGGACCTGGAAGTCCTGATAGAATTCGCCCGCGAGGACGAGTCCGCCCAGCAGGATGCCGATGCCCAGTTCGAGGCTCTGACCGGTAAGGTCGAGGACCTGGAGCTGCGCAATATGCTCGGCGAGGAAGGCGACAATCTCGGGGCTATCCTCAAGATCAATTCGGGAGCCGGCGGCACCGAGAGCAATGACTGGTCGGCCATGCTCATGCGCATGTACGTCCGCTGGGGCGAGCGCAACGGCTACAAGGTGGCGGTCAGCGACCTTATCGAGGGCGATGAGGCCGGCATCAAGTCGGTGACCATCGAGTTCGAGGGGGATTATGCCTTCGGATACCTGAAGGGAGAAAGCGGGGTACACCGTCTGGTGCGCATATCACCGTTCAATGCCCAGGGCAAGAGACAGACGACATTCTCATCCGTCTTCGTCTACCCTCTCGTGGACGATACTATCGAAATAGAAATCAATCCGGCGGACCTGGAATGGGACACCTACCGTTCTTCCGGTGCCGGCGGCCAGAATGTCAATAAGGTAGAGACCGGTGTCCGCGTACGCCACATCCCCACCGGCATTGTGGTGGAGAACACCGAGACCCGCTCCCAGCTCGACAACCGGCAGCGGGCCCTGCGCATCCTCAAGTCGCACCTCTACGACCTGGAGCTCAAGAAACGTCAGGAGAAGCAGGCCGAGCTTGAGGGCAAGAAGAAGAAAATCGAATGGGGCTCACAGATCCGCAGCTACGTCCTACATCCCTACAAGATGGTCAAGGACCTGCGGACAGGCTACGAAACCTCCGATACTCAGGGCGTCCTCGACGGCGACCTCAACGCCTTTATGAAATCCTTCCTCATGGAAGCCGGCAACGCACAGTAGCGCAAGACACTGCCATCCGTGTATAGTGCTGCCCCTCTGAGACTTTGGCTCCCGAAAAGGGAGGGGACCCACCGTAGGTGGGGAGGATCTCAGAGGGGCAGCACTATACACGGTACACAGACCGGTCAGAGTTCCCAGGCGAGGGCCGAGGCGCCGAGGATGGCGGCGTCGGAGTCCTTCAGGGTGGAGTACAGCAGGCGTATCTTGCCTTTCCAGACATCCAGCAGGTTCTCGTTCATGGCATCGAGGATGGACTCGGTCAGGAACTCCTTCGAGCGGGCCAGGCCACCGAAGAGGATAATGGCCTCCGGTGCGCTGAATGCCACAAAGTTGGCAAATGCCTCACCCATGATGCGGCCGGTGTAATGGAAAATCTCGATGGCCAGTTTGTCACCCTTGGTGGCGGCATCGTAAATGTCCTTCGAAGTGATTTTCTCTGGATCAAGAGCTCTTAGCAGACTCTTGTCCTTACGCTCGGCCAGGAACTCGCGGGCAGTGCGGGCTACACCTGTCGCCGAGGTATAGGTCTCCAGACAGCCTTTGTGGCCGCAGTTGCACTGCCTTCCGCCGCGTACGATGATTGTGTGGCCAAGTTCGCCTGCGAAACCGTCATGTCCGTACACGATATTGCCTCCTATAACGATACCGCTGCCAACGCCCGTACCGAGGGTAATCATGATGAAATCCTTCATACCCTTGGCGATACCGTAGGTCATCTCACCGACGGCAGCCGCATTGGCATCATTGGTTATAGCCACAGGAATACCCACTATGTCGCGGATCATCTTGGCGAAGAAGATGACCATCGGCTTGTCGTTCTCGTCATAGGCCCACTTGAGGTTGGGGGCGAACTCAATAGTGCCCTTGTAGTAATTGCCGTTAGGGGCCCCGATGCCGATGCCCTTCACCTCGCCGTCACTCTCGGCCTTCTTGATAAGGTCCTTGATGGCTGTGGTCAGATCGTCCACATATGTGGACAACTCTCTCTGGAGAGAGGATATAACACTCTGATACAAGATGTTGCCGCGGGCATCGATCACTCCGAGCTTGGTGGACTGACCGCCCACGTCGATACCCATTACCAGTGCCTGTTTTGCCATAATACCAAGTATTTATTCTGTTACAATATCTTTATTGACATTCTTATAACCCACCAGCGCATAGAAAAGAATATAGACAGCGCATACCAGAGGTACCAGGAAGCTGACCAGGAAGGAGCCGGAGATGTCGGCTATGGCGCCCTGGAGCGGGATGAGGATACCGCCGCCGCAGACCATTGTCATGAACATGCCGGAAGCCACTGATGTGTATTTGCCCAGTCCTTCGACAGCCATATTGAAGATACCGCCCCAGCATACCGATGTACACAGACCGCAAAGCACGAGCAGCATCATGCCGACGGGGATATCAGCCGATACGAAATGTCCGGTAGAACCCTCGAAACCGAAGAAGCGCACGGTGGAGGTAGTCGGCAGCAGCATGCCCAGGACGATGAACAGGATGCAGACCGAAGATACGAAAAGTATCTGTGCACGGCTGGAGAAACGTCCTCCCAGCAGACCTCCGCACAGACGGCCTATGAGCATCATCAGCCAGAATACGCCCGCGATGGAAGCGGCCACGCCGGAATCCATTCCGAAACCGGGAGTAGCTGCGTCAGTAGCCGTAGACAGGTACTGGAGCACGTAGGTAGGGATACCCACCTCAACCCCCATATACAGGAAGATAGCAATGATACCCAGATTGAAGTGACGGAAGGAAAATGCGCTGTAACGTTTGCCGGCAGGAGACACGGCCTGTTTCCCGGACGCCTCGGAAGCCTTATCGAGCTCGGGCTCGGGAATCCTGACGAAGGACAGCACTATGAACACCAGCAGGAAAATACCCAGTGCGACGAACAGGGCCGGGGTGGCATCGGAGATGTGCGCCTTGGAGGCGTCTCCCACGAGGGCACCCACGAAGATAGTCACGAAAGTAGCCGCCAGGGAGTTGCCCACGCCGCCGAACTGGATCAGCTGGTTACCCTTCTTGCCGCCTCCTCCGAGGGTGTTCAGCATGGGGTTCACTACAGTGTTCAGCATGCACATGCAGAATCCGGCTATGAAGGCTCCCGCAAGATAGACACCGTAGCTCTGTACGGCATTCCATCCGGAGACATACTGCAGGAATACTCCGAGAAAACCTACGGCGATGGCAGTCAGGGCCGTCTTCTTATAGCCTATCCTCTTGAGAAGTATGCCGGCGGGGATACCCATCACGGCGTATGCGATGAAATTGGCCGCGTTGCCGAGCTGGGCCATGGCGTTGGAAACTTCAAATTGGTTTTTCACGATTACCGCCATCGGGTTGCAGAGATTGGTCACGAAGGCGATCATGAAGAACAGCAGGTACATCATTGCGATGGGGAGCGCATAGTTCTTCTTCACGGTTTGAGTTGTAGACATCTTTCTTAAAAGTTAGTGTTTGTTTTACGAACTACAAAGTTAGTAATTTTTCCAATTACTCTTCCAGAGAATCCAGAACTTCTGTCACCGCTCCGTAATCAAATCCCCTCGACATTGCAAACCGCAATACCCGCATCCGGCGCTCCTGAGGTTCCTGATTCCTGAGACTCCGCCACTTATTCGCGATGACCTCCCGCATTCTGGCGGTACTTTCCTCCTCTCCCACCTCCTCTAAAGCCTTTTTCACCATCTCCGGCGGAATACCTTTGGAAGACAGCGCACAGGCGATTTTCCTCGGCCCCCATCCTGACAGCAGGGCCTTGTCCCTGGCAAATGCACGGGCATAGCGTCCGTCGTCCACATACCTTCCGGCACGCAGCCTTCCGAGGATCTCATCGGCATCCCGCCCTGTCACTCCCTTGCGGCGCAACAGGTCAAGCACTCCCCTGCTGCAGTACTCCCTCCGTGAGCACAGCCAGGCTATGCGGTTAAAAATAGTATCCGAGGCTGACATAGGCTCCCACTCTCTTTGTCAGATTGGACCATGTGATATCCACATCCACCGGCCCTATCGGCAGGTCATACGAATAGCGCAGGGCCGCGCCCCACCAGTTGTATGCGCTCATATAGCCGTAGTTGTAATTACCAGGATCATCTATGACCCTTCCTTTCCGGAAGAAATTACCGATATCCGCGGACTCGCGGGCATAGTTGACCATTGCCGTGACATAGTGCTTGCCATAGACATTGACCCTGAAATCACTCCTGAGTATGACCAGCGAATTGTACATCACTTCAGGACGGATCACACCTATGAACGGCAGCTGGTGATCCACATAACGGCCGGGCATGACCCCGCCGGCAAGTGTCTCATAGGATGTATAGTAGTTGTCACCGATAAGGAAGCGGGAGTAGACCTGTGGAACTATGACCAGCCTGCTGTCGAAGGCAGGAATGTATGAAGCGAACTGCAGCATCACATCGGCGAAAGTGGTAAATTCCTGATTATCCATGAAATTATGGAACTTCCATCCGGCATCTACGGTAAAATCGAGGCCTTTGGTAGGGAAACACGAGCGGTTGGTATTATCAAAGTCCACCTTGGCATAAAGCCCGAGATAGGAACTCCTGAGAGGGTTGACACCGGAGTTGTCGACATACAGGGTATCGGAACCCATGAAGTGGCGGTAGCGGTAGTGCTCGAAATTGAGGCCCACTTCGGTGCTGAGGAAACGGGAATGGTACTCGGAAAAATATGCCTTGGCCTTCTGGGTCAGAAAATAGACATTGGCGAATGAAGAGCCGTTGTCCATTATGTTTGCTTCCGTTTTCTTGAAGGTATATGAAAGATTGAAACGCGGGAAACGCCTTGGGACAAAGGAGAGCTGCACCGTCGCCCACGGGTTGTAGCTCAGACGGGTGGCTACGTTGAACTTCACACCTGTGAGTTTCTGCTCGTTGATACCCAGGCCAAGGAGTATCGAGGCGGCTTCCTGCGAATCGAAATGAAAGCCGAAACCGAAATTGTGCGGCACGTCCTTCTCAAGATTGACCTGAACGTGATAGGCCGTGCTGTCGTCCGGGTCCTGCTTCACATAGTAGATTATCTTTGAAAATGCGTTGGTTCCGTAAAAGAAGGATATGGCGTCATCCAGCTGCTTTCCCGTTATCCTGCGGTTTTTCAGCAGCCGGGATTTCTGCAGCAGCCAGCGGCCGTCCTTGTCACTGACCCCGCTCAGGGAAACGGAGGCGATGGTGATGGTATCGTTATCCAGATTAAGTGCCCGAGGAGCCTGGAGATGCTTTCCCTCAGGGCCATAGCTGTCCAGCATTTCCTTCAGCTCCCTCAGTTCCTCCCGGTGCGCATCGGCGGCATCATACCCCCTCTGCACCAGCGTAGCCACGCTTTTCGAATCAAAACTCATGGCCCCGAAACCGGTCACATCCGGCTCGATGAAAATGTCGCAGTCCGCTATATTCGCATCCGACTTGCGCTGGGTCACCACTCCCATCAGCTGGCTGAGCACCTCCGGCAGGGAATTCAGTACGTCCGGATTGCTTTTCTTGGTACTGGAGACCCTCACTCCTATAATAATATCCGCCCCCATCTCCCGGCATATATCCACAGGGAAATTGTTGAGCATGCCTCCGTCCACCAGCACCATATTGCCTATGCGGATAGGGGCGAACACTCCCGGAATGGCCATGCTGGCACGGATGGCCTTGGCCAGAGACCCGTTGCGGAAGACCACCTCGTTGCCGGTGACTATGTCCGTGCCCACACAGGCATAGGGTATAGGCAGGTCATCGAAACTGATCGAGTCCTGATAGCCTACCGACAGGGAATTGAGCAGGCTCTCGACATTGTTTCCGCTGATAAAACCGGCAGGGAGCGAATTGATGAACACGCTCGTCTCCGATGTTGTAGGATTGGTAATGTCTTCCGCCGTCTGGGGACGTGTACGCTGCCCGCTCTCTATCGACTTCTCCAGAGACGACGCCGTATTGAAGGGTACTGTAAGCAGATATTTGCTTTTATGGACCTTGTCCAGATAGGAAAGCTGGTTGCGGGTGACATTGTTGCTCATGATGATGGACCAGTCGACCGTCCGTATGATCGAGTCCATCTCATCCGGAGTATACCCTAAACTGTACAGACCGCCTATGATAGAGCCCATACTGGTCCCCGTCACGAAATCCACCGGGATTCCCATCTCCTCTATGACCTTCAGAGCCCCGATATGGGCCGACCCCTTGGCACCTCCTCCAGAAAGGACCACTCCCACCTTAGGCCTCTCCTTACGCACCTGCACGGTATCGGTCCCTGCAGCCGGTGCATTCAGCACCGCGGCCGCCGACATCGCCAGAGCCACAAAATATTTTACCGGTTTTTTCATCGTTTACTGTATTTACTTTCACTGCTCCTTCTTCCTGCCGCTAAGCATTCCACAGGCCGCGAGGATATCCTCTCCACGCGATGCTCTCAGAGTGGTCAGGACTCCGGCCGCATTGAGCCTGTCCTTGAACTGTCCGATTACGGGCATGGGCGATGGCGCGAGAGGCGAATCGGGGATACGGTGGAAGCGGATAAGATTGACCCTGCACTCCAGCCCGCGCAGCATTCTGGCCAGAGCATCGGCATGCCGCTTGTCATCGTTTATCCCGGCAAACATTATATATTCGAAACTTACCCTTCGCTGCCCGGTAAAGTCGTATTCCCTTATCAGGGACAAAGTCTTTTCTATAGGGAACGGTTTTTCCATCGGCATGAGTTCCGCCCTCTCTTCCGGAAACGGATTGTGCAGGCTGACTGCCAGATGGCAAGAGCACTCATCCATAAAGCGGCGCAGAGGAGATCCGCCGGTATGCGGATCGGACGTAACACCGATGGTAGAAAGTGTTATGCGCTTGGGACTCCATCCGAAACCCCAGGGTGCCGTCAGAATATCTATCACACGGCGGACGCTGTCCCAGTTGTCCAGAGGCTCTCCCATTCCCATGAACACCGCGTTGGTCAGTTCCGCAGCCTCGTCCACCTCCATGAACTGGGAGAGAATCTCCGCCGGCGTGAGGTTTCCATGCCAGCCTCCCCTGCCTGTCATGCAGAAACGGCAGCCCATACGGCATCCTTTCTGAGAGGAGACACAAAGCGTACTTCTGTCCTTGTCCGGAATCATCACGGCCTCCACTCCGGGACCGAAAGGGAAAAGGTATTTCCTGGTACCGTCCACAGAAGATATCATGTCCACATACCCCGTACGGCCCACGACGTATGACCGGGAAAGTCCGGCACGGGCCGCCTTAGGCAGGTTCGTCATCTCATCCACGGAACGCACACGCTTGCGGTACAGCCAGTCAGCTATCTGCGATGCAGCAAATGGCTTAAGACCCAAACCGGTGCATATAGTCTGAAGTTCCCCGATATTTTTTCCTAACAGAGGTTCCATGGCAATGTCAGATTCTGGTAATGAATGATACCGGGAAACTGTAAGTGACATTTACCGGTTTCCCGTCCATTATGCCTGGAGTCCAGCGCGGAGACTGCTTCACCACATCTATAACGGCATCGGAAAAGACCGAATAGTCGAAATCGCCCGGGACATTGCCCTTTGGCTCCAATTCAAGCGTCCGCACATCCGACACCTCCCCATTGCTGCGGATTATGAAGCTGACTAAAACCCTCGCACCGACACCGGCCTCCCGCGCACTTGCAGGATACTCGATAGCCGAATACACCCAGCGGACAAACTCGTCAGTACTGCCGTCCATGAATCCGGGAAGCTGGTCTACCATTGCCATAGACACCGGTGCGGTATCGGACACGGGCTCGGCGGGCAGGGTCTGTGAAGCAGTCAGGGGACGTGCGAAAAGTACGGCAGAGACAAACGCCACCGGCAGCACATACAGAAGACGGGCGTAAACCTTAGGTCCCGGCACCGCTTTCTGGATCATGACAATCCTGCGGTACAGACTCGAATTGCGGAAAGGATTTGCTATGGAGACGGCCATTCCCCTGGCAGCCTGGCCTACAAGAGAACGCTGGTATCCCTTGCTGTCAGCACCTGAAGACAGGACCTCATCATCCGCCTCGAACTCGCAGTTCTGTCTGAGATCACGGAGCAGAAGCCATGCCGCCGGATTGAACCACTGCAGGCAGACCAGCAACGAGGCCTGAAGCAGCAGAAAAGAATGTCTGAGGCGTATATGGGCCATCTCGTGACGCATGACATAGCTGTCCTCACCATAATCCTCCCCGGCAGGAAGGAATATGATGCCGAACCAGCTCATCGGCTCCACACGGCGGCCTCCGGATTCAGGCACTGAGACCACTCTCACAGCCCTGCCTCCTACCATTGCCCTGTAACGGCAACCCCGCCGCAACAGATGCAGCACTGTTGCCACAGGTATCACTACGCGTAACAGAAGGGCGAGCAGGACTCCTGCAATGTACACTGCAGCAAGAGCCACAGGCAGCCATACAGCAAAGCCGTCATCAGCAGCAGATACCGCTCCGCCGCCATACACCGTAACCTCCGGAAGAGCCATCAGTCCGACCATACCAAAGGCCTGCTCCGGCACCGGAATGCTTACCATCGACATCAGCACAGGCGCACAGGCGGAGAAATACAGGGTCAGGTCAAGCAGTATCCTATTGACCCTGAATGTCTTCTGCCCGCGCATCAGCAGACGGTAACCGCCCCACAGGACAGCCAGTACCAATGCCGAACCGACAGCATATGTCAGCAGAACGCTCATAGGCCACTATTTGCCTTCCTTTTCTATCATATCGATTATAGACCTGAGATCGTCCACACTGAGACGCTCGTTCTCCACAAACTGCGACACGACCTTCTTGTAGGAATTGTCCAGATAGTCCCGGACAACCCCGCCCAGGTACCTCTGGCCATACTGTTCGCGGTTCATGGTAGCCGCATACCGGAAGGACATCCCCTCGGGGCTGTGGGTCGTGAACCCTTTCTTTTCCAATGAGCGTACCATGGTTGAAACAGTGTTGAAATGAGGCTTTGGCTCGGCGTACAGCTGCAGCATCTCAGCCACAGTCAGAGGACCGTTGTCCCAAAGCAGTTGCATAACCTCCTCTTCGCGTTTTGTAATTTCGCTTCTCATATCGCATTGACTATTTGTTCTGACTTACAAAGTTATGGAAAATCTATGGAAAAACCTCCAAAATTCGGCAGATTAACGCAATGTAATCTGTGAATTAAGTAGTTATTATTTGGAAGTGTATGCGCTGCCAATGGTAATGGCACTGGCTTTCCGTATCAACACATCCAATGCCGCAAGAGTGCGTAATGTCTTGCTGGAAAGGCTGTGCTTGCGAAAAGACAGACAAATGCTTTGGCTTTCGTTAGGTAACAGCATATCGTGTAAGTGTTAGCGAGTGCGGTTGCGTGTCACTACGCCCATGCACTCACACAATCCAAGTCTGCCCGAAGAAGTACCATTTTCCGCTTCTTCGGGCTTTTTCTTTTCGCCTTTTGATGACTGATATTGTCCATCTTACTGCATTTTCTTATCCGTCGGTTTCTTTTGCGCCGTTCTGCATAGTTTTACATATCAAGGTTTTAGCCGTCCTGCCGTAGCTTTGCAACCATGTTTAATCCGCTTGCCGACAATGTGTTGGCAGCACTAAATCTGTATTAAAAACATGGAGAAAAAAGAAGAATTTATCCGAGTAGGCACCACGCTCTACAAGATTGTAAACCAGCCCCGCATTGACGGCGGCTATGTGAGGAAACGCATCGCATGGAACTCCGAGACCTTGCGGCAGGACTACGGCAAGGACTACATGGCGGGTATCCCCAAGTATGACGGCTTCTGCACCGTACCC
>DVIL01000027.1 GCA_018711305.1 Candidatus Coprenecus stercorigallinarum
CTGTTCGGAGGACGAGGAAATAATCGTACCGCCCGACCCTGTGTCCTATACCACGCTGGTGTATATGGCCGCCGACAACTCGATGGACTCTGAAGTGGACTATACCATCTCGCAGCTTAGGCAGGGCGCACGGCGCAGTGCGGGCACGGCGGTAGTCTATGTGGACAGGGAAGGTGAAACGCCGCGCCTGTTCAGTATCACGCAGCAAGGCTATGATGGAATTGTCTATGATTGGGGAAAATGTCCTTTTTGCAACGGAAATTTAAACTATAGCCATTAAGATTTGTCTACGAAAAGAAAAATTGTAGCGTATCTATTGATACTTTACAGTTGCATGGTCTCCGTGATGTTCCTTACAGCAGGATGATCGTGACGTCCCGGGCTCCGTGGGCGCCGATGACAAGGGCCTGTTCGATGTCGGCGGTCTTGGAGGGGCCGGCGATGAAGCTGCCGAAGTCATAGGTGTCGAAGTCCTCCCGGGCGTAGGCTTCGTGCATGTTGCACACTATCTGCTTTCTGTCCAGCAGGATGACGAGGGCTTCGGGGATGAATAGCATGGCCTTGTGCCGGAATGCGCGGGGTATCCAGACGGCGCCGTTCTCGACTACTCCGAAGGCTCCGCGGACTATGGCGACATCGGTGCCGGCGAGATCGCGGGGATCTTCCAGCTCGTCGGGGTTGAATGTGGCGCAGGATGCGGCCTCGGGCAGATTGGAGGCAATGCGTCTGGCTTCAGGGTAGGTCCTGCGGACGATGGAGGCTATGCGCTCCCGGATGCTGCCGGACTTGTCCTCTTCCGGTGTTCTGTCACCGGAGCTTGTGGCGCGGTTTCCGGAGAGCTCCGTATCTGCGGATGCCTTATCGTCCCCCTCTTCGATCAGGATGCACCGGGCCGCTGCGGCCTTGACCGCTCTTTCCCGGAACTCCGCTAAAGGGTCGGAGAATGTCATAGGGGTGAAGCCCAGCGGCCCTCTTTCCACGGGTGCGGGGCTGTTGGCCTTGAGGGCCTCGAGTATTGTTTCCTTGCTGCTCATGTCGTAGATGCTTGTTTTACTGTAAAACTGTTATTTCCCGCTCTCCTCTGATTTGCCCTGGCCGGCCGGGGCGGAGGAGGACAGTTCTTCTTTCCAGATCTGTTCGAATGTGCGGGAGGTGAATTCCGGCAGCTCGCGGTCGCGGCCCCAGGCGTTGGCACTGCAGTAGAGCAGGCCGTGCGGGGCGATTTTCTCTCCGAGCCGTCCTGCCTTGATGCAGAAATGGAACATGCCGGGACTGCGCAGGGCGGTGTTGAGCACCTTGACGATGCCCTTCTTGACCGGATTGGCCAGTCCGAGGGAATCGAGTTCCTGCCTCCAGGAGTAGATCTGCTCTCCGAGGTCGATCTTGGCGGGGCAGACATTGGAGCAGGACATGCAGAGGCTGCATGCGGAGACGTTGCCGCTGTACTGTTTGGGGTCGGCGAGCATTCCGAGGTTGATGCCCAGCGGTCCGGGGATGAAGTAGGAGTAGGAATAACCTCCGGAACGGCGGTAGACGGGGCAGGTGTTCATGCAGGCTCCGCAGCGCAGGCATTTGAGCATGTTGCGGTGGACGGGGTTGCCGAGTATCCTGCTGCGGCCGTTGTCCACGATGACGATGTGCATCTCCTGGCCTTCCACGGGCCGTTTGTAGTGGGTGGTGTAGGTGGTGGAATGCTGTCCTGTGGCGGAGCGGGCGAGCAGCCGGTGGTATATGGCGAGGGCGTCGTAGTCGGGAATCACTTTCTCGAGGCCCATGATGGCTATATGCAGTTTGGGGAAGGAGGTGCCCATGTCGGCGTTACCCTCGTTGGTGCATACGACGAAGGCTCCGGACGAGGCCACGGCGAAATTGACTCCGGTCATGGCCGCATCGGCATGGAGTAACTTGTCGCGCAGGTGTCCTCTGGCAGCGTGGGTGAGGTAGGTCGGGTCGCTGTTGCCGTGCTCTGTGCCTATCTCGCGTTCGAAGAGCTCTCCCACTTCCTGCCTCTTGACGTGTATGGCCGGAAGGACTATGTGGCTGGGTGGCCGGTGCATAAGCTGCATGATGCGCTCTCCGAGGTCGCTCTCTACAGCCTCGATGCCGCGCTCCTCCAGGTAGGGGGACAGGCCGCATTCCTCGGCGAGCATGGATTTGCTCTTGACCAGATGCCTGACTCCGTGCTCCTTGAGGATGCCGTAGACTATCTCGTTGTGCTCCTGGGCGTCCTTGGCCCAGTGTACGTGTATGCCGTTGGCCGTGGCATTGCGCTCGAACATCTCGAGGTAATGGGCCAGATGTGTGACGGTGTGTATCTTGGTGCGGGCCGCCGCCTCCCGCAGGGCTTCCCATTCGGGGACGGACCGGGCCATGCGGTCCCTTTTCTCGCGGACGAACCACAGGGCCTGGTTGTGCCATGCGGTCCTCTCCTTGTCGGCTATGAACTTTTCGGCTGCTTTCGAATGTGTGCTCATAAGATCGGATGTTAAAGGTTTGATGCTAAAATCTCGACTATGTGAATAGTCTTGACGGGCAGTTTCTGTCTCTGGATAATACCCTCCATGTGCATCAGGCAGGAGGAGTCGGCTCCGGTGATGTATTCTGCCCCGGTGGACATGTGGTCGCGGACCTTGTCGGCGCCCATGCATGCGGATACGGCCGGCTCTTCTATGGAGAACATGCCTCCGAAGCCGCAGCACTCATCGACCCGGGAAGGCTCCATGACCTCTATGCCCTTCACGAGGGAAAGCAGGTCCCTGAGCTTGGAATAATGGGGAATGTTCAGCTCAGAGGGGGAGGCCAGTCGGAGCAGTCTCTGTCCGTGGCAGCTGTTGTGGATGCTGACCTTGTGGGGAAAATGCGCGCGGGGCAGTTCCGTAGGCCGCACCACGTCGTGGATGAACTCGCATATCTCGTATATCCGGCTGCTGAGGCACTCGTGCGCCTCCTTGTGCAGAATCTCGGGGTAATGTTCCTTGACGAAGGCCACGCAGCTGCCGGAAGGGCCCACCACGTAGTCGTAGTCCTTGAAAAGTTTCTCCATGTTGCGGGCCAGCGGGGCCGAGTCCTTCTCAAAGCCGCCGTTGGCCATGGGCTGGCCGCAGCAGGTCTGTCCGAGCGGGTAGTCCACGTCCACTCCGAGCGAGCGCAGCAGCTTGAAGGAGGCTGTGCCCACCTGAGGGTAGACGGCATTGACAAAGCAGGGAATGAAAAGTCCGATTTTCATAATAAGATGCTGTTATGTGTCTGTTTTCAATATGCGAAAATGTATACGATAATGCCGGTTATGACCACGTAGCCGAGGGCGTAGAGCAGGGCTGCCTTGAGGATTCTGCCTTCCTGTCCCTGCTGTCCGCAGGCAGAGGTGGCAATGGCAATGCTCTGCGGGGAGATGATCTTGCCTCCGGTGGCTCCGGCGGTATTGGATGCCGAGATCCATACGGGATCCGCGCCTATGTGTTCCGCCACGCCGGCCTGCAGCTTGCCGAAAAGGATGTTGGCTGAGGTGTCGCTGCCGGTGAGGAATGTTCCGATGGCTCCGATGGCGGGGGCGAACAGCGGGTAAAGTGCTCCTGTGGCCGTGGCCAGTGCGACGGCGAGGGTATTGATCATGCCCGAGGTCTCCATGATCGAGGAGAAGCCCACGAGGCAGATGACCGTGATGAATGTCTTTTTGAGCTGTACGGTGGATTTCCACAGCAGCCTGAGCAGTCCGCCGGCCTTGCCTCCCTGCAGCAGTCCGCCGGCAAATGAGCCGATGAACAGCAGGAGTCCGCCCTGGACGAGCCATTGTACGGACCATGTGCGGGTCTCTCCGCCGATGTTGAAGCCGATGGATGTTTCGGCAACGGGAGCCAGGATATCCTTGAGGGGCAGCATGGGACTGGTCAGCAGTATGAGCAGCATGATCAGGGCGTAGACGGCCCAGGCCTGGAGGATTTCCTTTGTGCTGTGTCTGTGTTTGGAGGGCGTTGTGTTTGTACCGGAGTTCCGTGCCGTGCGGCGGTCCAGGATGCGGCCCAGCAGGATGATGACAGCGATGGCTGCGGCGGAGCCGAGAATGGCCGGGGTCTCCGGTCCGATATATCTGGCCGCAAGGTATTGGACGGCTAAGGAGACTGCTCCGATGACCGTGCCGATGAGGATGTTGCGGGGCAGGGCCTTCTTCCCCGGTACAGTCAGCTGGGCAATGACTATCGGTACCAATATCATGGTTACGGCCAGCTGGGCTACAACTGCCGGAGCCACTTTCATCACATCCAGCGAGGTCTCCTGCGCCAGGACGATGACCGGCACTCCGACCGCCCCGAAAGCCGTGGGCACGCTGTTGGCGATGAGGCTGACCAGTGCGGAGAAGACCGGCTTGAACCCGAGGCTGATGAGAATCGCCGCCGGTATGGCCACGGCCGTACCGAATCCGGCCATACCCTCCAGCAGTCCCCCGAATCCCCAGGTGATGAGCAGCACCTGGATGCATTTGTTGGAGGAGATGGATGAGAACTGGGCCTTGAGCACCTCAATCTTCCCGGTGTGCAGGAGTACGTTGTAGCTGTAGATGGCCATAAGGATGATCAGCAGTATGGGAACCAGTGCCTTGAGCGCACCGTAGAAAAACGACAGTCCCGTCTGCTGCAGCGGCTGGCCGAAATACCATACCGCTATGACGATGGTGACAATCAGTGTTATCAAACTGCTCCGGTCTCCCGGAACCTTGAACACGCCCATCAGTACAATCAGTGTCAGGATGGGCAGAAGAGCAAGTAAAACGTCCATGGCGACACATATATCAATTCGCGCGCAAAATTACAAAAAATCTCAAAACAGCATGAAAACTTTATCCACGGGCCGGCCGCGATTCGCTGCCGTTTACAGCAGCCGCGCGAGTGCGTACCCTCCCAGTGTGGTGAGCAGCCCGAGAACCAGGCTGCCGATGCAGCCTCCGAGTCCTACGAGCAGTATTGAGCGGATCATGCAAGTTCCTCTTTATGCAGAAGGTCCAGGAACTGTCTGCGCAGGTCCCGGATGGAGCGGCGGAGCTTCGGGGCGCAGAGCAGCCGCAGGTCGGATACTGCCAGCCGCAGCAGGCGGTAGGCTTCCTGGCACAGGACGGTGGCGGGCACGAGGGCGATTGACAGACCCAGGGCCCATTCCCACGGAAGGGTGCAGTAGAGGACAATGGCGTAGATGATGAGCAGCAGCGGCCAGAGCACGAGGGTGACTACAAAGCGGATGGAGTTGTAGAACGCGCGGTCTTTCATCTTCGAGAAGAGGAAGGCTGAAAGGCCGGTTACGGGGAGGGTCAGCACTCCTGCCGGAATAGTGTAGGGGAGGGTGACAATGAGTACCAGCAGCTGGAACAGGCGGGACCAGAAGGGGTGCTTCTTAATGACGGAGCCGAGGGAAATACCCCGTTCCTCCCGCTCGCGGTGGATGTCGGCGGCGCGGCCTAATAGTTCAGCGGCTTTTTCCGGTTCGGAGGTCCGCAGCCGGGCGATCTGCCCGAGGGTCATCTTGTTGGCGGAGAATCGGGTGGTCAGGGCGTGGCGGCGTGCGCCGGGATGCTCCTTCCTCCAGGTGTCCACCTGCTGATTGATGACTGCGGCGCAGGTTTCCAGTGTGGCGTCGTAGTGCTCGTCATCTGGGATGTAGAGGATGACTTCCTTCATGCGCTCGGAGAGGTCGTCCTTCATCAGGTTCATCACCTCGGGCTGGGAAAGCGAGGCGTGTTCCCTGAGATATGCGCTGACGTTGATGGGCTCGCCTATCTGCACCAGCACGGTGGAGCGGAATCTGAAGAAGTTGCCGTATTCCAGACCGACCGGCACGATGTACAGGGGCAGGCGGCCGTCCATGAGTTCCTCGGCCTCGAGTGCGATCCTGAATATGCCTTTGGACAGGGGCAGCAGCGAGTGCTTGGCCTGATGCCGTCCTTCGGGCAGGATGCAGAAGGGTACCTTGTCCATGAGCACGTCCACGCTCTTGTGGATGATCTCGGTGTTCTTGCGCACCTCGTCCATGCCGTCGCGGATGCGCATGATTGGCATGATCTTCAGGAAGCGGAGAATCTTCGCGACTTTGGGGTTCCTGAAAATGTCGGCCCTGGCTACGAATACCTTCTGTTTGCGGTCCATGGCCAGAATGACCAGCGCGTCCATAAGGGCGTTTGTGTGGTTCGGGGCGTAGATGACAGCCCCGTCGGCGGGTACTTTTTCCAGTCCCACGTATTTTATCCTGCGGTATGCCATCCGCAGCATGAAGTCGACGTAGTGCCGGAGGAAGGCGTAGAGCCCGTCGAAGTCCTGAATTTTCCTGTTTTCCTTCTTACCCATTGTCCTTGAAAATTATGCTGCCGCCTTGACATTGCCCTCCGGAAGGGGGTGCCTGCGGAAGATGGCGGCGAGGGTGAGTCCCGCGATGATGTGCCAGATGCCCCACCATGCTGTGACGAAGAGCATTCCGCCGTAGTGCCCGTGCCATATCTCCGGAGGGAAGATAGCGGGGTTGAACAGCAGCACCAGCCCCAGTCCCGAGTTCTGGATACCGACCTCGATGGTTACGGAGCGGCGGTCCCTGAGCGGCAGCCGTCCGGCCATTCCCCCGAAATACCCGGTGGCGAAGGCGGCGGCGTTATGCACCAGTACGATGAAGAATATGAAAATGATGTTGTCGATGAACAACTGGAAATTCTGCGAGAAAGAGGCGACGACCATTACCAGGAAGAGGAGGATGGAAAGGGTCTGCGCCGGTTTGGTGATCTTCTTCGTGGCGTTGGGGAAATACCGGGCGAAGAGCATTCCCAGGACAATGGGGATGCCCAGGAGCAGCAGTATCTGCCACAACATCGGGAGGAAAGGAATGACCAGCCGGGGTATGTCGCCCGAAACGCTTATGGCATGGTAGTACAATGTGCCCCAGAGGTAGAAGTTGAGGGGGGTGATAAGCGGGGCAAATACGGTGGTCACGGCTGTCATGCTCACGGAAAGCTCTACATTGCCCTTCGAGAGGGAGGAGATGAAATTGGAGATGTTGCCGCCGGGGCAGGATGCTACCAGTATCATGCCGAGAGCTACCATCGGGGTAATCCAATGGTTCAGGGCCAGGCAGATAAGGAATGTCGTCGCAGGCAGCCCGACCCACTGCAGGAGAATGCCGGTGATGATGGACCTGGGATGGCGGAATACGTTCTTGAATGTTTCCGTCTTTATTCCGAGGGCCACGCCGAACATTATGAAAGCCAGCAGGATGTTGACTATCATCATGCCGTTCTCCCCGAAGTTGATCGAAATGGAGTTGAGGCTTTCCAGTTGCTCTTTCATCGTCTGTCTGTTTCAAAAATGAGGCTGTGACCAAAGGATTTCCATGTATCTCCAGTCACGGCCTCATACTGTTGTTGAGGTGTGTCAGAATGGTTCTGACCGCCGTTATTCTCTAATTGCCTTGATGCCGGGCAGCTCCTTTCCCTCCAGGAACTCCAGCATCGCACCGCCGCCGGTGGACACGTAGCTTACCTTGTCTGCATAGCCCATCTGGGTGACTGCAGCCACTGAGTCGCCACCGCCTACGAGGGTGAATGCTCCTTTTGCCGTAGCCTCAGCGAGAATCCCGGCAATGGTGTTGGTGCCGTGGGCGAAGTTGGGCATTTCGAATACGCCTACGGGGCCGTTCCAGAGTATGGTCTTGGAGTTCAACAGGACCTCTTTCCATTCGGCAACTGCCTTGGGTGAGGCGTCCATGCCCATCCATCCGTCGGGAATGGCGTTCGAAGGGCAGATCTGGGTGTGCGCATTGTTGTCGAAGGCGTCGGCAGCCACAACCTCTGTGGAGAAATACAGCTTGACGCCTTTCTCCTTGGCCTTGGCCAGGGTGTCGAGGGCTGTCTGGAGCTGGTCGTCCTCTACGAGGGAGGTTCCGATGGTGCCGCCCTGGGCTTTCATGAAGGTGTAGACCATGCCGCCGCCGATGATCATGTTGTCGGCCAGATCGAGTAGGTGCTCTATGACTCCGAGTTTGGAGGAGACTTTGGCTCCGCCGAGGATGACGGTCAGGGGACGCTGGGGATTGCCCAGGACCTTGTCGATCGCCTTGATCTCGCCTTCCATCACGTAGCCGAACATCTTGTCGTTGGGGAAGTATTTGGCGATGAGGGCTGTGGAGGCGTGGGCGCGGTGGGCTGTCCCGAATGCGTCGTTGATGTAGCAGTCGGCGTAGGATGCCAGGTGCTCGGTGAATTTCTTCTGGCTTTCCTTCACTGCGGCCTTTGCGGCTTTCTTCTCCTCTTCGGTGGCGTCCTCGGCCAGTCCGCGGGGCTTGCCCTCCTCCTCTGCGTAGAAGCGCAGGTTCTCGAGCAGGAGCACTTCGCCGGGCTTGAGGGCAGCGGCCTGCTCATCTGCCTTCATGCAGTCGGGAGCGAACTGCACCTTGGTGCCGAGCAATTCTTCTATGCGTCCGATAATGTGCTTGAGGGAGAATTTCTCCGCAGGTCCTTTCGGCTTCCCGAGATGGGACATTATGATGAGGGAGCCTCCGCCGGCCAGTACCTTTTTCAAGGTGGGGATTGCGGCGCGGATACGGGTGTCGTCAGTGATGTTGAAGTCTGCGTCGAGAGGAACGTTGAAATCCACTCTCACAATGGCCTTCTTGCCATTAAAGTCATAAGAGTCTATGTTCTGCATAACCGTATAGTTTATCCGGCCGCAAAATTACAAAATTCTGTGGAAAAATCTTACATAAAATGTCGGCCGGTCGGAGCAGGTCCCGGAGGCGGGCCCTGGCGGTGCCCGTGGTCAGGGCCTTCAGGACCTTCCGGTCCCCTGCCTCTGCCGGCCAGACGGTCCATCATCTCCCGTTCAGCCTCGAATACCTGAAGTATCTGTTTCTGTGTCAGGAATCCGCTGTATATCCCGTAGTATTTTTCGCGCAGCTCCAGGATCTTCCTGCTCTGGGCAAAGCGGTTCTGCAGATACTCGGCTGTCTCTTCTTCGTCAGCATCGGGACGGAGTCTGCCGGGGCGGGGGGCTGTTTCCCAGAGTTCTTTCTGGAAATTGCAGTAGGCTTCAGTGAACAGGGCGGCAGTATCCTCGTCCAGGCCGAGCCTTCCGCTTATGTGCATGGCTTGTTTGGCGCTAAGCTCTTCCCGGGATATCTGTTGCTCCGGGGATATCTGCTGATGCTTTTCCTTCTGTCCGCGGTTGTCGGCTGCCGAAGTTCCGCAGGTGGCCGCAACAACGGCGGCGGCCAACATTAATTTCAGTATTGTCCTCATGATTGAAAAGATTTTATAAAATGTGTTTTAATTCCAGTTCAAGAATATGTCCGAGCGGTAGGTCTCCAGAATATGCGTGCGGTCCTCATAGCTGAGGCTGTCGAAGGCAGATTCTATGTCGCTCATTTTTACTGTCTGTAAGTTGCAGAACCACACGCTGAAGGCGATGATGACTGCAGCGGCGGCAGAGCCTATGAGAGCGGGTCTTGGGAGGGCGTGATTGATGCGGGCTCTTCTGTGCTCCCGTTTCCCGGCAGGTGTACTTGCGGTGAGTACTGTCCCGGCCTTAATGGTGATACCGGCGTCTGATGCTGTATGAATGATGCCTTCATTCTTCGCCCTTTGCCATATTTTTCCCTCCAGTTCGCCGAAGAACCCCTCCGGAGTCCGGTAAGGCATCTGCTTTCCTATTTTGCCTAAGTTGAAACTCTTGTCTTTCATGATGATCAGTCTATCGAATTCATGTATTTTATAATTTTCCCCTTCGCGATATGGTAACTGGTCTTCGCGCTGGCTGCGCTCATCTCTGTGATTCGTGCTATCTCGTTGTAGCTCAGCTCATCGTAATAGCGCAGGTTGAATACCAACTGCTGCCCTGCAGGCAGGGACCGTATTGCCTTCTGGAGTCTGACGCCCTCCAGGTCGCTGTAGTCCGTATATTCGTCAGCGGGCATTGCATTGACTCCTGTGCCCGGAGTGTCGATGGCGACCTGTCCTTGCCGGCGGCGTTCCAGTATCCGCAGAGCCTCGTTCGTGGCGATTCTGTAGATCCAGGTTTTGAGCGAACTGTTTCCCCTGAACCGGTCGGCGGACCGGAATATCCGGATGAAAGTCTCCTGAGTGGCGTCCTCCGCATCATCGTGAGAGACCACCAGACGGCGGATGTGCCAGTAGACGGTCTCCTTGTACCTGTTTATAAGCATTCTGAAACCCCGCTCCGGGTCGGACTGTATCAAGCCGATTATGTGTCTGTCCTGCAATTTGTCCATATTTACTTGGCGGTAAGCACAAATACCCGTCATCCGTTTCTCATGGCGGTGTTTGCCGGAAGACGTACTGCTTTATAGACCTGCGCGGGAGGCGGAAGTAAAATCAGTCAGCGGAAAATTTACGTATCTTTGGCGCATGAATATTGAAAGACCATCTGAGAGCTGGAGCGATTACCAGCTGATAGACTCCGGCGGTTTCGAGAAGCTGGAGCGTTTCGGGCGTTATACGATGATCAGGCCTGAGCCCAAGGCATTGTGGGATAAGGCGCTTCCCGCTTCGGAATGGAAGAGGAGGGCGCAGACAGCCTTTACTCCCGGAGCCGGCTTCTCCAAGGCAGGGAAGGAGGACAGCGGGGTCTGGACCATGCTCGGGCGGATGCAGGAGCAGTGGAATATTTCCTACCGGCTGCCGGCGGTGAATGACGGGACAGTCCGGGGGGAGACCGCGCCGGACACTTCCAGAACACGGCTCATCGGGCTTCCCGATACTGCGACGGCCGGAATCCTTTCAGAATTCGGCGGGGCTGAACTGCGTCTGCGTTTGGGACTTACGGCATTCAAACACGTAGGTGTCTTTCCGGAGCAGGCCCCTAACTGGGATTTCATCTACCGGCAGGTAGCCCGTCTCAGAGCCAACAATGCGAAGATGGGCGAGACCCGGCCGCCTCGGGTACTCAACCTGTTTGCCTACACCGGTGCCGCCTCTCTGGCCGCCCGTGCCGCAGGAGCCGACGTCACTCATCTCGACTCTGTCAGACAGGTGGTGACATGGGCCAGGCACAATATGGAGATTTCCACCCTCGACGGCATCCGCTGGACCATCGACGACGCCCTGAAATATGTCACCCGTCAGGTCCGCCGCGGAGCCTCGTTCGACGGCATCATTCTCGACCCACCCGCCTACGGACGCGGCCCGGACGGGGAGAGGTGGAAACTGGACGAGTGCCTCAATGACATCCTGAAGGGCTGTGCGCAGATTCTCGCCCCGATGAACAGCTTCCTGGTGCTGAATCTCTATTCCAACGGCTATTCTGCGATGCTGGCGGACACCCTCGTGGCCTGTGCCTTCGGACCGGCCGGCCGCCGCACTTCCGGAGAACTGGTACTGCGCGATGACTTCGGCCGCATCCTGCCCCTGAGTGTCTACACCCGGCTCGAGCGGTGAGTGCAGATTCAACCTACTATGGCACGGCAAAACCAAACTTGACACAATTCAGTTTACACTACCGGATTCAGATTTAGGTTTAGGTTTAGCGCAGGTTGTAGTACGTTGCTTTCCACCCGCCATTCTTCACTCTCCACTCTTCGTTCTCTGTCCTCCGTTCCACATCCTTATCCTCTATTCTTTGCTTTCAGTCCTTACGTTTTCACACCTCATCGCAGAGGCAGTGCTCCATTTTGGGGACATCTTTGCGGTTGCACTTCACCCTCCACTCTTCATTCTCCACTCTCCATTCTCCATTCTCCATTCTTCATTTTCCGTTTTCGGTTGCGCTGCGCCGCGCGGCGATCATCTCATAGAGCGCTTCGAGCGCGTCGGACAGCGTACCGACCTCGTCGATCAGGCCGAGCGTGACCGCCTGCTTGCCCGAGATGACCGTCCCGACGTCCGCGGTG
>DVIL01000028.1 GCA_018711305.1 Candidatus Coprenecus stercorigallinarum
TCATCACACGGCTGTCACAATATGGCAGCAAAGTCCGTAACAACATTTTCAGGCTTACGGATTTCTATACGCTGTTCTATTACAAGTTTATTGAATCCAACAACACCAAGGATGACAGATGGTGGAGTAACAACATGGATTCTCGCAGTGTATCCGCATGGATGGGACTGAGTTTTGAACTGGTATGTCTGAGCCATCATAAACAGATTAAAGGTGCACTCGGAATCGCAGGGGTGGGAACCTCCATATCCACATGGCGGAGCAAAGCCGACACGGAAAAAGGGATACCCGGTTTTCAGATTGACATGATAATCGAGCGGGCAGACAGAATTATCCACCTGTGCGAAATGAAATTCAGTACAGACCAATATGGCATAACTGACAGCTATGAGATGAAGCTGAGGGAGCGGATGGGGTTGTTTCGGATGGCGACAAAAAACAAGAAATCGCTTGTAATCACTTTTGTGACGACATATGGCGTCGTGGGCGGAAAACATAAAAGCATCGTCCATAGCGAAGTTACTATGGACGACCTCTTTCAAGCATGAGGATGCAGAGAAAAAGCCTTTGCCATTTTTATACAAAAGGAACTTCCCTTGAATTAATTATCATTCTCGATGCCTCTCACGCCCTCCTTGAAACTACGTACCCCTTTACCCAGACCTTTCATGAGTTCAGGAATTTTCTTGCCGCCGAAAAACAGCCGGACAATCAATACGATGAAGATTATTTCTTGAGTTCCTATCCCAAACATCATTACTTGCGTATTAGGTATTTGACAAACAGATAACCGCCGAAGATTTGCAGCAGCATGCCCGGCACTCCTATGCGAAAATCCTGGACGGCATCATAGAAATTGCCTGATAGAAAAGTACCACCGCCAGCATAAGCGGCAATGGCCAGCAATACGGATTTAAGCAGGATGGAGGGGAGTGAACCAAAGGCCGGCATCCCGAACATCAGGGAATTGACAAGCGGTGAAGCTACCGTCGTCATCAGTCCGGCTTTCCATCCGTATTTATAAGCACCGACAAGAGTGAAGAAATAGATGGAAAAGTTGGGGCAATGCGATATTGCCCATTACAAATAATGCGGCTACCAGATAAGTCTTAGCTTTATAGCCCAGATTGTAAAGTCTTGCTGTTGTCTGCATAATATACTGTTTTTAGAGTTAAATATTGACGTTAAAGCCACCCATCACCGTAGCTCCCGGCATGGGATAGCCGGCATTGATTTCATTGTATATCGCAACCATACTATATCTGTATCCCATCGTTCTACACTTTTAAGTTTCAGTCGGTAGGGATTACATCCTCTATCCGTTATGCAGTCAAATACAGCCGTCTGTCCCTGCCGTCCGTCAATGCCGGGAGCTACCATTATGCTTACCTCATCAACCAAGCCTGCCTCAAGGAAACCGCCGCAGATATGTCCACCTCCGACTACGGCAAGCCGCTTAACCCCGAACTGTTCTCCGAGTATGTCCATCGCACGGGACAAATCAATACAGTCCCGCCCTGTGGCAATCCATGAAATGCCCTGTTCCCGCAAATGTTCCAAATATTCTTCCGTGACCTTTTCGCTTGTAATACAGAGTAATGGATGTCCGTCTGCTTCTCCGGAAGCCCAGCGTAGCCTGCCACGTGTATCTGTTATTATGGTATATTCATCTGAACGTCAGAACAAAGACCGAGTTTCTCCAATGCGATATAATATTCATCCGTACTGAGTAGCCTCACCATCGGGCAATCAATACGACCATCGACCGAAGTCATCATGTGAACGAAAATGTAAGGTTTCATATTTCTTCTTTTTTACTTTATTACGATGATGCAAAATTAAAATGGCGCACCGATGAATGGCGTGCCATTATTTTTGATATTCGTATCAATTTTACATAGTCATATCCACATCTGTCGACCTGGTGCGCGTTGCCACGGAGGGCGTGGTGTATATCTCCTCTGACGGCAATTATTCGACGCTTATTCAGGCGGACGGTGGCAGCCGTATCCTGACGGTGCAGCTCGGTCAGCTTGAGGCGCTTATCTCCAAACAGCTGGTCAGAGACGGCAAGTACGTGAAGGAGTCCAGCCGATGGAAATACTCCAGCCGACGCAGGGCATTGTGCCTTAAAGACGGTCAGTGCTTTATTGTCGAGACTCTTGAGATGGAGACATTTCCGCGTTTTTCGTATGTCCTCGAGGACTTGGATGTCGATGCTGCAGTCTATCTCGTCGGCGGTGAGTCATACGGTTATGGCCGTGATTGTGACGGAGAGAAGATAGAGTTCGGCATCTCAGTGCAGGCTGCACTGCTTGCCGTTGTGGCAAAAGAAAAGCCCGGACGATGTGGATATCCGTGTCGTCCGGGCTGGTTTCTATACTGTCGGCTGCAGAAGTCCGCTGAGGGACTATGAGCCGAAATTGTCGAAGAGGATGTTCTCGGGAGGTACTCCGAGGCTGTCGAGCATCTTGAGTACCGACTGGGTCATCATCGGAGGACCGCACATCAGGTAGAGGCAGTCCTCGGGAGCCTCGTGGTTCTTGAGGTAGGTCTCGTAGAGGACGTTGTGCACGAATCCGACCTTGTATGCAACTCCTGCTGCATCGGCCTCGGGATCCTGACGGTCGAGGGCCAGATGGAACTTGAAGTTGGGGAAGTCGCGCTCTATCTCGTGGAAGTCCTCGAGGTAGAAGGCCTCTTTCAGGCTGCGGGCACCGTAGAAGAAGTTGACTTTGCGGCCGGTCTTCTCGGTCTTGAACAGATGCATGATGTGGCTTCTCATGGGAGCCATTCCGGCACCGCCGCCGATGAAGATGAACTCCTGGTCTGCGGGTGCGTTGTCCGGGATGAAGAACTCTCCGTAAGGGCCCGAGATGATCACCTTGTCACCCGGCTTGCGGGAGAAGATGTAGGACGAGCTGATTCCGGGAGGCACGTTCATGAAGCCGCCCTTGGCCTTGTCGAAAGGAGGGGTGGCGATACGGACGTTCAGCATGATGATGTCACCCTCTGCAGGATGGTTGGCCATGGAGTATGCCTTGAAGGTAGGCTCGGAGTTGTGTGCGTGCAGGTTGAATACGCCCATTTTCTCCCAGTCGGCCCTGTAGGGCTCCTCTATGTCCATATCCTTGTAGTCGATATCGTACTTGGGGATGTCGATCTGGATATAGCCGCCGGAGCGGAAGTTGAGGTGCTCGCCTGCGGGAAGCTTCACAACGAATTCCTTGATGAAAGTGGCGACGTTCCTGTTGCTTACCACCTCGCACTCGAGTTTCTTGATGCCGAGGATGCTCTGGGGTACGAGGATCTTGAGGTCCTCGCGCACCTTGACCTGGCAGCCGAGCCTCCAGTTGTTCTGCTGCTGCTTGCGGGTGAAGAAACCTACCTCGGTGGGCAGGATGCTGCCGCCGCCTGAAAGCACCTGGCATTTGCACATGCCGCAGCTTCCGCCGCCGCCGCAGGCAGAGGGAAGGAATATCTTCTCGTTGGAGAGGGTGGTCAGCAGGGAGGAGCCGGGATTGACATCGAGGACTCTCTCGCCGTTGTTGATGTCGATCTTGACATTGCCCTGAGGGGTCAGTTTGGCCTTGGCCACCAGCAGGAGAGCGACCAGTATCAGGGTCACTACAAGGAACGTGATAATTGATACGATAAGTATTGTAGTCATACGTCAGTCCTCCTATAATTGAATACCCATGAAGCTCATGAATGCTATACCCATGAGACCGGTGATGATGAATGAGATTCCGAGGCCCTTGAGAGGCTTGGGAACGTTGGAGTATGCGAGTTTCTCACGGATGGCCGCGATGGTCACGATGGCGAGGAACCAGCCGATTCCGGATCCGAGGGCATATACTGTCGCGTAACCGAGGTTGGCGAAATCCCTTTCCTGCATGAACAGTGAGGCACCCATTACGGCGCAGTTCACTGCAATCAGGGGAAGGAAGATACCCAGTGAAGAGAAAAGGGCGGGAGAGAATTTCTCCACGATCATCTCCACGAGCTGGGTGATGGCGGCGATTACCGCGATGAATACTATGAAGCTCAGGAAGCTCAGGTCGAGGTCAGCAAGTGCGGGGCTGATCCAGGACATTGCTCCGGGAGTGAGGAAGAACTTGTTGAGCAGGTAGTTGATAGGCAGGGTAACGAGGATTACGAATATCACTGCGATACCCAGACCGAAAGCTGTCTTGACATTCTTCGATACAGCCAGGAATGAGCACATCCCCAAGAAGTATGCGAAAATCATGTTGTCGACGAATATCGACTTGACAAATAGACTTAAATATTCCATAGTGATGTGCCTTTATTATTTTTCTATAAGCTCTTTCTGAATGCCTCTCTGCAGCCAGATGAACAGACCTACCAGAATCAGGGCCATGGGAGGCAGGATGATCAGGCCGTTGTTCATGTATCCGGCTTCATACCAGCCGGCAGGAATGATCTGATGTCCGAACAGTGTACCGGAACCCAGAAGCTCGCGGATGAAGGCCAGAGCCACGAGAATCATACCGTAGCCGAGACCGTTGGCGATACCGTCCACGAAAGAGGGCCAGGGCTTGTTGCCGAGGGCGAAAGCCTCGATACGGCCCATGATGATACAGTTGGTGATGATCAGACCGACGTATACGGACAGCTGCTTGCTGACCTCATAGGCGTATGCCTTGAGGAACTGGTCGATGAGGATTACGAACAGCGATACGAGTACCAGCTGGACGATGATTCGTATACGGTTGGGAATCGTATTGCGCAGCAGGGATGCGAACAGGCTTGAGAATCCGGTCACGAATGTAACCGACAGAGCCATCACGCAGGCAGGCTCAAGCTTTACGGTAACTGCCAGCGAGGAGCAGATACCCAAGACTAAGACCGTTACCGGGTTGGCCTTGAAAAACGGGTTTTGATATATTTCCTTTTTCATGATTATCTTTCAGCTTTCTGTTTTTCAAGATAAGGTTCATAATATTCGAGCCACTGGCGTATTGCATTCTCCAGGGCACGGCTGGTGATGGTACCGCCGGAGATGGCGTCGATTTCATGGGCAGAGCCTTCAGGGGCGCCTCCCTTGACAACTGTCACCGATACCAGGCTGCCTCCGTCGAAGATGGACTTGCCGATGAACTGGTTGCTGAAATTAGGCGTGGCTATCTCAGCGCCCAGACCGGGAGTCTCTCCCTTGTGGAGGAAGGTTGCACCGTAAATGGTGTTGTAGTCGTCCTTGAGGGATACATAGCCCCAGATAGGGCCCCACAGACCGGCTCCGTAGATGGGGAATATCTCTACCTTGCTGCCGTCGTCCAGAGTGCAGACGAAGACGGGGAGGGTGAGCTTTGACACATCGGGATTGGCCTGTTTCATGATATCATACTGGGATTTCAGGCCTGCTGTAAGGGCGAGGGAGAATGCGTCTCCATCCACTTTATTGCCCTGTGCATCGACCAGATAGGAGTCTGTGATGTATTTGTTGAACTCCTGTTCCACGTATGCGTTCTTGTCAGAAGCCTCATCGGCTCCCTGGCCGAGGTTGACCGAGGACAGAATGCTCTGGCGGGTCTCGGTGTTCACGTTGGCCTGCTGCTTGCCGCTCAGGGATACGGACACGTACGCGAGAACAGCAGCCACGATCACCACCATGACGGTGGAGTAGATAATTGTATATGTGTTACTGTTGGTATTCATAGTGTGATTCTCCCTTATTGATTGATTTGCGCTCTCTTGAGACGTTTCTTGATGTTCCTCTGAACTACACAGTAGTCAATCAGCGGAGCGAATGTGTTCATAAGCAGGATGGCCAGCATCATTCCTTCCGGATATCCGGGGTTGAATACCCTGAGGATAATGGTGAATGCACCGATCAGGAAGCCGTAGATCCATTTTCCTGTCTCGGTCTGGGCCGAGGTTACAGGGTCGGTGGCCATGAATACCGCTCCGAATGCGAAGCCGCCCATGATCAGGTGCTCCCATGCGGGAAGCGCGAGGTAGGACGAAGCGTCAGGAGCGAGGGCGTTGCAGAGGTAGCCGATTGCCAGAGCTCCCACAACGGTGGACAGCATGATTTTCCAGCTTGCAACTCCGAAGAACAGCAGGATGGCTGCACCGATGAGGATTGCAACGGTAGAGGTCTCACCGGGACATCCGGGAATGAATCCGAGGAACATGTCCAGGGCTGAGGGCATATTGTTGAAATTGCCGAGAGCAGCGTCCGCAAGGGGTGTTGCTCCGGAATATCCGTCTACGCCGGCGACCCAAACCTTGTCACCTGACATGCTGGAGGGGTAGGCGAAGAAGAGGAATGCCCTGGCGAGGAGTGCCGGGTTCCAGATGTTCATGCCTGTGCCTCCGAATACCTCCTTGCCGATGATGACTGCGAAGGCCACTGCGAGGGCGAGAATCCAGAGGGGGGTGGTGATGGGCACGATCAGGGGAATGATCATACCTGTTACCAGATATCCCTCATTGACCTCATGTCCGCGGATCTGTGCGGAGGCGAACTCTATGCCCAGACCTACGATGTAGGATACCAGGTAGAGGGGAAGTATCTTGAGGAAGCCGAACCAGACCTTCTGCCAGAAGCCCATATCGATTCCGGCTGCGATGCTGTGCTGGTCTCCGATATTGTAGATACCGAAGAGGAAGGTGGGGATCAGGGCGACCACCACGATGATCATGACTCTCTTGAGGTCGTTGCAGTCCCTTACGTGCGAGCCGCTCTTGGTGACGGTATTGGGCACTCTGAGGAATGACTGGAAGGCCTCGATGGTGGAGTCGAATATTGAGCCTTTTTTCTCTTTCTTTTCCATATTCTTATGCCATTTCTTTAATCATGAGGTCAATTCCCTTGGAAACGATAGCCTGTATGTCTATCTTCGAGGGGTCAATGTATTCACAGAGGGCGAAGTCCTCTTCGACAACCTCGTAGATGCCGAGCTGCTCCATCTTGTCGATGTCCTCGGCGATGATGGCCTTGAGCAGGTACACGGGATAGATGTTCATGGGGAACACCTGGGCGTACTTGTTGGTCATCACGAATGCTCTCACTCCTCCGTTGAGGTTGGAGTCCATCTTGTATCTCTTCTTGGGAGTCAGCCATGAGAAGTATGTGGATGCGAAGCTGTACTTCTTGGTTCTGAAAGGCTTGGCCCATCCGAATGTCTCATAGTAGACGCCTTCGGTAATCAGAGAGATGCAGTCGTCGTAGAAGCCCAGATAGCCGTCCTTGCCGACATTGGTGCCGGTGAGGATATCTCCGCTGATGTAGCGTACGGGGCAGCCCTGCTGGAGCTTCTCCACGTTGTCGTTGACCATGTCGGCTATGCCGCTGAAGCACATGCCGCTGATACATTTGATATAGCCCGGGGTGCTTACGCGGGGGCCTCCTACGGCCACTGTCTTGCGCATATCCACCTTGCCGGTGTTGAAGAAACGGCCCATGATGGCCAGCATCTGGAGATTGACGGTCCAGATCAGGTCACCCTTGTTGATGGGGCAGACGTGATTGATCTGCACTCCGACATTGCCGGCGGGGTGAGGTCCGTCGAAGATGTGGAACTCGACACCCGAGAGCTTGTGAAGGGGAGAGCTGGCATGGGTTTTGGCATAGAGACCGAAGTGGATCTTGGGGGCTATGCGTGACAGCACATTTACTGCAGTCTGGATATTGTCCACCTCGTCTTTTAAGATGTAGTCATAGTCCGCGGCCAGTGGAGCGGTATTGAAGCCTGAAATGTAGACAGCATTGGGACGGACCTCAGGATTGGGGACAATCCCGTAAGGACGCTGCTTGATGCAGGCCCACAGACCGCTTTCAAGCAGGGCGCTGATGGCCTGCTCGGCAGTGATGGCCTCGGGCTTGGGAAGATTGAACTCGGCATATACCGTTTCCGGGTCAGCCTTGACTCTGACTTCGAGAAGCTTTCTCTTCTCTCCTCTGACAATTTCGCTGACAGTGCCGCTCACCGGTGAGGTGAACTTGATCTCAGGTCTCTTTTTATCGACAAAAAGGACGGATCCTGCCTTTACGGCATCACCTTCCTTTACTGCGAGTTTGGGGATAAGACCTTTGAAATCGGTTGGTTTGACGGCAATTGTCTCAGAAACTATACTCTTGAGGATCTGGGCTGCAGGTACACCCTCGATAGGTATATCGAGCCCTTGTTTCAATTTTATATAGTCAACCATAACCTTTTATAAAATAAATTTGGCTGCAAATATAGGTAAAACTTTTGTAGATTTGCGACGAAAATTTAAAAGAATGCAATATGAATTTGTCGGGATTGAATAGTGTTCAGCAAGAGGCAGTTAAGTGCTACGATGGAGCCAGTATGATCATAGCGGGGGCGGGTTCGGGAAAGACCAGGGTCCTAACATGGAAGATTGCGTGCCTTATCGACAGGGGCGTGGAGCCTTCATCGATTATGGCTCTGACCTTTACCAACAAGGCTGCCAAGGAGATGAAGGAGCGTATCGCTGCCATAGTCGGCCGGGACCGGGCGCGCCGTCTGTGGATGGGTACCTTCCATTCCATATTCGCACGCATTCTCAGGGAGTATGCAGATCTTCTTGGATTTCCCAAGGCTTTCACGATATATGACGCTACCGATGCAAAGAATGCAGTGAAAATGTGTATCAAGGAACTCCAGCTGGACGACAAGATATACAAGCCGGGGGAGGTGCTTTCACGCATATCCACTGCCAAGAACTATCTGGTTACGGCCGAAGCCTATATGAACAATCAGGAGGCAATAAGGAAAGACATGCAGATGCGCAAGGGGCGTATCTGTGATGTGTACAGGCTCTATTCGGAGAAATGCCGCAAGGAAGGAGTCATGGATTTCGATGATATCCTTCTGTATACCAACTTGTTGCTTGGCAAGAATCCGCAGGTGCTCGACAGTCTCAGGAATGTCATATCCCATATACTCGTGGACGAGTACCAGGATACCAACCTGGCCCAATACCGTATCGTCAACATGCTTGCAAAGGACCGCCGCAACCTGACGGTCGTGGGGGATGATTCCCAGAGCATATATGCTTTCCGCGGGGCCAGGATCCAGAATATCCTCAATTTCAAGAGGGATTACCCGGAAGCCAGGGAATTCCGTCTCGAGCAGAACTACCGTTCGACCCAGACCATTGTGAATGCGGCAAATTCCGTCATAGCGCACAACCTGAACCGGCTGAAAAAAGAATGTTTCTCCGAAGGCGACCGCGGAGAGAAGATAGAACTGATCAAGGCCTACAACGAGCAGGATGAGGCTTCCGGAATAGTATCTTCCATAATGCGCCGGATATATTCCTCGAAAGCGTCCTATGACTCCTTTGCCGTCCTTTACCGCACCAATTCACAGTCAAGGGTCATAGAGGAGGCCCTCCGCCGCCGCAATATACCTTATATAATATATGCCGGTCATTCCTTCTACGAACGCAAGGAAGTGAAGAATATGCTGGCCTATCTCCGTCTGGTGCTCAACCACAATGACAATGAGGCGTTCCGGAGGGTGGTGAACCTTCCTGCAAGAGGTATAGGCCAGACATCTCTGACACGTCTGGGCGATGCCGCCGCCGCAATGGGGCTGCCTCTGCTGGAAATGTGCCGTCATGAAAGTCTGGGCCGCTTTGAAATCAAGGAGACAACTGCCGCAAGGTTCAGGATGTTCGCTGACATGATCGACGGCTTCTCGTCCCGTATGGCGGTAGACGATGCCTATACTCTTGCCGTAGCTGTGGCGGAAGGTTCGGGCTACCTGCCGTCATTGAGGGCGGATCTTTCTGTCGAGGGCATTTCCGCTCTCGGCAATGTCACCGAGCTTCTCAATGGTGTGAAGGAGTTTGTGGACCAGGAAGCGGAAACGGCAGAGGAGCTTGGGGAAAAGGGGAGTGTGCCTACTCTCGAAGCCTATATGGAGAATGTGGCCCTGCTCACCGATGCCGACAATGCGGATGAGGAGGATGAGAACAACCGTGTGCGGCTTATGACTGTGCATGCCTCAAAGGGGCTGGAGTTCCCTTATGTCTACATCAGCGGCATGGAAGAGAACCTGTTTCCATCCTCCATGTCAGGCGGCAGTATGGAGACTGTGGAAGAGGAGCGCAGGCTGTTCTATGTGGCCCTTACAAGGGCCGAGAAGGCGGTGACTCTGTCTTATGCAGGAAGCCGTTTTCTGAACGGAAAGACATCCGCCTGCCGTCCGAGCCGCTTCCTGAAGGAAATAGATCCGCAGTACCTTGCCGGGATTGTGGAAGACAGTTCTCCTGAGGACAGTTATGCAGACGACGATGATTTCCCTTATGCAAGAAGGGACTGGAGCGGATACCGCAGGGAAGATAGGCAGACCACAGTCCGTGCAGCTACGACACCGGACATGTCGCGGCTTAAAAAGATAAGCCATCAACAGGAACCGCATTCCCCCGGAATGTCTGCCGGGAAGGGATCTGTCGCGGTAGGGGATATGACTTTTGCTGCAGGAGACCGGGTGAGGCATGACCGTTTCGGTGCAGGATCGGTGGTTGCTGTGTCAGGAAGCGGGCAGGAGACGAAGGCAGTTGTACGTTTTGATGCCGGAGGTGAAAAAACTTTACTGTTGAAATATGCCAGACTGCAAAAAATATAGGCTGACATGCATTTTTTGGCATGAAAATTGTAATAATTTAGACGAAGTTTTTCATAGTTTAAGTTTAGGTTAAGTAGCAGGGCCGCATCCGATCTGAAGGAATGCGGCCCTGTGAATTTTTACCTGAAGCCAGACTGGTTTTTCTTAGAGAAGTTCGATGTTGTCGCGGCAACTGACGTCCTTTGTCGCATTGCGGGTATCGAATATTGCACGTGAATGCTGTTGTACGAAACTGTAGTCCACGCATGAGTGTGCGGTCGTAATCATTACCAGATCAGCACTCTTAAGCAGATTCTCCGTCAGTTCCGGCTCTCCGGAGTAGACAGTGCCGTCCCTGTCGGAGTATTCTTTTATATACGGGTCGTAGAACAGTACCCGCGCCCCCTTTTTACGTAGTACCCGTATCACTCTGATGGCAGGGCTTTCGCGGCAGTCGTCGATGTCGGCCTTGTAGGCAATGCCGAGTACCAGCACCAGAGAGCCTTTCAGGGATTTGGAATACTCGTTAAGTATATTAGCTGCCCTTTGCACGCAGTATTCCGGCATTCTGTCATTGATCATCATGGAGGTCTCGATCATGGATGTGTGGAAAGCGTATTCGCGTACCTTCCAGCTGAGGTAGTATGGGTCAAGGGGTATGCAGTGCCCTCCCAATCCGGGGCCGGGATAGAATGCCTGGAAGCCATAGGGCTTTGTACGGGCTGCGTCAATCACTTCCCAGATATTGATTTTCATGCGGTCGCACAGCATTGCCATCTCATTTATCAGACCGATGTTGATATTGCGGTAGGTGTTCTCGAGAATTTTTTCCATCTCGGCAATCTCGGGAGAGGAGACTGAATGTACGCCTCCGTCGAGAAAAGTGCAGTACATGGTGCGGATGACCTCGCTGGCATCTTCTCCTATGGCACCCACTACTTTAGGAGTGTTTCCGGTCTTGTAGTGGGGATTGCCGGGATCTACCCTTTCAGGAGAGAAAGCCAGATAGAAATCCTTTCCGCAGGTCAGCCCTGAGCCTTTTTCGAGGATAGGCCTTACTATGTCAGAGGTAGTGCCTGGGAATGTGGTGGATTCCAGCACCACCATCGTGTCTTTCTTGAGATATCTGGCAATCTGTATGGAAGAATGCTCGATATAGGAGAGGTCCGGCTGCTGGTGGGTGTCCAGGGGGGTCGGAACGCAGATGGCGATGAAATCCATGCCGGAGATCCTGCTGAAATCCGATGTCGCCTCGAGGAGACCTTCTCCGGTGAGTTTCCGTAGGGTTGCATGATCTACGTCTGCGATGTAGTTTTCTCCGTCATTGACTTTTCTGACCTTGTCTTCGAGCAGGTCGAAACCTGTGGTGTGGTATCCGGCTTCTGCGATTTCAACGGCCAGCGGCAGCCCTACGTAGCCGAGTCCGACGACTGCGGCTTCTATTTTCCTCTCCTGGATTTTATTAAGCAGTTGTTCTTTCATCTTGGTGACTGTGAATATCCCGGCAAAGATATGCCTTTTTACGACATCATGTTATTCAAGGACGAATTCCTTGGCATTTTTCACCCCTGGATATCCGAAATAGTTCCCGATATCCCCGCAGACATACAGTTTCTTTCCTATCAGTCCCGGATTGTCCACGAGATTCAGCGCATCCCGCAGTTTCTGGGAGGGCAGTTCGACCGCTGCGCATTCTTCTCTGGAGGATGCCTCCGGACTTGAGGCGATGGCCAGATGGGTGGTTTTTGAAAACGGTCCCTCGAATTTCACATTCGCCGTGGTCATATCGCCTCCGACAATGTAGCCTGCCACCCATACATCTTCCGCACCCATGTTCAGTATCAGGTCCGCGACTGTCATGGCTTTATCGGCCGAAGATCCGTTGTTGCCGCTTCCGAGTACGAAATCCTCGTAGATCCAGTTCCTGGATGTGTCCACCTCCACAGAGAAGGTGTTTTCTCCATAGGAGTCTGCGACTGACAGCCTGACAGTCATCATGTCGGCTGCTTCCAGCTGTCTCGACAGCAGCGGAGTCTCTTCGCCGTTCTGCTCTGCTGTTACCCTCAGTATTCCGGGCATGAAATAAGCTGTCCTGGTCTCCTCCAGCGGGTAGGGCAGGGAATGCCCGTCAGAGCTGATGGTGATGCCGGCACCCTCGAATCTGCTTCGGAAGGAATCGCTGAACAGAAGGCGGATACCGCAGTTGATCTGACGGCAGCCGAAGGCCACTGACAGAGTCTGACCGTCTTCGAGCACGACGGTTCTGTCATCTCCGAACAGGGGTTTGGAAAATGCCGGAGTATCGAACACCTCTGAACGCAGTGACAGGTCGTAGGCGCCTGAACTTACCTGCATCGGCTCCGGACGTCCGCCGTACGGCCCGTTGTAGACAGGTTCTCCGTCCGAGTCTGTGACGGACAGAATGAAACTTCCGGTGTCAGGCAACGTTATGCCTTCGGCCTTCGATAATGTCCCGGCACTGATGCGGCCTGTATAGAAGTCACTGTAATCGGAAGAGAGCCTGAAAGAAATAAATGCGCTTCCCTTCATTCCGTCCCTGCAGGAATACAGCGCCATGGCTGCTCCAAAGAGGAGGACGGTCCCCTTTAACAATCTCTGTTTCATATTATTTCTTTTAAGGTTTGTAACAGGTGCAAATATAGCCGTTAAAAAAATGCACTGAGGCCGTGAAAAAAAACGCGTGAGAATATATTTGTTTTTTAAAAAAATATAAATTTGTGGAAACTAACATAACAACACTAACCTATTAGAAAATATGTATCGTATAACATCTCATCCCATTCTTCCGGTTCCTGCGGAAGATCCTGTATCATTCAATTTTGAAGGGAAAACCATAATAGGACAGAAAGGACAGACTATTGCAGCTGCTCTGCATCAGGCCGGTTATCCGGTCCACAGTCTCAGCATCGACCATCGCAAGAGGACTATGGAATGCGGTATCGGCAAGTGCGGTGCATGCGAAATGCTTGTAGACGGCAAGATACGCCGTATCTGTGTAACCAAGGTGGACGGAGTCATGAATGTGGAGCGCCTCAGCGCCGACAGCGGCTTCAAGGGAATCCTTGTAACCGAAAAGGACGGCAAGGTGGAGGAAAAGGAAGTGTACAAGACCACTGTGGCCATCATAGGAGCAGGGCCGGCCGGACTTGCCGTGAGGGAGGAGCTGCTGAAGGAGGGCGTGGACTGCCTGGTGATAGACAGCAACAGTGAGATAGGAGGCCAGTTCCTGATGCAGACCCACCAGTTCTTTTTCTTCGAGAAGGAGAAGCGCTTCGGCGGTATGAGAGGATTCGACATCGCCAGGACTCTCGCCGGAGACTCCCACGAGGGCATCATGCTGGACTCCGTGGTCTGGGACATACTCGAGGGCAAGAGACTTGCGGTAAAGAATATAGTGAAGGACAAGGTGTTCTACGTGGATGCCGATGAGCTGGTCATTGCCACCGGAGCCGTGCCTTTCATGCCGGCCTTCAAGAACGATGATGTCCCCGGAGTCTATACGGCTGCAGTGGTGCAGAGGATGATGAATACCCAGTTCACGCTTCTGGGCAAGAATATACTGACAGTAGGTGCCGGCAATATAGGATACCTGACATCATATCAGGCCATGCAGGCCGGAGCCAATGTGAAGATGATCATCGAGGGAATGCCCCGTGAGGGCGGTTTCCCTGTGCAGGCCAACAGGGTGCGCCGTCTCGGAATCCCCATCCTGACATCCCACGTGCTGGTGGAGGCCGTACCGAATGCCGACTATACCGGCATTACCGGGGCCATTATCGCCGAGTGCGAGAATTTCAAGCCCATACCCGGGACGGAGAGACTGATCGACGGTATCGACTGCATCAATATATGCACCGGTCTGATGCCTGACAACCAGTTGTTCGTCAAGGGTAATGCCATATACGGCCGCAGCTGCCACGGGGTAGGTGACTCGGTACGTATAGGAGAGGGCACCTCGGCTGTCCTGCGCGGACGGCAGTGCGCCTACGAGATCCTCCAGAATCTCGGACGCCGTTTCAATTATGACAATTACCTGCAGGTATCCAAGGAATACATTGATTCCCAGCAGCATCCCGTGAGAATCCTCCAGGAGCCCGCGATGCCTTCGGCCGAGAGAGCCGCAGCCGCTCCCTTTGTGATTATGGACTGCCTCTACGGATTTGCCTGCAATCCCTGCTCATTCTCCTGCAAGCAGGGAGCCATCACCAAGAGCTCTACTTCTACTACCCCGAAGATAGATTATGACAAGTGTATCGGCTGTATGCAGTGCGTGTACCAGTGCCCTGGCCTGGCCATTTTCGGTTACGATACCCGTGCCGGCAAGCTCTTTCTGCCCATTGAGTACGATGCAAAGGAAGGCTCTGAGGTATTTCTGGTGGATGACAACGGCCGCAAGGTCGGCGAGGGCGTCATAGAGAAGATACTGGTCAAGCCCAACAAGACCAATGTCGCCCGTGTCAAAGTGGACAGGATATATGACGGCGGCGTACTGACCGATGCCCGCGGATTCATCGTAAAGGAAAGATATCCCGCTCCGGTCGAAATGAAACCGGCTCCGGCAGCTGACGGCAAGACCTATATATGCCACTGTGAGGATATTACCATCGAGCGTATGCTGGAACTCATAGGAGACCGCAAGTCTATTTCTGCCGATGAACTGAAACATATCTCACGTATGGGAATGGGTCCCTGCAGGGGCAAGCGTTGTCTTTCGAGGGCCAAATCCGCCCTGCGCTCTTACGGAATAGAGGTGACAGGAGATTTCACTCCCCGTGCACCTATGGCAAACCTTGTGGAGTTCGGAAATGTAATCAATTTGTCCGGGACCGAAAAAATAATCCTGCCGGCAGGCTCTGTTACAGACGGAGGCAAGGTAGGAGCACTGGTTGCGGGAGGCGGTATGGCCGGATCCGCAGTATTCCGCTATCTGGCGGAGGCCGGTTTTGCTCCGGTACTGGTCAACAGGGACCGCGGCAGTTCGTGGAGGAATATCGCCGGAGGGCGTCCGGCATTCTCTCTCCCGGCCTTAGCTGACATAGCAAACCATAACCTTGAGATATTCCGGGATCTGCAGAAGCATTCCAATATAGACTTCCTTCAGATCCGCTATGTCAATTTTGCCCATGATGAAGCTACTTACAAGTCGCTCGATGCCGCCCGCGCATGGTCAAAGGCATATATGGTGGATCCCAAGGACTTCCGCAAAGAGATATCGCCTTATATGAATCCCGGTCTGAATCTGTACGTTGCCGCCCAGGTGACGGAGGACTGCTGGCAGGCTACTCCCGGAAAGACTGTCAATGCAGTCCGTCTGATCGGACGCAGCCACGGCGGCCGCATACTCGAGGACACCGAGCTGGTGGATGTACGCAAAGTGGGCGGAGAGTACGAAGTACTGGTGCGTGACAGTGCCCGTCACTACACTAAGTTCCGCACGGAGGTGTTTGTGAATGCTCTCGGATACGGTGCCGAGAAGTTCGCGCACATGCTCGGTATAGAGACAGGTCTGTATCCTGTAAAGCATCAGGCTTTCATTACCAAGCGTCTTCCTTTGCTTGGCAAGGACGGGGCACCTCTGGACATGCTCATCGACCGCCGTCACTACAAGGGCTTCTCCGCAGTCTACGGCCAGCAGCTCGCCGATACCGGCCAGATCATCGGATGTGCATCCCCTGCCACTGATCCGGCAGAGGCTGGCAAGGATTTGAAAGTCAATACACAGTCCTTCCTCGAAATATCATCCGAGGTGTTCTCCGAGTGGATACCTGCCCTCAAGAATGTCGGCATACAGGCAACATGGGCCGGATACTATGTGGAGTCCAGGTACATTGTAGACCCTGCACTCGGCCTTTTTGTCGGAATGCGCGGACACGGCTTCATGCTCTCGCAGTATATCGGCAAGCTTTATGTGGACGCACTCCTCGGCCGTCAGGTTCCTGAGTATTTCAGGGATCTGGCTCTCGGAGGCAGCGGTCTCAGCGAGCAGGCTTTCAAGTAACCTGCAGGAATAACGGTCTTTACAGGGCGTGACGGACAGTGTCGCGCCCTGTTTGCTTACATGGGAAAATACGGAACAATGGAAATTCCAGGAAAAATTGTAGAAATGGAGGATGCCCGCCGGATTCTCAGACCGAGGCGGGAGGATGCCCACAAGGGGGATTTCGGGCATGCGCTGCTTGTATGCGGTTCGTATGGTATGGCAGGAGCCGCAGTTCTGGCAACTATGGGAGCCCTGCGTTCCGGCTGCGGCCTGGTGACGGTTCATCTTCCGGAGTCCGAGCGGATGGCAATCCACGTAACCTCCCCCTCGGCGATGGTGGACAGCGATCCCGGGGCGTACTTTTCGGCATTGCCCTCGAATCTGGACAAATACACGGCAGTGGGATGCGGTTGTGGACTCGGGCGGCATCCTGAGACAGAGGCGGCTTTGCAGGCACTGCTCGAAGCGTGGCATAGGCCGATGGTTCTGGATGCGGATGCCCTGAATATCATTGCCGTCAGACCGGAACTCTTCGAGTCCGTACCGGATGGATCCATACTCACTCCTCATCTCGGGGAGCTCCGCCGCCTGACTGGAGAATGGACGTCTTCAGCGGATATGATGGAGAAGGCTTTCCGCCTGGCCTGCAGGACCCGCAGCTGCGTGGTGGTCAAGGGACCTCATTCGGCCGTTATCGGTCCGGACGGGAGGGTGTCCTGCAATTCCACCGGCAATCCGGGTATGGCGACCGGTGGCAGCGGGGATGTCCTTACGGGCCTTCTTACGGGCCTTCTCGCCTCCGGCTATCCGGCATTCGATGCGGCCCGTCTGGGAGTGTGGCTGCACGGCAGGGCAGGGGATATCGCGGCCTTGCACTACGGACAGAACGGTATGAACAGCCGGGACATAGCCGGTTGTCTCGGAGAGGCGTTCCTGTCTCTGGAAAAATCCTTGTAGTAGATGGCTCTGGCTGTCCTCGGTCCGAAGGCAATGGGGACAGTGCGGATCCGCGAGCGGATGTCCGTGGCGGTGTCGCGGGTATTGTTGGCGTGTAGGATGGCCACCGTTATCAGGCTTACGGGAATTGCAGGCCAATCCGCCCAGACCGATCCACAGCAGGGGCAGTCCTGTCGCGATGATCAGGGCTGTTCCTCCGATGATGCCTGCGGAGATGATTACTATGGATATGACCATGATTTCCCTCGGAGTGAACATCCCGCTGGTGAGTGAGGTGGCTCCGAAGGTGTCCTTGGCATCCACTCCCTTGCGGAAATCGAATCAGTCGCTCCAGGTGTTGCCGGCTGCATGCAGGAGCACCATAAGCACCAGCGCAGCTATTGCCGGCCAGAGCACGAAGCCGTCCACAGCTCCGGCCCCGTTCCTGAATTTCCAGTACACATAGGCGGTACTGACTATAACCGGCATCGCCGAAGCCGGGAAGGACCAGGCCCTTACCGCAATCATCCATTCCTTGAGGTATGTTTTCCCATATTGTCATATCTGTTTTCCGGCGGCAAATGTAATCACTTTTACTCTTTGGAGCGGAGTCTGTGGAATTATTGCTAAATTCGGGGCGTGAATAATAAAGGGAACATACTCGTGCTGCTGTTTGCCCTGTTCATCCTGTACGGGCTGTCCTGCTCTTCGGGAGGCGGCAGAGCCATGCCGCTTTTAGAGACGGCGGACTCTCTGATGCTCTCGGACCCTGATGCCGCCAGGCAGATGCTGCTCTCGGTGGAACAAGGTACGGATCTGAGGATGAACCGTTCGGAAAGGGCGTATTACCTGCTGCTGATGGCTGAGGCCGATAACCTCTGCGGCCAGCCGCTGTTCCGGGATACTGCGGTCCGGGAGGCCGTACGGTTTTTCCGTAGTGATGGACAGCAGGGACTGTATGCCCGCGCCCTTATCATGCAGGGTGCAGTATATCGGGAAGTATCGGATACGCTGTCATCGCTTGTGTCCTGCTGGGATTCGCTTCCGGCTGATGATGTGTCGGGCAGGAGGGAGGCTGCCGGGTTGTTGCGCTCCATAGTGGAGAATACCTGCTGTCTGATGTTCGGAGGCGATGCCGGCCGGTACACGGCAGCTGTGGACAGTCTCGGCAGAAATGCAGGGATGGAGCAGTCCGTACAGGCCTGTCTGTCCATTGCCCGCGGGCTTGCCGCCTATGCAGCGGAACAGGCAGGAGACAATGTCGCTGAGGGAATGAAGGCTGCGCGCAAGGCAGGGGATGAGAAGGCTCTGTTTTACGGAGAGGAACTGCAAGGCAGGCTGGCTGTCGGATTGTCCGGAGAACGGACGGATCTGGAGACACTCCGTCTCGCAGCACTGGTGCTCGAAAATGAAAATCTGAAAATACGGGCAATGGAGACCCGGGTCAACGTCCTGACTTCGCTGCTTGTACTCGTAGTTGTGCTCCTTGTCGCGCTGGCCGTTTCCGGAGTCTTGTACCTCAGGATGAGGAGGCTCAGAATGGAATACGCTGCACTGAAGGCCTCCATAGAGACTTTTGATCCGGCCTGTGCAGACGTTTCGGTAGCGGCAGATGCTGTGGGTGAGGCCGGAACTGAGATAGAGGCGGTTCTGCATGACATGGTTTCCCTGATCGGTGAGATGAATGAGATCTGTGGCAGGGACAAGGACGGCGTAGCATCTGCATCGGTCATAAAGAGCCTGTTGGACAAGCATTTTCCCGAAAATGAGATCAACGCCCGTATCCGAAGGATATGCGACCTGATGTATCCTGGAGTCCTTTCCGGCATAGAACGGGACTATCCGTCCCTGACCCGCAATGACATTCTGCTCATAGCCCTGATGGCCTGCGGTTTCCCCACCGGAGCCATCTGTGCTATAAGGCGGCTCAACGAGCATTCCCTCAATGTCCAGAAGACCCGTACCGCCCGGAAGATAGCTCCCGGGCTCCGTCTGGCCGATTTTGTTTCCCGAAAGTTTTCCGGCAGACTTTCCTGATGTTGTACGGTGCGTGAAAATCCGGCAATGAGAAAAGACTGGCCGCCCTCGGCTCCAGAGGGAGGGGCCCGCCACGCAGTGGTGGGAGGGCCTGGTCTTTTCGACTGCCGGATTTTCACGCAGCAGGCCTGAACTTGCCATTTGTAAAAAATTGAATGGATATCCGCAAACTTACCAGCATAGACCCTCATTCATTGTCGCATTAACGGATGATGGAATTTTTTAATGCTGGAATTTTGTAAAGCATCCGTGCCACTAAACAAAATAGTTGTGCGCAAGAGCTTGGATAGCACGGCTTTATACACGACGAATTTTTTTAGTGGTTCCAAAAAGTGCTTTATCGGCGGTTTTTGTCACCACATAACATTTCTCGATTTCGCAAAACCTTGATCTTCAGGAGATTTTTCTTAACGAAGGTTTTTAGTGGACATGAAGTTGTACGATACGTGAAAATCCGGCAATGAGAAAAGACTAGCCGCCCTCGGCTCCAGAGGGAGGGGCCCGCCACGCAGTGGTGGGAGGGCCTGGTCTTTTCGACTGCCGGATTTTCACGCAGCAGGCCTTAACTGCCCTTTTGTAAAAATTTGCAAAAAGTTATGTCAGCAATGCGTTTTTCCTGAGGGCATATATGCCGTCCCTAAGGTGTCTGAAAGTCCATTTCATCTCAATGCTAATAAAGGCGAAGTCAGCATGCAGTGATTATCAATGACTTAGCGGGATGATGCTAATATGCCCGATATTTTGAGGAGGGGATTTTTCGTGCTATGTTTGCGCTTGTTGAACCTTTAAAACAACAGGCATTATGAAGAATTTGGAAATAATTTTCAGGCTGCTCCGCCGTCATCTGTCATTGAGGTTTGTCAATCTTGCAGGACTTTCTATAGTCCTTGCATCCCTGCTCGTCTCGGTGAATTATATCCGCAGGGAATTGAGCTGGGACCGTTTCAACCATAATGCGGAGCGCATAGTCAGGCTTACTCTGGCTGCAGAAGGGGAGGCGGTGGACGGCAGGGTTCACGGCAATATGACCGACGATCCGATCCGTCAGATACCGGAGGTGGAGGCCCTGGCAAAACTGCATGAGGTCTACGAACCTGATCTGAAGTTCCGCGGGACTTTCCTGACGGCTGATGAGAAGGTTTTCTATGTCAATCCTGATTTTCCCGGAACTTTCGATATAGAGATGATAGAGGGAGATACGGAAACCTCGCTCGGAGCGGTGGACCAGGTGATTGTCAGCGAGAGTCTGGCCAAGAAGCTGAAGGGGATGCTGGAGACGGGTTCAGGACTTGATACGGGTGCCGGTCTGTATGAAGGTCTTATAGGACTGGAACTGCAGGTAGAGGGGATGCCGCGGCACATATCGGGAGTGTTCAGGGATATCCCGGAAACCTCCCACTGGAGGGGCGATGCCCTTTCCCTTCTTCCTGAGGATATGGCGACATTCTGCTATACCTATCTCCTGCTTCGCGCAGGCAGCGATGTGAAGGAGGTGGAGGAAAAGATAAGCGGAGTAGTGAGCGGGATGAGTCCGGAGAATGCTGCGCCGCTGCGTGCCAGGCTCATGCCGCTGACAGACATTCATCTTCACAGCCACAATCTCAGAGAACTGGGTGTCAACGGCAACATTTCCTATATCTGGCTGGCAGTCGGGGCCAACGCCCTGCTGCTCGTGGTGGTGCTGTTCAACCTCTGGCTCAACGGCAGCCTGATATTCTCCTACAACCGCCGCTTCTACCAGCTTCTGCGCCTGCACGGTGCGCCCGGCTCGGTGATATTCCGGGACGAGGCGCTGCAGGCTCTTGTCCTGGTACTGTGCTCAGCCGTTGCCGGTCTCCTGCTGGCGGCCCTGGTATTCGGCTATGGACTGGTGTCGGGCAGTCTGGAACTGGGAACGACAGTACTGACCCTGGCGGCGTTCATCGCAGTAACCATAGCAGCTGCAATTGTTCCTGCAGCCCAGAACATGACTCTGACCCGTTTCCTGAATACAGAGCATGACAGCCGTCCGGTACAATTCTCCTACGGCAATGTGCGCTGGATGCTTGCGGTCCAGTATGCAGTGGTGATTACCGTACTTATTTTAGCTGTGGGCATCAGCCGTCAGCTCGGGACTATAGCCGGAGTACAGACCGGAGGTGACGGCAGCGGGGTTATGGTGATGAGCGGCCTTACCGATACGGTAATGGAGAGATATCCTCTTCTGTCCGGGCGTCTGGAGCAGAGTCCGCTCATAAAGGAGGTCACTACGTCTTTCCAGTTGCCGGGCAGGGCTATACGGGATCATCTGAGTGTGCGCTGCGGCGGTTCTGAGGACTGGGTGCAGATACCGGTAATGGTGGCCGGGGACGGCTTCCTGCCTTTCTACGGCATACCGCTGCTGGCCGGGCGTGACTTCTCTCCGCTTACATTCAATGCGGTGGAGGAGAAGGAGATGCTGATGGATTTCATGATGACTGGAAAACCGTCCGGACGAAGCGAGGAGTATATCATCAACCGCAAGGCAATGACCGCATTGGGATTCACGGCTCCGGAGGAAGCGGTCGGCCGGCCGTTGGAGATAAGGCAGGGCACTCTCGACTATATCGACCACGGGGTAATAGCCGGAGTCTCTGAGGACTACAGCTATACCGGTGTTTTTGAGGAGAGCCTGCCCCTTATCATGCTGCACCGCAATCTCTTCCAGTTCTGCCTTATGGTGCGGATAGACGATTCGCGTGCCGATGAGGCCGTACTGGAACTGAACGAAGCATGGGCAGAGGTATTTCCTGACCGGCAGGGCGATTTCGTACCGCTTGGCGACATTTACAGCTCCATGTACCGCAATGAACTCAACGCCAGGAATCTGGTGCTGGTATTCACCCTGCTGTGCTTTGTCATGGCTGACCTCGGTCTGATTGTCTTCATGGCCTTCATCATCCGTCGCCGTACCAAGGAGATAGCCGTGCGGAAGATCAACGGGGCCACTGCCGGTACCATCGTACGTCTGCTGAATGTCAATTTCATCCGCTACATCGCAATCGCCTTTGTAGTGGCCGTCCCCGTGTCCTGGCTTGTCCTTCACAGCTGGCTTCAGCGTTTTGCCTACAGGACGTCCCTCGACTGGTGGCTCTTCGCTGCCTCCGGAGCAGCCGTACTCCTCATCTCCATGCTCTCAATCTCCCTCCAGAGCTGGCGGGCGGCGACCGTTAATCCTGCCAATGGACTTCGCAAATGATTTATCTATTTTCAATATTTGAGCCTTTTGCTCTAAAATTTTGAGAAATATTCTCAAATATTTGCACCAGTATGCTGTTTTTTCTATTTTTGCATTAATAATTGAAAGAATCTGATGCTTGTAAATTTTACATTCCAAAACTTCCGTTCATTCAGAGAAGAACGGTCACTTAGGATGGAGGCAACCTCGATAAAGGAACTTAAAGACTCGATTGTTGAGGCAGGTGGATGCCGGTTGTTACCAGCGGCAGTGATGTATGGAGCAAATTCGAGCGGTAAGAGCAATGTGCTGCTGGCCATCCTGGCAATGAAAGATATGGTCTTGTCCTCAGTCCGCTTGAATCCTGACGATCAACTGGCGTTCGACCCGTTCCGTCTGGATGAGACATCGGCCTCGCAACCTACATCTTACGAAATACAATTTCTTATCGGAGATGCAAAATACCGCTATGGCATTGAACATGATCAGAAAAGAGTCATCGCAGAATGGCTGTATGAGAAAAATCTGAAAGAACGTGAGTTCTGCCTGTTTGAGAGAAATGGCCAGGATTTTCATATCTCGTCTGCAAGGTTTGCAGAAGGAGTCGGGAAGGAGGAATCAACACCGGAGAACAGGCTTTTTCTGTCATTGGTGGCACAGTTGAATGGTAAAAAGGCAGAATCGATTATCGGCTTTTTCCGTGGAATGTATGATTTCTCACGCAGGAGTTCAAAGGAGAATGACAATTTTACTATGAGGATGTTTCAGGAAGACTGGGAGGAATGTAGTGATATTCTGGAATTTTACCGCTACCTGCAATTAGGTTTTAAGGATTTGAAAGTCCAGGAAGCGCGCTACTATTATATGGATAAAGGAAAGAGAGTGGAGTTTAAGGGATTGCATGAATATGAGATGCGTACGATCCATGACATTTATGACAATGACGGAAATGTCGTAAGTGAGCGGATGTTCAGTAAGGCATTGATGGAATCGGAAGGAACCCAGCAGGTGATTTCCCTCTCCGGCCCACTGTTTTTCGCTTTGAAAAACGGAACACTGTTGCTGGTAGACGAGCTTGATGTAAGATTACATCCGATGTTGACCAGAAGTATCGTTAAGCTGTTCATGAGCAGGAATACGAATCCTAATGGAGCGCAGCTGATCTGTACTACACATGATACCAATCTGCTCGACCTTGCGTATCTGCGCAGGGACCAGATATGGTTTACTGAAAAGGACAGGACGGAGTCGAGTGACCTCTATTCACTTGTGGAGTTTAGGGATGGCAGGGGTGTCAAAGTCCGTAATGACCGCAGCATTGAGAAGGATTATATCGAGGGAAGATATGGTGCGATACCGTTTTTACATTATTGAATATGGGAAAGAGAGAGCAGTTCAAGCTACAAAGGCGTGAGGCGAAAACTTTAGGAAAGCGCAGGAAGAATGTGCGGTCGAAGATTGTCCGTTTTCTCATTGTGTGTGAGGGAACAGAGACAGAACCGAATTATTTTAAGGCATTTATAGACAATCACTATTCTGCGGTTTTGGAAAAACCTGCCATTAAAGGAGCGGGACGTTCCACGTGTTCGCTTGTGAAGTGGGCAAGGGAGAAAAAGGAGGAGATTGAGCGGGCAAGTCAGCTTGAATTTGACAGGGTCTGGGTGGTGTTTGATAAAGATGATAATGATGATTTTGATAAGGCAATAGGACTTGCCGAGCAATACGGATTCCAATCTGCATGGAGCAATGAGGCATTTGAACTGTGGTTTTTGCTGCATTTTCAGTATCTGGACACAGCTGTAAGCCGTACTGCGTATATTGACAAACTTGAGAGTAAAGTGCGCAGTTACAGAGGTTATGAATCGTTCAGGTATCAAAAGAGTTCGAGAGAGATTTATGGTATAATTACCTCTTTGGGTAATGAGCAGTCCGCTATATCCCATGCCATACACTTGAGGGCGGGGTATAGGAAAGGGCAAAAACCATCAGAGTGCAATCCGTGTACAACTGTTGACTGTCTGATAGAAGAATTGAGGCACCCGGAGGTGTTATTGAAGGGATTATAACGTCCCGCATCAGAAAGAGAGTATCCATCCGGCGATGTCATCCAGCACTTCCGGGGAGATAGTGGTCTCGATGCTGCCGTATTCTGTGGGCATACCTGTGGTGCAGGGCTGGAAGAGGTGGTTGAGACCGGGGTATTCCTTGAATTTGTTGTGAGGGCCGTCGGGCAGATGTCTGCGGATGTGCTCTAAGTTGGCCGGCGGAACCTGCAGGTCGAGACTGCCGTTGAGGGCAAATACGGGGCAGGTGGTTCGGGATATGTCCTGGACGGGGGAGGACTGCAGGAAATACAGCATCCAGGGGTTGTCTATCGTCTCCCAGACGGCTGCAAGATTGGCTGCGGAGCCGAACGGTATATTCTGCGCTTCGAGTGCGGTTATGAGGCTGTCCACCAATGTCTCCGGACTGTCAGTAGCGTATCCTTCCATTTTCATTTCCAGCATGCCGGATAGGACGCGGCCGTAGTTGTCGGCTGATTCGGGGGTGAACCCTGATCTGGTGAGTATCAGGCGGTTCTGCTCCACGAGGATGCTGTCGCCGCGCATTCCCGGGCCGGCCATGCTGATGATGAAGTCAGCCTCGTCTGCGGCACCTAACATGAATACTATCTGCCCGCCTTCGCTGTGCCCTATGGCTCCAACGGGGCCGAACTCTCCGAGGCTCCTAAGATATCTGATGCCTGCGAGAGCGTCCTGCATATTGGTCCCAGTGGTGATTTCTACGGTGCCTCTTTCGGATTCTCCCATTCCACGGTCGTCGTAGCGCAGGGAAGCTATGCCGTGACGGGCCAGCCAGTCGGCCAGCACAAGGAACGGCTTGTGGTTGAATATCTCCTCATCCCGGTTCTGCGAGCCGCTGCCGGTGATCATCAGTACTGCGGGAATGTTGCCGGATTCCGAGCCATTGTCCTCATGGCCCGTCGGCCAGGTGAGAGTTCCGGCCATGACAGCTCCGTCCGCTCCGCTGGAGAATGTAACTTCCTCCGTCCGGTATGGATACGGCGGCTGCGGCTCCTGCGGCCGGTTCAGCGGCGGCACACCCATCTGAAGATTCAGCGGGAACTGCATTCCCATCTGGGAGAAGGTTCCGTGGATCTCCCCTGACGGTCTGCTTCCCTCAGCCGTCTCCGTCATTACCAGCCTGCCCTGGTAGGCCGCTCCGAGCATCGGTATTGTCACCGAAACGGAGTCGTTGTCAAGGAGCGCGATTTCTCCAGGTATGCCTTCGGCTCCCTGATCCGGACTGTCGAGGAAGAAATGTGTCTTTCCAAGCGAGTCTACGGTAAAATGCAATACCAGTGTGAGGCTGCTGCCTCCGGCTTCCAGCTTGCCGTTCCACGAACCCAAGAGCCTGCTCTGCTGGGCATTGGCGGTGGACAAGAGTGTGACGAAGGTTGATAGGATGCAGAGGAATCGTTTCATGGCGGTCAGGGTTATCAGTTTTTGCAAAAATACGAATTTATTTATTCTGCTCATCACTTTATATTTTAGTTGTGGGGCACTGGAAAAGGCTCTTGCATCCAAGGGGTGCGGATTGAGGTCCGGGTGCAAATTAAGTAGGGGATAAGTTATGATTTTGACCTCCGAAAAAAAATAGTTTGTATATTTGTGTCGGATTAAAATTTTAAACTATGTATAAAATTCTTTCAATTGCTCTGATTTCGGTCGTCATGCTGTCATCTTGTGCGGAGAAGACCGGAATGCCCGGGTTCTCCGTGTTCAATATGTCTGTCAGGAATGAGGTAGTGCAGATACCTTCCGAAGGCCTGATTGACGACGTGTCTATAGTGAAACTGGATAATTCCTCCGGCGCTCCGGTCATAGGAATAATCGAGGATGCCTACGAGTCCGAAAACGCATACTACATCGTCTCATCGGAGACGGTCTACGAGTACGCCAAGGACGGAAGTTTCGTCAGGCGTATCGGCGCAAAGGGCCGCGGTCCCGGGGAGTATCTGAACCCGCAGGGCATCGGAATGAGCGGCGGTCGGCTTTACGTGTTCGACTACAATACCCAGAATATCCTGACCTACGGGGAGGACGGCAGTTTCATCGCCAGTTACAGCCAGTCGGCCCTGATGAACTCCGGCATCTACCTCTCTTCGTTTTTCTTCAGCGGGGGCGACATGATCCTGTATGCGTCCTCGAACTCTCCAGTGCAGGACATGCTGCGCTGGGATGTCGCCACTGACAGGCTGACCGCGGTCTCGGAGCGGAGCCGCGAGATGCTGCCGGAGGAGGCCGTAATGGGGGAGAACTACATTTTCGGAGACAGGGACAATCCATTTATCTACAATAATTTCAACGATACGGTATATGTCCTGGAGGGAGGCCGTCCCGTGCCTTTATTCCTCATGCGCCTGGGCAAATACCGCTTCGAGTACGGCGACCTGACCTTTGACGGACTGATGTCCTTGACCGCCAGTCGCCTGATTTTCAACTGGATTGCCGCTGCCGGGGAGAACGTCCTCATATCCTATTCTGTCAGTATCGGGGAGAAGAGTTTCCCTTACCTCGGCCTCTACAACACCCGCACCGGCGAGTATTCCCAGAACGTGGAAATAACCGGCATCCCGGAGGACTTCGCCGCCATCACCCCCACGGAGAGGCTTTTCGAGGGCATGCAGGACGATGAGCTGCTGTCAGTACGGCCCGTATCGGATACAGGCGACGAGTATGTGATAATCAAATACCGGTTCAAATGAGAAGACTGCTCCCGGTTTTGCTTTGCTGCGCGGCCCTGCTGTCCTGCAAGGATGAAGTAAAGCTCCCGCAGATAGAAGTTGCTGAATATGCCTCAGGATATAAGCATGGTTGGATAGTAGCTCTGGATGACAGGTACGATAAGTGGTTCAGGAGTTATTCTGCAGTAGTCCTGGATGATACGCGAGGTGGTGACGTGGCAGGATATCAGTCTGTTATGGGGCATGACGGGAATTTCCTGATGATTGTAGACGGAGAAATCCGCATATTCGATGCTGCGACAGGTATGAATGCGGGGAGAATCGTGCCGCAGGACGGAGGCCGGTACGTCTGTATGGACATGGATACCCTGAGCGGGATGCTGTATGCCCTGGATTCCGTTCATTCGAGGATAGACTGCGTAAGTCCCTCCGGCGGTTTGACCGGTTCTGTGCAGCTGGAAGGGGAGCACGTCTACGAAAGGGCTGTGCTTATAGACGAAGGGACTTTGCTGGTGCTGGCATCCGGATTTTCTGGAAGAGAGACCTTTATAGTGGATCTCGCCGGCGGTCGGGTGTCTGCGCTGGATGTCCCCGCAGATGACGTGGTAAAACTCTCAGAGTCTGTGGTGGACAGTTTGAGGAGTATGGGTCTTCCGTTATGGACGGTAGGCAGGACCCGGGACGGAGATGTGCTGGTCAAACATCTTTTCGAGGATATCGTATACAGGTACGACAGGTCGGGAAGCACGCCGATGTATCAGGTGGCGGACGCCGGCGGTATCAAGTGCTCGGAAAGAGGACTGCGTTTGAAAGGAAAGAGGCAAACCTGGCTGACAGGTATGTGGCAGTTAGGGAACGGTCTATGGATTCTGAGATATAAGGAGTATCGGAATGGCCTTCTGCTCAGTGCGTATGCGATATGCAACAGTGATATGACACTGTATAACAACACTATTGCTTACAACAGCTCACGTATGTGGTGGACTGCCCCCGGTCTCAATGTCTACGATATCCGCCCGGAGGACATCATCACCGTCGGGCCCGGAGGACACCGCATCTATCGGCTGAAAGCCTACAACAAGTCCGTGCACCTCCCCCCGTCGATGCAGGAAGATCTCGGGCGCGGGGAGGTCATTCTGTGTGTGTTTGATCTGAAGTAGCGGCAGGCTTGCCTTGAGCCAGTTGGACTTGTTGGTTGTGCGTCTGTTTTCGCTTGCAGCTAAACGGACTCGAACTTATCGCCGGTGCCGCCTCGTAGCCAGATTCTACGGGCAGCGGTGATAAGTCAATGGCGAGGTGTCCGCTCTGGTAGATAAATTCTGTATGCCTATGGGATATTTCATGCCGATATGATTTGCTCCGAAGACAAAGATTCGGATTTGTTTAGTACTTTTGTGCTCCGTAAAGACAGAAATATGGCAGAAGAGATAATACTTGGAATTGAATCGTCGTGTGACGATACGTCGGCAGCGGTGCTGCGGGGCGAGACCCTGTTGTCCAATGTGATGGCCTCGCAGGAGGTGCACCGCAGATACGGCGGGGTGGTGCCCGAACTGGCATCCCGCGCCCATCAGCAGAATATAGTGCCGGTGGTCAGCCAGGCTCTGGACCAGGCCGGAGTGAGACCGGAACAGATAGATGCGATAGCCTATACCCGCGGCCCCGGCCTCTTGGGCTCGCTGCTCGTGGGGGTGTCTTTCGCCAAGGGACTTTCGTTGTCCATAAACAAGCCTCTGGTGGATGTCAACCATCTGCAGGGGCATATCCTCTCGCATTTCATCCGGCAGGAGGGCAAGGAGTACCGCTGTCCGCAGTTCCCGTTCCTGGCTCTGCTGGTCTCTGGCGGTCACTCCCAGATAGTGAGGGTGGACGGTCCGCTGCATTTCGAGGTGCTGGGACGGACTATTGACGATGCGGTGGGAGAGGCGTTTGACAAGTGCGCCAAGCTGCTCGGCCTCGGATATCCCGGCGGTCCCGTAGTGGACAAACTGGCGGCGCAGGGTGACCCGGAGCGGTTCAAGTTCGCAAAGCCGCATGTGCCCGGGCTGGACTACAGCTTCAGCGGAGTGAAGACCTCCCTGCTGTATTTCGTGCGCGACCGTCTGAAAGAGGACCCCGACTTCATGCAGCACAATATGAACGATATCTGCGCTTCCTTCCAGAAGACCCTGATAGACGTGCTGATGGACAAGTTGCTGAAGGCCGTTAAACAGACCGGCATAAAGCAGGTGGCCATCGGCGGCGGAGTGTCGGCCAACTCCGGTCTGCGCAACCGTATCGCTTCCGAGGGCGAGAAGCGCGGCTGGACAACCTTCATCCCGGAATTCAAGTTCACGACCGACAATGCGGCCATGATTGCCGTGGCCGGTCTTTTCAAGTTCCGCGCCGGACTTACCGGAGGCCTTGATGCGGCTCCCGTCTCCAGGGCCCTTGATTTCAAGTAGATGAAAGAATTCGAGACAGCCTTCGAGGCATCGTACGCTCCCACGGAGGAGGATTTCAGGGCGGCAGCGGCCAAGGCTGCAGGTGTCCCGGCAGGGAAAATATCCGAGGTCCGGCTCCTGCGCCGCTCCATCGACGCCCGCTCCCGCAATATCCTGCGCCGCTACCGGCTGGCCGCGTACCTGCAGGGGGAAGTGCCGCCGGAAACCGGCTCATATAACCTGAAGCAGGATGTCTCGCAGAAACCGCCGGTAATAGTCATCGGAGCGGGCCCTGCAGGACTTTTCGCCGCGCTCAGGCTCATCTGCGGCGGCCGCCGTCCGATAATTCTCGAGCGGGGCAGGAACGTCCACGAACGCAAATACGATATAGCCGCCATATCCCGTACAGGCGGTCTCAACCCGGACTCCAACTACTGTTTCGGGGAGGGCGGGGCCGGAACATTCTCGGACGGCAAGCTCTATACCCGTTCCAACAAGCGGGGTGATGTCGGTGCTGTCCTGAAAACTTTTGCGGATTTCGGCGCCGACCCCATGATCCGGATTGACGCCCATCCCCATATAGGCAGTGACCGTCTCCCCGCCATAGTCGAGGCCATGCGCCTTCATATAGAGGAATGCGGGGGACAATACCATTTTTCCTGCCGCGTCACCGACCTTCAGCAGACTCACGGCGGAGGATGGAAGGTGCTCTGTGACAATGGCTCCGTATTCGAGGCTCCGGAGGTCATCCTGGCCACCGGACACTCCGCCTCGGACATCTACCGGCTCTTCATAGGCAAGGGCTGGGCGGTGGAGGCCAAGGGCTTTGCCCTCGGAGTCAGGGCCGAGCATCCGCAGGAACTGATCGACCGGGCGCAGTACCACGGCCCGCGCATGCCCTGGCTACCTGCCGCCGAATACTCTTTGGTGGAACAGGTGGACGGTCGCGGGGTATTCTCCTTCTGCATGTGTCCGGGAGGCATCCTCGTGCCTTCCTCGACCGAGCCGGGCACTGTGGTCACCAACGGCATGTCAAACTCGCAGCGAAATTCCCGCTGGGCCAACGCAGGTATCGTCACTTCGGTAGAACCGCAGGATGTCGCGGATTTCCTTCGGCGTCATGGCTCACGCCCGGCAGGCATTGGCAGTGAAGCCGGGGCTGCCGAGGCCATGCTGGACTTCCGTCACGAAGTGGAGCGCCGCTGCTATACCGTCTCCGGCTCCTTCCGCGCTCCGGCCCAGCGCATGACCGATTTTGTCAAAAGCCGCAAGGGCAAGTCCGTTGTCACGGCACTGCCCCGGACGTCCTATGCCCCGGGAGCATTTGCTTCAGACCTCAATGAGGTGCTGCCTGACTTCGTCACCGGCCGTCTGCGGAAGGCCTTCCCGGCATTCGACCGCAAGCTGCGCGGCTATTATACCGCAGAAGCCCTCCTCCTTGCCGTGGAGTCCCGCACTTCCTCTCCGGTCCGTCTGCCACGTGACCCTCAGACCCTGCAGCACATAGGTCTTCCACACCTGTACCCGTGCGGGGAGGGGGCAGGCTACTCCGGAGGCATAGTTTCCTCCGCTATCGACGGTGTCCGTGCTGCCGAACAGATATTGTCCCGTTGACACACCATACAACAGCATATGCCGAGATACATACTCACACTATTGACCCTTCTGCATATTTTATTTCCTATAAGAAATAAAATTGTATTTTTGTGTAAAATTATGAATTATGGGTAAATCTGTAATTACGCGAGAATACTATGCGCATAAGCTGGATGCGTGGCTTGGCAAGCGCCAGATAATCGTCCTGACTGGTCAGAGACGGGTCGGTAAAAGTTTCGTCCTTAGGGATTTTATCAATAGACATATAGCTGACGACAAGGCTAATATCATATATGTCAATAAGGAGAAAAAGGAGTTTGACAATATAAAGACGTCCTCAGAACTCAACGAATATATTGACAGCCGTTTTGCGGCAGACCGGCACAATTACATTCTCGTTGACGAGATACAGGAAATCGACGGCTGGGAGAAGAGTGTCAGAAGTTACCGTCTTGAGGATAACGCGGACATTATTATTACTGGCAGCAATTCCACGATGCTTTCCGGTGAACTTGGAACGCTGATAGGAGGACGTTATCAGGAGGTGTTCGTGCAGCCCTTGACATACAATGAGTTTCTTCAATTTCACAAATTGGCGGATACAGAGGATTCTCTCAGGCAATATCTCTGTTACGGGGGGTTGCCGGGGCTGAGGCAGACTGGACTTGAAGATGAGGATATGGTGTCGGAGTACCTTGCCGGGGTGTTCAATACCATTATGCTTAAGGATATTATTGAACGGCATAGCATAAGGAACATTACATTTCTCAACAATCTGATTAGATTTTTCGCAGATACGACCGGCAAACTCAATTCAATAAACAATATCAGCAACTATCTTAAAAGCTGTGGTCAGGATGTCTCGGCCAAAACTGTGTCGGTGTATCTGGATTATTTTCGTGAGGCTTATCTTGTGGCATCTGTGCGCAGATACGATTTGCATGGCAAAAAGATACTGGAATCCAATGACAAGCTCTACTTCGGAGATGTCGGTTTGAGGAATATGATTGCCGGAGGAGAGCGGGAATCAGATATGGAGAAAGTAATTGAGAATGTCGTGTACCTGCATCTGATTCATATGGGGTACAAAGTGCATGTCGGTCAGTTGAGGGCAGGTGAGGTGGATTTCGTCTGTACCGGAACCGGCGACAGGCGGTATGTTCAGGTTGCATATATCATAGCGGATGACAGTACGAGACAGCGGGAGTTCGGCAGTCTTGAGAATATCAATGACAATTATCCCAAGTATGTAATATCAATGACACCTCTCGTCAAAAGGAGTGATTATAACGGCATTATACATCTCGACCTGCGGGAATTCCTGCGTAACGGATTCTGAATCTGCGGTAGTTGCGGAGTTTTGGCCAAAAAAACGGGCTGCATTTTTCGAGGTCTCACAAGGAGGTGAAAAATGCAGCCCGTTTTATAATGCGTGCTTACTCGCAGCCGCCGCAGCAGTCCCCGCCGCAGGAGGAGCATCCGCCTCCGCAGGAGCTCTGCTTGAACTCTCCGTGCAGGCCTTCGGTCAGTTCCTGCTCGGTGGCGTCGCGGACTGTGAGGATCTTGCCTGTGAAGTTGAGGGTCTTGCCGGCCATGGGATGGTTGAAGTTCATCATGACGCTGTTGTCCTTGACTTCATGGACTTTGCCGTGCATTACGCCGCCCTGCTGGTTCATCATCGGTATCATGTTGCCGACTGTGAGGAGGCCTTCCTGAATCTTTCCGTCCACTTCGAAGATGTGCTTGGGCAGCTCGACTATCATGTCGGGGTTGTGCTCGCCGTAGCCTTCGGAAGGAGTGAGGGTGAACTCAAATGTGTCACCGGGCTCCTTGCCGGCTATGTTCTCCTCGAACTTGGGCAGTAGATAGCCCATGCCGAAGATGAATTCGAGGGGACGGTCTTCCGTGGTCTGGTCGGCCACCTGGCCGTCAACTGTGAGGGTGTAGGTGAGTGCTACAACTTTCTTGTCACTGATTTTCATTGTCGTTGGTATTATTGTTTGTCTGATTGTTATCGCTTAGTCTGTGTATCTTCCAGCCTATGGCCGCTACGGTTATGGACATCAGGGGAGACAGCAGGTTGAAGATGCAGTAGGGGAGGTAGGTGAGGGTGGCCACTCCGAGGACGGTGGACTGCACCACTCCGCAGGTGTTCCAGGGCACGAGTACGGATGTCACCGTGGCCGAATCCTCGAGACTGCGGCTGAGCAGTTCCGGTGCATAGCCGCGCTTGCGGTAGGCTTCCGCAAACATTTTTCCGGGTACGATGATGGACATGTACTGGTCGGAGAGCACCAGGTTACAGAAGATACCTGAGGCAACGGTGGCTGAGACGAGCTGTACCGCGCTTTTCAGGCCGGAAATGATCCTGGCTGTGAGGGCTTCTATCATGCCAGAGGCCTCCATTACTCCGCCGAATACTATCACGCACAGGATGAGCCAGATGGTGCCGAGCATACCGGACATTCCCGAGGTGCAGGCCAGGGTGTCCAGCATCGGGTCTCCGGTAGATACCGTGACATCCGCGGCCATGGACTGGTAGAGGAAGTAGACGAACTCCCTGAATCCCCTTCCGTCTCCGCAGATCTGTGCGATAAGCTCAGGCTGGACGAAGAATGCTATGATACCGGACAGCAGGGCTGAGACCAGGAGGGTGATGAAAGGGGGTATCTTCTTGTATATCATGAAGATTGTCAGGCAGGGGATGAGCAGCAGCCATGGGCTGATTACGAAGGCCGAGGAGAGGCTGGCGTACTGGGCACTCAGGTCCAGTTCCGAAGAAGGTGCGTATGTGAAGCCTACGATGGTGAACACTATGCCTGAGATGATAAAAGACGGCATGTTGGTGTACAGCAGGTAGTTGATGTTCTTGTAGAGGCTTACTCCCGCAACGGATGATGCGAGGTTGGTGGTGTCGGACATGGGTGAACGCTTGTCCCCGAAGTAGGCTCCTGAGATGATGGCGCCGGCCAGCCAGCCCTCGGAGATACCCAGCATGGTCCCCGCACTCATCATCGCGACCCCTATAGTGCCGATAGTTGTCCACGAGCTGCCGGAAAGAACCGAGACTATGGCCGTCAGCAGGAATACCACTAACAGGAAAATCTTGGGGCTTATGAGTTTCATCCCGTAGTATATGAGGGTGGGCACGACTCCCGAAAGCATCCAGGTGGATGTCAGGGCGCCTATCATCAGCAGGATGAAGATTGCCGGTCCGGTCTTGCTGAGGTTGTCGGTGATACCGGCCTCAAGCCGGGACCAGGGTATTCTGAGGTAGAATAAAGAAATCCCGATGACCGTCAGGGCGGCCAGCAGCAGGGCTACCTGGGAGGCGCCTCCTGTTATGTCCGCTCCGAACACGGTCACTCCGATAACAATCAGAGCCATCAGAAGGATGACCGGGATGAAGGATATTAGTAGTCCAGGTTGTCTCATTTTATATTCCGCTTATATCAGCCCCTTCGAAAGCCAGTGTAGGAATCTGCCACTGCATGAATTCTATGGGGTCGTTGCCTATGAACAGGTTATTGGCCCAAAGGGAGATAAAATTCCCTGTGAGATTCATTTCCTTGACGGGATAGAGGCGTTCTCCGTTCTCGAAGTACCACCCCTCGATGCCGTATGAGAAGTCGCCGGTAACGGGGTTGCTGTTGCCTCCGTTGAACCCGGTGATCAGGATGCCGGTGCCCGTCTGCCGGATAATGTCGTCCAGACCCTTTCCTGAGTTCTCAGGGAAGTATACGGCGAATGCGTCCTCAATGGTCCGCTGCATACCGAGCTTGTTCGCAAAGTAGGTGTTGAGGAAGTAGGTGCATATCTTTCCGTCCCTGATGATGTCGATGGGAGAGGTAGCAACGCCTTCGCTGTCGAAATATCCTGAACCGGTACGTCCGGGAATGTGGGGGTTGTCGGCGATGTGCAGCCGTTCCGGGAAAATCTGTCTGCCCAGGGAATCTGTCAGGAACGAGTTTCG
>DVIL01000029.1 GCA_018711305.1 Candidatus Coprenecus stercorigallinarum
TGTTGGGAGCCTTTCCGAAGAACTTCTCCACGGTCTGCTGGATGGCAGGGATACGTGTAGAACCTCCGACGAGCAGTACCTCATCTATGTCGGATACCTTCAGGCCGGCATCCGATACAGCCTTGCGGCAAGGCTCGATAGTCCTCTGGATCAGGTCGTCGCATATCTGCTCGAACTTAGCCCTGGTAAGTGTCTTTACCAGATGTTTGGGCACACCGTCCACAGGCATGATATAAGGCAGGTTGATCTCAGTGGAAGTCTGGCTTGAAAGCTCGATCTTGGCCTTCTCTGCTGCCTCTTTCAGTCTCTGCAGGGCCATAGGGTCCTTTCTGAGGTCCACACCCGGATTGTCATTCATAAACTCGGTTGCCATCCAGTCGATGATCCTGTGGTCAAAGTCATCACCGCCGAGGTGTGTATCACCGTTTGTGGACTTGACCTCGAAGACTCCGTCGCCGAGCTCGAGAATCGATATATCGAATGTACCGCCGCCGAGGTCGTAGACAGCCACCTTCATATCGTTCTTCTTCTTGTCCATACCGTATGCCAGTGCAGCTGCGGTAGGCTCGTTGATGATACGCTTTACCTTCAGTCCGGCGATCTCACCGGCCTCCTTGGTAGCCTGCCTCTGCGAGTCGCTGAAGTAGGCGGGCACTGTGATGACAGCCTCCGAAACCTCCTGTCCCAGATAGTCCTCTGCTGTCTTCTTCATCTTCTGCAGGATCATTGCCGAAATCTCCTGGGGAGAATAGAGACGGCCGTCGATGTCTACACGTGCAGTACCGTTGTCGCCGCGCACTACCTTGTAAGGCACGCGGGATATCTCGTCCTGGACTCTGTCATAAGGCTCACCCATGAATCTCTTGATAGAGAAGATGGTCTTGTTGGGATTGGTGATCGCCTGCCTCTTGGCGGGGTCGCCGATCTTCCTTTCGCCGTTGTCCGTAAATGCCACTACCGAAGGAGTGGTCCTCTTTCCCTCACTGTTGATAATCACAGTGGGCTCGTTACCTTCCATCACTGCTACGCAGGAGTTGGTGGTTCCAAGGTCTATACCGATAATCTTTCCCATAATTCTTATATTTTTTAATTTTTTTCACAATAGCCGCCGCCTGATTTTCAAGCGGTCGAAACACTCTTCATCTAAGATTATGCCAAATACTGAAAACTGACAACATGTCATATTGGAATTGTAATAATTATTGTATTCCTTTGCAGATCCAAACCATACAAGAAACAGGCAAAGACATGTCAACAGAAGGCAAAGTAAGGGTGATGACCACCCACAAGCTATTGGAAATGAAGCAGCATGGTGAGAAAATAGCCATGCTCACAGCATACGACTACACTGCAGCCCGCATCGTGGACGAGGCAGGAATTGACGTAGTACTCGTCGGAGACTCGGCAGCAAACGTAATGGCCGGCCATGAAACCACAATCCCTATTACAGTAGACCAGATGATCTACCATGCCCAAAGCGTGACCAGGGCCGTAAAGAACCCGTTAGTAGTGGTGGACATGCCTTTCGGATCCTACCAGGGCAACTCCAAGATGGCCGTAAGCAACGCCATCCGTATCATGAAAGAATCTGAGGCTGATGCAGTGAAAATAGAGGGGGGAATGGAAATACTCGAGTCCGTCGAGCGCATCCTCTCCGCCGGGATTCCCGTAATGGGACACCTTGGCCTGACCCCACAATCCATCCACAAATTCGGCACATACGCCGTAAGGGCAAAGGAGGAGGACGAGGCGGAAAGGCTGCTGCAGGACGCAGTGGCTCTTGAGAATGCAGGATGCTTCGCTCTCGTACTTGAAAAAATACCGGCCATGCTCGGAAAGAAAGTAGCCGATACACTCAAGATTCCCGTTATCGGAATCGGAGCAGGCAGATATGTAGACGGACAGGTGCTCGTAATGCACGACATGCTCGGACTGACTACAAAGTTCTCCCCCAGGTTTCTGCGCCGCTATGCAGACCTTCACGACATCAGTCTGAACGCTTTCCGCCAGTACATAGAAGACGTCAAATCCTGCAGTTTCCCAAATGACGAAGAGCAGTATTAGTACGGCAGACACCACAGGGCAGTCATACAGGACACTCTCCCCCGAGGAAACGGAAGACATCGTCTCCCGCATCCTGTACGAGGACAACCACGTTCTGGTACTGAACAAGCGCCCCGGGGAGATAGTCCAGGGCGACAAGACCGGTGACGAGCCTCTTGTCGAAAAGCTCAAGGCCTTTATAGCACTCCGGGACGGCAAACCGGGGCAGGTGTTCCTCGGAGTTCCGCACCGCCTCGACCGTCCTGTCAGCGGGGCCGTCATCCTGGCCAAGACATCCAAGGCCCTGACCCGCCTCTCAGCAGCCTTCAGGGAAGGGAATGCAGGGAAAATATACTGGGCCCTGGTGGAAAACGCCCCCGTCCCCCCGGAAGGAGAAATTCACACATGGCTCACCCGCAACGAAAAGCAGAACAAGTCCTACAGCCATCCGCTGCCAAAGCCAGGCGCAAAGGAAGCTCTGCTGCGGTACCGCCTGCTGCGTCCTACTAAAAATTATTTTCTTGTAGAAGTTGAACTGCTCACCGGCCGCCACCATCAGATCCGCTGCCAGCTCGCATCCATCGGCTGCCCCATCAAAGGCGACCTGAAATATGGTGCGAGACGTTCCAATCCGGACGGCAGCATCAGTCTGCACGCCCGTCAGGTAACTTTTCTCCATCCTACACGGAAAGAACCTGTGACTGTCACCGCACCCACTCCCATGGAGGAGATGTAGCTACAACTGTAAGGTATTCCTCATATTTTGACAGAACGTCCCTGACATACTGGACTGTCTCCCTACCCCTGAACCTTCCGTGACGGAGAAAATCCGCCTCCTCAACGTATTCATGCTCAGCCATCATTGGAATGGTCGCCGCCACTGTCTCCCAGTCCGTAAAGTCACGGCCCTGGTCGAGAGTAAAATTGATACAGTCCTCTATCCTGCTCTCGCCGGCATTGTACGCGGCAAGTGTGAACTTCACCACATTTACCGAATCGAAACCCATCTTCTGGTAACGCCTCTCTATCTGCCTCAGATGCATGGTCCCGGCCTTGATGTTGTTCTCCGGATTAAAAAGGTCAGTTATGCCGTAAACCGCTGCCGTAGAACGCATCACCTGCATAAGCCCGACTGCCCCGCGACGCGAACGGGCACCTACGGAAAACCGCGACTCCTTGAAAATCACAGCAGAGAGCAGTCTCCAGTCCCAACCAAGCAGAATACTGTTTGCCTTGACTATCTCATCATAAGGCGAAATCCGGTCTGTCATGGTTCCTGCCTCCAGATACGGCCGCAGACTGTAGGAACGGAAAAAACGGCTCACCATAAGTCCGTATTCCGGCATGCCTGTCACAGTCCCGAGCCACAGATTGAGATTCCATAGCAGACTGTGGTCCGACTTCCGTACTGCCCAGGCATAATCCATGAACGGCATGGTCGTCACAACCTCGTCGGCATACCTGTCAGGCACTGTGTCAGAAACATTTACAGCCACAATATCCACGAGGCTGTCCGACAGCATCTGCCAGCAGTCCTTACGGTCATATACACCAGAGAAACCTATATCCAGCCCGAGGGTATCGGCCATTCCGGTAAGCATGGTATACTGGAACCCTGTCATAAAGCCACGTGAAGTGTACATTCCGCTCCTGATATTGATACAGGCCGTTAGCGAATCCCTTGCAGGCGTGAGGGATGTAACCGTAAATGCAGGCCGGGCGCCCTCCCAGATCCGGAGGACACAGCCAGCGAGAAAAATCACTGCAATCGATATGGCTGTCTTTGCCGCTGTTCTCATACCGTCTCAGTCCTACTCAATATAGAAAGGCCAGTGGATACCTACCTTGAATCCACGATACGGCTTCACATAGTGGTAGGCAGAGAACATCATTCCTCCATCCGGCCATCCCTGTCCTACATTGATGACCTTGACGAAGATATTGACTCTCTTCCACTGCATATTGAGAAAGACGTCGATGTACGGGTTCATGCCGATCAGTTCCCGCCTCTGGAGCTGGAATGTCCCCAAGGCCGGATTGTATGCCGGCGCATAATAGTCGGTGTTCATTGTGGCATCTGCTCCCAACTGTACTGTCAGCACGTTCTTGACCGCCTCCAGTTCGATATAGTATCTCATATGGAAGGTGAGCATGGGCAGAGGAAGTGTATTCCTGTCCGAGGAAAACTGGAAGAGGACTTTGTTGTCCAGATGGAAAAGCCACAGTTTGAAGTCTTTCCGCAAGTAACCGCTCATTACGTTGATAAGGCCGGTGTGTTGCCGGGCGATACCGAGGGTGTCGTGGTAAAGGTAGTTGTTTACAAGTGCATAACCGAAAGAAGCCTCCAGTCTCCACTTGGGGATGCTGAGCGTAGCCTCCACCTTTGTTGTGGAAGTCTTGCCGAAATCATTGTCCCACACATAGTGGTTGGACCAGTAATGCTGCGAAAACCAGTCAGGCTCCTTGAGCGAGGTATTGAAATGCCCGCTGAGAGTAATAGGTTCAGTCCTGTCCTTGAACGGATAGAAAGAGACGTCTACACCGGCATTGACTTCGAAATCGTTACGGAAATATCCGAGAAGGCTGTAACGTGCATCGGCACTCCAGTTGAGATACTTGCGGTACTGGCCGCCTGCACCGGCATACACATAAAAATCATGCTGGTGAACATTTCTGTTGCCGGACAGGAACATGTCCGGCCTGAACCCGTAGATACTGTTCCACTGATAGCCCAGTCCTCCGCTTATTTCGGACACCACGGCATCCCGGGCCCAGGGTCTTAGTTTGAAAAACAGCTTGTTGTCAACCGTGAACACCCTCGTGGAGTCTGCCGAGGATGTGGGGTTGATATAGAACATATTGTTGTAGAAATTGCGACCCACTTCATCGCTGAGTCCTATTTCATCCGTATAATAGCGGTAATAGCGGGACACCTCCCCCACATGCCCTACAGTAAGCATGGGACCCTCTCCCATATTGCCGAACAGCATTGTGTCCGCCAGACCGGAAAGAAGTCCGTCGCGTGTCGGAGCCGGAATTTTAAGGATAGAATCCATTACGGCCTTTATCGAGTCTGCAGCCATGCGGATGGAATCACCTGGTGAAGACGCTAACAAAGAGTCCTGTTCGTCCATCACGGTCCTTGCCTGCGCCATCGCTTTTTCATAAGCCTCCATCCTGGCATTCATCACGGAGTCCACGGAAACTGCAAAGACGGAATCCTCTTCCATGGCTCTTTCCATACGCCTTATTCTTGACTCTAACGGTATACTGTACGAATGGTCAATGAAAAACGTATTCCGGGAAAGCTTGTTCTGGGCTTCCTCAAGATTAATGCCGATGGTCTTGCCGTCCACAGTAGTGTCCCTGACCATATACGAATCCTGTATACCTCCGTTCTCCTCTCTGGTAATATTGTGATGTATCAGTCCGGCATGAGCCACATAATTGCGCCCGAGGTAATTTGCCCCCACCTCAAGGGAGTTGTTGGCTGTAGCCTCCCTGTTCAGCATACCGGCAGCTTTCCACCCCTGGAACAGAACTGACAGATTGAGCTCCGGAGTGATATTCTGAGTGTGCAGGAAACGGACATTGATTTCCTCCTTCTCCTTGAAAGCGAACAGAGTACCCCAGTAAGCAAGCTCTGTATAAGGCGCCTTTACGTTGAAGAAAGGCATCGTCTCGGGAACATGGGAATACGTCAGATACGGAGCGTACGCCTTGAAGCGGTCAAAACTGTGTCTGCGGAAAAAATTGACATTCTGCGTGGCAGAGCCTATCGTGCCGAGGTACACGGCATCGATGTCCTCCTTGTAGAAAGGATACTCGGTGTACCAGTCGTTGAAGGTGGTATCCAGGTCAGCATGACGGTACTCATTGACATAAGGTCCTGTATTCCATGTCAGGATTCTGCGATAATACAGACTGTCGGGGACAAAGCCGGTCTCGAGCACCCTCGGCTTGGACCAGCGGATACTGTCACGGACGGATTTCAGACTGTCCCTCACATGGTGCGCACTGTCCTTGACCGCCTGCTTTATGGCTGCCACACTGTCCAGATAGGCATCTTTGCGCTTCCTTACACTGTCACGCTCCATCTGCCTGCGCTGCCTTTCCGTCAGAACCACCGTATCGGCAGTGTCTGTGGTATCTGCTGCAGCCATCACGACAGAATCCTGATGCGGAACCGTATCCTGAAGCAAGAACGGAGCGGCCTGAATACCGGGGCCGGACATACCTCTTACAATATAAGCAGCGCACGGCAACATCGTTATGATGAGGCATGCGCACAGTATGTCCATTAACCTTTTTCTGTCCATAAGAGTGCAAATATAGGGGATTTTTGTTTTCTGCCTCCCGAATGCCGGTATTTTTAGGCATAGGAATGCATTCCTCCCAGGAAAAAATTGACTCCGAAATAGGTTACCAGCACGCAAAGGAACGCCGCCAGAGTGTACCAATGGAAAAACAGAGGACGGTCAAAAGGTTTAAGGGAGTGCCCGTGAAGGGCTGCTGCATAGACCAGTATCGTAATCAGCGCCCACACTTCCTTGGGATCCCAGGCCCAGTAGCTCCCCCACGAGACATTGGCCCAGACAGCACCGATCACAGTCCCTGCTGTCAGCAGGAAAAGCGCCGGATACAGCAGCAGCCTTCCCACATCAGCCAGGGCCGAGACGGCCTCCAGTCTCCGGGGTGCCGGAGAAGCTCCTGCAATCACTCCTGTCAGGCCGTTAAGAGCCAGCAGGCCGAACAGGGCATAAGACACCATCATGCAAGCCACGTGTACCGACAGCAGGGGCGAGGCCAGCACCGGCATCAGGGAAGTCATCCCGGGATCGGACTCCCCTATTGACGCCACCAACAGTGCAAACCCGCATACAAGCACTGCAAAAGGCTGGATTACGGGCACTTTTCTAAATGCAACCAGAGATAGCAGACAGGCGGACCAGGCAATCATCATCATGGTCTCGAAGCCGTTGCTCATCGGAATATGCCCTGAGGCCGTCCACCTTAGAACCAGCAGAAGTGTCATATAGACGAAAATCATCCCCGTGAATACAGCCACAGGGCCGACAATCCTGTGCGAGAGCCTTCTGGCCCGAGAGGAAATCATCCCTCCGCATGTCAGGCCGAAAAGCAGGATCCCGATGAAAAGAGTCCCCATCGCCAGAGGATGCATCCGGTCCGCTGCATTGTACAGCTTCTCAGCTTTCCACACTGCCTCCGGAGGCAACGCGTCCCCTGCCTTCTCCTCCTGCCACCTGCGCAGCTTGGCCACTACCTCCGAAGCAGCCTCCATGTCTCCCAGCATCACATCCTCCCGAATCAGGGACAGGACTTTGCGCACAAAAAGCCATTCCCCGCTTTCCATATCGAAGGGCAGGTCGTCCGTAGAGGCATACCACCTCAACGTTCCGTCCTCCGCATTATATGGGAAAAGCCGCAGGGCAGCTCCCGTGACAGTCATACTGAGGACATTGAACCTGTCATCCATTTTCAGGACATCCTTAGGAGCCGGAGCCTCGTTCTGAGAGGCATACCCGTCTCCAAGCTTGTAAATATTGTTTTCCGTAAAGAAATCCATCATGGAGACATACCTCCCTCCAAGCAGAGAGCGCATTTCCGCACCCTTGACCCGTATCATAGGCTCGTCTTTCCAGCTGTCATAATAGAAGACCCAGCCGGCCAGTACCTGCTCCGGTGTAAGTCCTTTCCACGAGGCCCTGCCGGTCAGTTTCAGGGTAAATTCCCGTGCGAAGGTCTGCACCGGAGCCACCCTGTCGTTGTAATAGATGTACAGATTTCCGAACTCACGGGCAAGTTCTTTAGGAAGAGTCCGTGGAGGGCATTCTCCGGCCGCAGCCGTCCTGTCGGAACAGGATGCCGGCAACAGCAGAAGAATTGCAGAAGAGCATACGGCCATCCCTCGGGAAACCTTCCTGAGAGCCCTCCGGAAGGCCCCGGAAGGACTCTGCATATGCACGAGCATGCTCCCCAACAGAAGAATGAAACCGGTATAGGTCAGGGCAATGCCCCATGGGTCACGGCTCACCGCCAAGGTCGTTCCCTCCAGGTCCGAATCGTATGAAGCCTGATAGAAACGGTAACCCCGGTAACGGCAGATATTGTTCATGGACACCTCCATCACCTCCTCCCGTTCCCCGTCACGGAAACGGATGCTGCTGCAGTAGTCTTCCGGAGCCCGCGTCCCAGGGTAAAAATCCACGTTGAATTCCTCCAGCGACACCGCGAACGGCATCCGGGCCTCCGAGCCGTCCTGCCGTACAAACACATCTGCCGGCTCCTGACCGTACCGGAGATGAAGTGCCCCCTTTTCCCCCGCAATGAAAGTGGCCAGGGCTCCGGCGAGAATGAATATGAATGACAGGTGCATGACACATACTGTCATGGGCAGCCTTTGCCTGCTTCTTGATATCACAGCTGCGCAGGCTGTCACCGCAACTGCCCAGAGAACCGCAAATACAGGCGAACGGTAAATGTATCCAAAAACAATCCCGCTGCCGAGGGATTTCTCCAGCACGGTAGCGAGAATGAGAATAAGGGTCAGCACTGCAGCTGACCCGAATGCGGTGTATTTTAAAATCCTGTCCAATTTACTAAATTGCATCGATGAACTTGACAACGGCATCGCGGTCCTCCTTGCTCAGTTCGCGGAACTTCTCCACCGACTGACGGGCGTGGCTCTGCGAATTGCCGTGCCACATGATAGCCTCTATCACGTTTCGGGCCCTTGCATCATGCAGCCGGTCACTGTGACCGGAGCAGATCAGTGAGAGCCCCCTACCCCAGAGGGGCGTGGTCCGGCACCATCCGCCGCGGATATCGTTCTCCATGAAAAGCTGATGCTGGATGAGGTCGCTATAAGGCCAGATGGTCTGGTTGGGATACTTGGGCAGCTGGGTGTCACCGCGGGCAAAAAAGTTGTTGGGATCGTTGAACTCGTCCGGGCCTGTCGTCCATGAAGGACGGTGACAGGTGGCGCAGCCTATCTCGCGGAAGAGCTGACGGCCGCGCTGCACGTCCTCGTCATCCAGGTTACGGGCGGCAGGTACTGCCAGTCCGCGATGCCATATCATCAGGTCGGTATACTCCTCGTCGGTCATCTCTACCGGCAGGTCCTGGGCCATGAGGAAGTTGTAGATATCCTCCTCCACGTTGCCGGTACGCCATTTGTCCTTGGCCTCGGGATACCTGGTCTCGAAGTTATCCAGGAAAGTGTAGAAACCTGCCTGGACATCAGGGTCCTGAGAGGCTGTAGCGGCATAGGCTGCCGTCATATAGTGATAGCGTCGGTCGCTGCGGGTGACATTGGTGATATTCCAGATGGCGTTGGCTCCGGGACCGTCCTGCAGGGCTCCGCGGGAAAGAGCGTAGGTAAAACGGAAGGGATGCTGTTCGCCGTCACCCTGAACTGTGTTGGAATACTGCTTCACCCACTCCCCGCCGGCGAAAAACGCCGGGTTGACAGGGATTCCCATGGCCTCCTCCTTGGCATACTGGGCCTTGAGGGAATCATCGGGGATAGCGTCCAGCAGACCGGTACCATAGATGCCTATCGTAGTTTCCAGACGCACTCCCACCTGTGAATGTGGAATGTCCTTTCCGCCGGACTGAATAGGTACGTAGAACGCGCTTTCCGGAATGGTGACCTCGGGATAAATGAGTTCGTAGGTCTCTCCGTCAGGGAACTTGTTGCCCCACTCGTCCACGTACGTAAGCCACTGGATGGATATCTGGTCCTCGTCCAGGGGAGCCTTGAACGGCTCTACCGCCGCAGTCTGGGGCATACCGGTCAGGGATGACAGATAAGCATCGTTGCTTTTGTCGTAGACAACCAGCAAATATCCGTTGCCCCAATCGTCCCAACGGTAGCGCTCCATCCTCTTTCCGTGACCGTAGCCGGGATGGCAGGCCTGGCAGGAGTTGCGGATGTAGAGCGGACCGAGGCCGTCGAATGGCTCGGCGGTCTGGGTATAGGAACGTTCGAAGAAGTACTCTCCGTATTTGAAACGGTCGGTCAGACCGGCGTTCTCCACTGCCGGTGTCGGATCCTCGAATGCCGAAGCGGATGTATTGAATGTCGTTCCCAGAACCCCTCCGGCATAGACCTCGGGATTGATATCCGTATCCCCGCCGTTGTCAGGATCTTTACCGCCCGGGGTTTCGGTGCAGGCCGCCAGTGCAAGGACTGCGGCTGATGCCAATACGGCCAAGCTTATAGTTTTCATACTCTTTTGTTTCCCGCTTTACTCCACATTGCGTACTGCTTCTTTGGCCTGCCCGAGAACCTCATCGAGAGACTTGCATGCCTCGCTGGCCTCACCGGCCGAAGGATCGCTGATATTGTCCACAAAAGGAGCCTTCATGGCCTGTATTTTAGCCAGGGCATTGTCAATTGCAGCCATTACCGCATCATCCACAGTCTTGTTGTGCTCTGCAAGGAAACCGTGGAGAGAGTTGGCCTCATCACGGTTGCCCTCAATGCCGCCCATATAGACACTCTGTATGCTGATGATGTTGTCATAGAAGTCCTGTATTGACTTGTGGCTGTAGGGAGACTCGATGTAGTGGATATCCTCTCCGGAATAGGGCTTGCCGATCTTCATGGTGCCCACCTCGTCGGCTATGGTCTTGCAGCCGTCGATAATGGCCTCCATAGCTGCTGTCATACTGCTGTAGGAACTGCCTGCCTTGCCGGCATTGAGCATATTCTCACCGTACGAATAGGAGCCGCTGTTGACCGTATAGGGAAGTTCCAGCTGGTTGGCCACTTTGTCAAAACGCTCGTCAGGGACATTGCCCTCACCGGCCCATCCGAGTTCCATCTGCCAGCAGCGGTTGCGGAGATCTCCTGCCACAGCTGCGGCATAGATGATATGGAGAGGGTCAATGTCAGCCAGGTTCTTGGGAGCACCGTTCTCGAATAGGATATACTCGATACCGTGGAAGCCGAGGACGGTGTTGCCGAGATTGTCACCGGCGAACTGGTCTCCCCCCTCGCCGGCCATGGCGTTGATCTGATCTGTATTACCGAGAGCCATGTTCAGGGCATCCACATCCAGAGGCCATGAGTCGATGTGAGGGTCCACACCGAAGTCAGTGGCAGGACCGAAAAGGAATGCCTCGCTCTTTTCCCACCATGCGCGGGCCTCGAGGAACTTGTCGCAGGCGGCCTGCAGGTCAGTCTGTGTCGCATCCTCCTCCTTCAGGGCCTGCAGAAGTTTCTCAAGCTCGTCCGTTGAAGTGGAAAGCGCATTGTAAGTCGGGATTACCGTTTCGTTCACGAAGCGGCCGGCTATAACTGAAAACTGTTCTTCGTAAGGATTGTCGCCAACAGTCTCACGGCCGTTTTCATTACATGACACAGCACCGGCAAGTACTGCCGCGGCTGCCGCCAGATAGATTAACTTTTTCATCTTTTCTTCTGTTTATTTGTTTATTACTATGTATGCCTTACTTCTTACTTGAAAAAGCCTGCGTAGGCTATGCCTATAGACACCGAAGGCTCATCTATGTACGAACTCTTGAGGAAACGGTGCGAATACTCGGCCTTTATGACAATCTCGTCTATAGGATAATAGTTTACACCCACAGCGATACGATGTTTGTCCGTCCAGGGGTAGTCCGTAGTGGCCGCAGCGGGAATGTAGGAGTCGTAATACTCGTAACGTCCGAACACATAGAATTTCTGCTTGCCGGAGAGCTTCTGCACGGCGGAGAAAATATCGTAACCCGCCTCGACACCGCCGGCCATCGCAGCCTCGCCTACCAGGGTATGCCTGTAGGGAGACTCGGTACTGTTCATTGAAGAGCTGTTCCACGCACCTATCAGCTGAGCGTCCTTAAGATAGCCGTAGTCATAGTTGCCCCTGACCACCAGGCCATGCCCCTGATACTCGAAGTCGAAAGCCCCTATCATCACCGTACCCTTGACACCGGCATAGCGGGAGCGCTCCTCGGTTACGATATCATTGTTGAAGCTGTTTCCGACATAGCCGCTCAAACTCAGACGAAGCCCCTTCACAGAGTAATTGTCCACCCTGAAAGCCCCGGCCAGATGATTGGCCGGCTTGAACTCGTAAGGAGATGCAGAGCCTCCGTGTATCCACTCCGAACTGCTGAAGAACACTGAGTTGAGTCCGGGCAACAGCTGTACCTCGTACCTCCAGTCACCGGCCCGTCCCCAGAGGCTGATACCCGTCTCGTGCCATGTACAAGGAAATATGGTATTCTCTCCCTCGGGACGGTAGGCCGTAAAGAACTCCGTAGGAAGATGCTTATTGTTCGTCGCGCCGACAGGCACCACTATATGTCCCATCCTCAGATTGAGCTGTGGCATGAACTCCTTCTGTATCCAGAACTGTTCCAGAGCCACCTCTCCACCCCTCTCTATTTCCCTCTCGAATTCACCCGCCTCCTCATTCTCCATTTCCACAGCAGCCTCTACCCCTCCGTGCTCGAACTCTATCTCCGCACCCATCGTCCATCCCTTGCCGAAATCATAGCCCAGCATCAACACCACATGCGGCAGGTCAAAACGGGCATGCCCCTTCGAGTCGCGGTAGCTGTCCGGAAACTGGTAGCGGTAGACATTGTCACTGTAAAAGTTATAGGTACCTACCGCCTCTCCGTATCCTCCCACCGTCAGCCTCGAAAAAGCCTTCTGCCACCCGCTTTCAGCCTTGGTGCTGTCAGCCACTTCCGAAGCCTGGTCCCGGGTACTTCCAGCGGTATTGGCCCCTGCTGTTGTCATTGAGGCTATCACCATGACAGCCATCACCATTATCCGTACTTTCATTCTGCTATGCTTTTAAAATCCGGGTGCAAAAGTACTGTCGTCCGCATACCCGGACAATCACCACAAATTGGTATTTTCCGTACTCGGGTTAACCATTTTTTGGGGGTAACGCTACTTAGAAATTATTTTCCTAAATTTGCCGTTACAATGGAAAGAATAAAGTCACTCTTCGAGAGATACTCACGTGCAAGAGAGTACAGCATCACCCCCCTGCCCTCGTCCGGAGGCAACCGCCAGTATTTCAGGATAATCTGGGATGGAGGCAGCTGCATCGCAGCCGTCGGCACCGACCTTCGGGAAAATGAGGCATTCTTCTACCTCGACAGGCATTTTTCACACCTCGGGCTGCCGGTACCGGAGATACTGGCAGTAAGCGAAGACAGGACAGTCTACCTGCAGGAGGACCTTGGAGACACCACCCTCTTCGATGCCGTAGCCGCAGGACGGAAAAGCGGCAGCTACTCACAGGAAGAAAAGGCGCTGCTGCGTACGGCCATTGAGACCCTGCCCGCGTTCCAGTACGTAGGAGCATCCGGGATGGATTTCTCGCAGTGCGGGCCGGTCCGGTATTTCGACAGGACATCGGTCATGTTCGACCTCAACTATTTCAAATACTGTTTCCTGAAGCCTTCAGGCCTGGAATTCGATGAAATGGAGCTGGAGGAAGACTTCCGCAGGTTATGCGACCGCCTGCTGGTATGCTGCTCGGAGAATTTCCAGTACCGTGATTTCCAAGGGCGAAACATCATGATCACGCCGGAGGGCGGCATGAAGTTCATCGACTTCCAGGGAGGAAGAATGGGACCGGTACACTACGACCTGGCCTCCTTCGTCTGGCAGGCAAAGGCCCGTTACTCTCCACAGCTCAAAGAGGAACTGACCGAAGCCTACCTCGAGGCGCAGTCGCACTATGCCGTAGTGCGCCGGAAGGATTTCCTGACCGACCTGAGACAGTTCGTCCTGTTCAGGACGCTTCAGGTACTGGGAGCCTACGGGTTCAGGGGGATGTTCGAACGGAAGCCGCATTTCCTCGAGAGCATCCCGTATGCCATGGACAACCTGCAGGAGCTTTTTGCCTCCGGCACATTCCCGGAGTATCCCTGTCTCTGCCGGATTCTCGAAGGACTTATTCCCCTGTACGGACACAGGCAGCCACGTCAGGACGGACGGCTGATGGTACGCATTTTCAGTTTCTCATATAAAAAAGGTATCCCCGAAGACGACAGCGGAAACGGAGGAGGCTACGTATTCGACTGCCGTGGGGTTCCCAATCCGGGCAGGCTGCCCGAGTACCGCGGGATGACGGGACTGGATGCTCCTGTAATTGATTTTCTGAAGGGATACCCCGAGACTGAGGAATTTGCCCGGCACACGGCAGCCCTGGCCGACATGCATGTGGACAACTATCTGGAACGGGGATTCACGGACCTGATGTTCTCCTTCGGATGCACCGGAGGCCGGCACCGCTCGGTATATTTCGCAGAGAGGCTCGCAGACCACCTTGAAGAAAAATACGGGAGCACAGGGAAACTGCATGCGGTGCTCATTCACCGCGAGCAGAATCTGGAGAGGGAGGTGATACGATGAATGCCTGCTCACCCGCTCCGCGGACCGCAATGATACTTGCGGCCGGACTGGGCACACGGCTCCGTCCACTGACAGACCGGATGCCCAAGGCCCTGGTTCCGTTCGAAGGAGTGCCCATGATACAGAGACTGATGGTCAGGCTGCGCGAAGCCGGTTTCACACGCGCAGTCATCAATGTCCACCATTTTGCAGACATGCTGGAGGACTTTGTCCGCTCCCACGGAGGCTTCGGGCTGGAAGTGGAGTTCTCGGACGAACGGGACCTGCTGCGCGACACCGGAGGCGGCATCCGCCATGCGGTCATGTCCGGCCTGATAGGCGATGAGCCGGTGCTGGTGCACAATGTGGATATCATAACCGAAGGGATAGATCCAGGAGCCTTTTTCAACAAGATTGCTGACAATGCTAAAAATCCCGCCGCCGCCCTTCTCGTGAGCGACAGGAGAGCATCGCGATACCTCCTTGCCGATTCCGACGGGATGCTCCGCGGATGGGTACATCCTGCCAAAGGGATTTTCAAAAGCACAGGTTCTGCCTCCCGAACACCGGTCCAAGGCCCTGTTCCTGCAGACCCCCACGCCATGCCCGGATGCACCCCACTCGCCTTCAGCGGCATACACATCCTCACCCCCACTGCCCTGCAGCTGCTCCGTCCCTGGCCGGAAATATTTTCCGTTATCGACTTCTATCTGGATATAGCCGAAGAACATCCGGTATGCTGCATAAGCGCTCCCCCGGATGCCGTCATCACCGACATCGGCAAACTGTCCGAACTCAGGTAAGCCCTACCTTTTCCGCCTTGGATTGCGCGGGAACCAGCCTTTCTCCACCCGCTTCTCCTGTTCGAAAAGTTCCAGAATTGACCAGAAACAGGAAAATGACACTACTCCTGTCAGGGTAGAAAGGATGATGTTGTCTATAAAAAGAGAACCTGCCGCAGCCCCGAGACCGGCCAGCAGAAATACCCACCAGCAGCGTTTGCCGAAGTAATACTCCGCTTTTATGACTATAGGATGAAAAAGTCCTATTACCAAAAAAGTGCAGAGCCCGATTATAATCCCAGTATAATTCATTGTAAAAACACAGATATTTTCAACTTACCCTTATGGTCCGGTCAGGTGATACCCGGGCAATGAACAGCGACGGGATCACCATAATCAGCAGCATCAGAACGAAAGCTGCGACATCCACAGCTATGATATGCAGCAGGTTCAAATCCACGGGCACGAAATTGACGAAATAATTTACAGGATTCAGAGTAAACGGCTTGAACCACTTCTGCACCGCCAACAGCGGAAGAGCCACAGCATTGCCCCACAGCATACCCCTGAGAACTATCGCACCGCCTCTGTAGACAAACACCTTACAGATATCAGAAGTCCTCATGCCCAAGGACTTGAGCAGACCTATCATGGAAATGCGCTCGAAGAGGATAATCAGCAGACCGGAAATCATGTTGAAGCCGGCCACCGCCATCATAAGCACCATCACCACCAGCACATTGAGGTCCAGCAGAGCCAGCCAGTCGAACAGCCCGGGATAAATCTCGTCTATCCTGCTCACCACTACAGGAGCGTCTGCAGTAATGTCCCTCTCCATTATTATCTCCCCTATCTCGTCATAGACCCGGTTTCTCGTCCGTTCCGCCCCCCGGCTTCCGTCTCCGCCCAGAGTTATTTCCAGACAGGACGACTCATGATCCTCCCAGCCGTTCAGCCTGCGTATCTGACGGATGTCCATCAGAGCCAGTTTTTCGTCCAGATTCTCCAGCTGTATGTCGTACAGGCCGGTGACTGTGAGTCTCCGTGCCCTCACCTGCTCTCCGATGAAATACACCGTCATACTCTCTCCCGTCCTCAGTCCCAACATGGTTGCAAGCCTCTTGGATATAAGCACCTCGTCACTCATCCTTTTCCCGGAGAAATCCGGAAGCGAACCCTCGGTCAGAAAATCCGCGAAAAAATCCAGGGAGTACGTCGAATCCACTCCCTTGAACATCACCCCGTGCACATCCCTGTCTGATTTTATCATACCGGGCTTGTAAGCCGCCTCACTCACCGATCGTACTTCCGGAATATTCTCTATCTCCGGAAGATACGACAAATCAGCCTTCAAAGGATATATATCGTTCATATAATCCATTCCAGGTACAGTCATCAGAATCTCGCCGGTAAAGCCCACGGCCCTTTTGCCAATCTCTTTCCTGAATCCTTCAGATATCGCTACCGCCATCAGTATCACTCCTATGCTGATAGCCACCGACACACATGCGATTGCATTGCCGGTAGAACTTACCCCACGTCCCTTTATTTTTTTAGCGATAAATAAATTTAAATTCATATATTTGCAGTCCACATGCCGCAAAGGTAAAAAATTTTCGCGGAAATAGCTCAGTTGGTAGAGCGTCGGCTTCCCAAGCCGAAGGTCGCGGGTTCGAACCCCGTTTTCCGCTCAAAGAAAACTCCCCCAGAGCCACAGACCGCAGCACACCGCCCGCGGTCTTTTTTATTCCACCTCACGCAACGGAGCGGGAAACGGGGTTCTCCCCAAGACCTTCTACTCCCTCCTGTGGAGGGCCGGGGAGGATACAAAAAGGCGCGGAACACTCGCGCTGATTTTGAGTCCCTGAGGACGAAAAATCAGTGTGAGTTCGAACCCCGTTTTCCGCTCAAAGGAAACTCCCCCAGAGCCACAGACCGCAGCACCCTGCCAGCGGTCTTTTTTATTCCACCTCACGCACCGGAGCGGGAAACGGGGTTCTCCCCAAGACCATCCCTCCGACCCGGCATAGCATCATACCTGCCGTCTTACACTTCATTCCCGACCTTCACTGCGGCGGGAAGGGATATTCTGATTTTTTGTGTATCTTCGCTACGGGAAACACAAGGGGCGGAATGCAATAACCGTCACTGCCCACCCTTGGCAATTGACAATTAATATCGTTATGGCAGACAACTATCTGGAAAAACGGTACGACGAGTACCTGGAGCGCAAGGCAGCCGCAGAGAAGGCAAAACGGAAAGCGTGGAAAAAGCGGATGGATGCCTACCGCAAGAGGCTGTCTGGAGCCGCACCCGCAGATAACACAACGACAAATACAAAAAAAGACATTTGAAACCATGAGACACCCAATTCTACCAAACGGTCCCGCAACTGCAGCAGCAATCCTGGCCGCAACGACTCTGACCATAGGCACCATTTCCTGCACCCGGAACATCTGTGACCACCCTGACGCCCCTATCCGGGAAGTTCCGTTTACCCAAGTACACATTCAGGACCGGTTCTGGTCCCCGAGAATAGAGACAAACCGGACAGTCTCCATCCCATCCGCTTTCCGGGAGTGTGAGAAGAACGGCCGCTTTGACAACTTCGCCATCGCAGCCGGCCTCATGAAGGGAGAACACCGCGGCGATTTTCCGTTCGACGACACGGACCCATATAAAATCATAGAAGGAGCGTCTTATTCCCTGGCAGTAAAATACGACCCTGAACTGGACCATTATCTCGACAGTGTCATTTCCATAATAGCTGCAGCACAGGAACCCGACGGCTACCTGACAACCTGTGTGACAAACAAATGCCACCGCCTCTCCGGATGGTGGGGCAGTACCAGATGGGAAAAGCTCAACAGCCACGAGCTGTACAACAGCGGTCACCTCTACGAGGCTGCCGTAGCGCATTATCTTGCCACAGGCAAAAGGAGCCTGCTTGACGTAGCCATAAAAAACGCAGACCTGGTATGTCAGGTATTCGGGCCGGGAGAAAACCAGAAACATGTCCCTTCCGGTCACCCTATCATCGAGATGGCCCTGTGCAGACTGTATAAAGTCACAGGCGAGAGCAAATACCTCGACATGGCCCGCTACTTCGTAGAAGAGACAGGCCGCGGCACGGACGGCCACAGACTGAGCGAATACAGCCAGGACCATAAACCTATCCTCCGGCAGGACGAGATGGCCGGACACGCCGTAAGAGCCGGCTATCTGTACTCTGGAGTGGCCGATGTTGCCGCACTGACCGGAGACACTGCCTATTTTCATGCCCTTACCCGCCTGTGGGACAACCTCGTCGGCCGCAAACTCTACATCACCGGCGGCATGGGTTCCCGTGCCCAGGGAGAAGGCTTCGGCCCCGACTACGAACTGCCCAACCACACAGCCTACTGCGAGACCTGTGCCGCGATATCCAATGTATTCTGGAATTACCGCATGTTCCTCGCCACAGGAGACTCCAGATATATGGACGTACTTGAGCGGGCCCTGTACAACGGAGTAATCTCCGGCGTATCCCTGAGCGGGGACAGGTTCTTCTACGACAACCCGCTTGAATCCCAAGGCGAGCACGAGCGCCAGCACTGGTTCGGATGCGCCTGCTGCCCCGGAAACATAACCAGGTTCATGGCCTCTGTCTCTGGATATGCCTACGCGACACAAGCCTCTGACATCTATGTAAATCTGTATGTCCAGAGCACAGCTGAACTGATTACAGATGCCGGGAAAGTGTCCATTGAACAGGTCACCGGCTATCCCTGGAACGGAGACATCACCATCCGAGTCAATCCCGAAAAGAGCGGAAAATTCGCTTTGCGCCTGCGCATCCCCGGCTGGCTCCGGCAGCATCCCGTAGCATCCGACCTGTACACCTACACCGACGGACCGGCCGGCTACGACATCCGGGTAAATGGTTCCAAAGTCAAAGCCCCGGTCTGCAACGGCTATGCAGTCATCACCAGAACGTGGGAACCGGGTGACACCGTAGAAATCGGTCTTCCCATGAACGTCCGCCGCATCAGGGCAAATGAAAAAGTATCCGCAGACCGCGGCATGCTCGCCCTCGAGCGCGGACCGATAGTCTACTGCCTCGAAGGCAAGGATCAGCCCGGCGGCACAGTTTTCGACAAATACATCCCCGAGGGCACCGCCATTGAAGCCTCATACGTCCCCGACCTTCTGGGAGGAATTGTAGTGCTCAGCGGCAAGGCAGGAGACGTTCCCTTCAAAGCGATTCCATACTCCACCTGGAACAACAGGGGCCCGGACCAGATGGCTGTATGGATTCCAGCATCCGAAGAATATGCAACCCCTGTCCCGGAGCCTACCATCGCATCCAAGGCAAAGGCCTACGACGGAAATGTCCCGGCATGGGGCGTCAATGACCAGTGGGAACCGCGCAGCTCGTCCGACATCGACAAACCCTATTTCTACTGGTGGCTCAAAAAAGGCAGCGAGGAAAGTCTCTCTTACGAATTCGACAGGCCGTACACAGTCTCCGGCATACAGGTCTACTGGCTTGACTTCGACCACTATGACGGGAACTACCGCGTACCTGAAAGCTGGAAACTGTACTACCGGGACGGAAGCACATGGAAAGAAGTGGAGGCCCTGAACGGATACGGTACTGAAAAAGACCGGTACAATACTCTCGAGTTCAAGCCAATAAAAACCACCGGACTCAAAATCACTGCAAGGCTGCAGGATGGAGAATCCGGCGGAATTATAGAGTGGAAAGTAAATTCACCTGAAGATTAAGCTCACAACAGGCAGTGAGTGCCTAAAAGAGGTCTGTACCCATCCCTTATGATTCCGTCGAGCAGCAGGTACAGCTCGCTCATCTGCCCTACATCCACCTTTCCGGCGGACCTCCATCCCTCCAGCACCGGAGTCGTGACATCAAAGACCTTGTCCTCGACCTCCAGCAGCTGCTGCATATAGCCTCCGCCCGAAGGCCGCCACAGCAGTTCCCAGTTCATGTAACGGTCAGTGCCGTCGCCCTGACGGTAGGAATATACCCTGTCGGCGAGGGTCTGGGAGAAATCGCAAAGGGGTGATACTTTCTCCGCTTCGTCCCTTGCCACCAGCTCGGGGAGATATTTGTCAGCCCCCTTTACCCACAGCGGCATGGCCACGCCGGTCGGAGGATAGCCGAGGATGGTCCACATCACCGTCAGCTCCGGAGCCTCCCCGGGACGCACGCCCTGCACTACCGCCGAGCTGGTCGAGCCGCGGCGGGAGATAAAGTCGTAGTCGATGAACCAGCCCGTAGTCTTAGGCCTGTTGAAATCCCCCGAGCGCAGGTCTATGCCTAAAATCGGATTCTCGAAGCAACGGGCCACATCGGTCAGTATCCACTGAGGAGTGAACAGTCCCATACCGGAAGCAGGCATCAGCAGCCCCTCCTCTATGAGATAACGCACCTGGCCCAACCCCTCGTTGACATCTCCGGTAAATGAGAAATTGGTCCGCGCCACATAGCCATGGGGGGCCACAGCCGGATCATTGGCATCATACACCACGTATTTGTAGTAGTCCACCTCCAGCATCTGCGCCCCGCCCTGAGCGTCGATCACCCCGAGGCTGGCCTCTATCATGCTGGGCTTTGCGAGAGTATCCAGAAAATGATGGAAATCCTCCACCGTAGCGCAGATCTCCAGGGCCCTGCGCATGATCCGTCCGTTGGCGGCACCGCGCTCCTCTCCCGGAGCCACATCCACCAGGTTGAACGACTGGGTGTTCATGATTGCAAAGCCGGCCGAATTGACACCCATCCACACATCCGTGGGATTATCCTCCACACTGTTGACGATGGCGATAAAGGAGTATTTCTCCCCTTTGAAAAACTTCACAGAGTTCTGCAGATAGTCCGAATCCCTGTGCTTCCACAGCAGCGGCCTCCCGTCCGGAGTCACCTTGCCGGAAATCACCACTGAGGAGCAGGCGTACGAAGGATATGCGGCAAACACGGCCGCAACAGCCGCCAAAAGAAAAGTTCCGAGTCTTGTCATAAATCAAATTATCAGATTGTTGCTAAAATTGCACAAATCTAAGAAAAATACGCAACAATCAAGCTCCGACCGACACAGATTCCCTCACCGCCTCAGTTCGACTGGCTGCATTGCGGACTGCTGCACTGAGCCTATGTGCGATACAACGGCACTATCTATGGTCATCAGAGTATCCAATGCGGCATGAGGATCGGACATCATCAGGGATTCGGCCGCCGCCATTACGGAATCAGCATACCTACTCCGGTCCGAGCATGAGAAAACTGACAGCAGGGCAACTGCTGCCAGCAATATAAGACTGATGCGGTATGGTATCCTGACTTTCATGCCGCAAATATACGCGGTAGCCGTTCGGGCTGTCTACATCATCATCACCACCGCCAGCGACGAGAGGGAGATGACGGCCCAGAGACTGATGCCGAGCAGGAAGGGACGGACTCCCGTCTTCTTGACACTCTGGAGGGAAAGGCCGCAGCCGATGAGGAAGAGGGTGGCTCCGAGAGCATGCTTCGCGCCTCCGGCTATCGCCGCAGAGACTTTCTCAGGGATTCCCAGGTAAGTGTTGGCCAGCATCGCTGCAATGAATAGGAAGATGAACCAGGGAATGGAAATCTTCTTGCCCTTCTTCCTGAAAATGAAGGTAGTGGCTATGGCCATGGGAATGATCCACAGGGCGCGGGTCAGCTTGACGGTCGTGGCAATCTGCAGGGCCTCCTCTCCATAGGCGGCACCCGCACCCACCACCGAGCTGGTATCGTGGATGGCAATGGCTGCCCAGGTGCCGAACTGCTCCTGGGAGAGTCCGAGCAAATGTCCTATCGCAGGGAAAATGAGCAGGGCCACGGCGTTAAGCACAAATACGGTCACCATCGACATAGTGGTCTCATTGTCGTCCGCGTCGATGATGGGAGCCACGGCGGCAATCGCGCTGCCTCCGCAGATGGCTGTACCGGAGGAGATGAGGTAGGAATTGTTCCGGGAGAGCCTGAACACCCGTCCGAGCAGGGTGCCGATGACCATCACCCCCACCACCGAGACTATCGTGAAGAGCATACCGTCCTTGCCGGACTCCACAGCCGAATAGAGGTTCATGCCGAAACCGAGACCCACCACCGAAGCCTGAAGCAGGTACTTCGAGACTTTCTTGGCAAATACGGGAAAGGGCGAGCCGAGTGTCACGGCCAAAGCTATTCCGGCCAGCAGGGCCACAGCTGTAGGCAGGAAGAAAGAAGCTACGAAAAGTGCGATAAAAAGTATCCGGGCTGCCCACTGGCGTGCCTGAAGAGTTCCGGTTGATACCTGCGCGGCCTGCACAGCCGGCGTCACTGATGTTGAGGATGTTGCTGTTGTTTTCATGCCGCAAAAGTACAATACCAGCTGTAAAACATCCTAACACACTTACTTATACGGCATAACCGATTGTTATACCCCTCCGCCCCACATTTTACGAGAATTGCACGCCATTTTTCAAAGCACTATAAATCAAAGCATTATAAAAAGGTCTGCATTTCTCACTGCCTCAGAAACACCCGGAAATTGCATGCTGTTTTGCAGAAATCTCACAATCAAACACTTACAAAACACCATGCATTTCTCGTGAGTAGGCTTGCGCCACACACAAGCTTCTAACGCATAGAGGCCTCGCGCACGGCAAAGTGATGGAACCGCTCGTTCAGCCCGGAGAACTCGCCGGGACGGACGACTGTGGCGAATTCCCGGGGCATGTCCACTCCGTCGATGTCCACAATCCTCAACGCTCCGTCAGCCAGCTCGCGTCGCAGGGCTATCACCGAGACCACCGCCAGCGTATCGCTGCTGCGGACAAATGCCTTGATGGCCTCCGTGCTGCTCAACTCTATCACCACGTTCAGGTCTTCAGGGCCTATACCGCAGCCCCGGAGCACATTCTCCAGAATCTCGCGCGTCCCCGAGCCCTTCTCCCTCAGCACCAAAGGAAGTGTCCTAAGCTCCTGCGGCATTACCGACTCCAAAGACGCATACCGGCCATGGGTGCCCGCCACCAATACCAGCTCGTCCGCCATCAGCCGCACATAGTGCAGCCACGGCCGGCGCGAGACATTCTCCACGAAACCGATGTCCACCGTCCCGTCCCTGAGCCATTGCTCCACATTCTCGCTGTTGCCCGAGAGCATGGACACCTCTATCCCGTCCGAACGCTCCATGAACGAGGCCAGTATCTCCGGCAGCAGGTACATCGCGATGGTCGTGCTGGCCCCTATCGCCAGTCTGCCCTGACCGGTCTGGGCCAGCAAGTCCATGTCGTAATCCATTTTCTGGTACGCCGACAGCAGCCCCTCCGCATGCTGGAGCAGCAACCGGCCGGCCTTGGTCAGCCCCACCCCGGCACTGCCCCTGGAGAACAGCGGCACCCCGAAGCGGGCCTCCAGTTCCCCGATATGGCGGCTGACCGCCGGCTGGGTGATATTCAGGGCAGCCGCGCACTTGGAAAAGCTGAGAGTCTTGGCGGCCGTTACAAATACTTTAAGGCGGAATTCATCCATGGTCTGACTGCACTTTTGAAATTGCTACAGAACAAAGGTAGTGAATTCCGCCATAACCGCAAACCGTAATGCCGAGGATACCTTCTACAGGGTATTCTGCCTAAGCCGCTCGACGTAAGCGTCGATTCTGTGCAGCTCAGCGGGGATGTCGATACGCTGGGGGCAATGGGGGCTGCACTGGCCGCAGCCGATGCAATGGGACGCCTGACGCAGCCTGGGTACGCTCCGGTCGTATCCCACGAGGTAGGCCCGGCGGGTCTTGCGGTACTCCGGGTCGGTGGAGGACTCGGGGATGTTGCCCTCATTGAGGCATTTGTTGTAATGCAGGAGTATCGCTGGGATATCCAGACCGTAGGGGCACGGCATGCAGTACTTGCAGTCGTTGCAGGGGATAGTATCGAACTGCATCATCCTCGTGGCTATCAGGTATTTCTCCCTCGGATGACGGCTCAGGGCAATACCCGTCGCACGCTCGGACGTACCCCGGCAGTAGGCCGGAGACGTGTCAAAATAGTTGACTCCATGCTCTATGGCGAAATCCACCAGGCAGTTGACCATCTCCTGGTCTATCTCCTCATTGCCCTCCCGGGCGCTCCTGCCCCCTACCGAGGGCCAGCGCATGCAGCCGTAGCCGAGCAGGGAGACCTTGTCGCCAGTAGTAGGATTGGTCCTGTACGTCATTCCGCCGGACGGCACCGCCTGGCTCACGGAGGCTGAACCGGCAGTCCTGCCGTCCCCACAAGCCGCCAGACCAAGGGACAAAGCTCCCGCCGCTCCCGCCGTTTTCAGAAACTCGCGGCGGGAAATCGGTTGTCAGACGGTCCTGTGAACCTCATGCCCCACCACATAGATGGCAGAGAACGGACGTGCCGGACAGAGATTCTCGCAGGCACCGCAGCCTATGCACTTCTCGGTGTTGACGGCCGGTATCATAAGGTTCTTGCCGTCATCGCCCTCCTCGCGACCGCCTCTGTGACGGTGGTGCCCCTTGAGCGGCACCATCTGTATGGCTCCGGTAGGACAATGCCTTGCGCAGTTGCCGCACTCCTGGCCGTCCCTCACCGGGATACAGTTGTGCATCACCCACTCCGCATGGCCGATCTGGGTCGAGGACTTCTCGGCCTTGTCAATCGGGCGTATGGCTCCGGCAGGGCAGACCTCCGAGCATTTCGTACACTCCGGACGGCAGTAACCCCTCTCGTAGGACATCTCCGGCTGCATCATGCGCATCAGGTCCGTAGCCGGACGCAGCACTCCGTTGGGACACACCGAGACGCAGAGCTGACATCCGGTGCAATGCTGGGCAAAATGCCTGAGACTCACCGCTCCGGGAGGCACCAGCGGAACAAGCCGGTCGGGAATGACCTTATCCTCGATCACGGCCAGACCGCCGTCGACTTTCTTCTCCTGAGCCTTGACCGTCACGGCTGTAGCTGCCATCAGGGAGGCCGTAAGGAAACCCCTGCGGGCGGTGTCGACGCTCTCGGCCTTGTCGGCTTTTCTGTCAGCACCGGATGCCGCTTCAGCCTGTCCTCCAGTCACTGCCGGAGCAGCGGCTTTCTTAGGATGAATATACGAAATGGCGTCCTGGGGACAGTTGCCGATGCAGTCCATGCAGGTCACGCAGCGGCTGTAGTCTATCTTGTGATTGGCGATATCTATGCAGGAGGCCTTGCAGTTGCGCTCGCACTTGCGGCAGCTGATGCATTTGTCTGTGTCGATTACTGGCTTGAGCCACGAGAAACGGGCCAGGAAGCTCAGGAAGGTACCCACCGGACATATTGTGTTGCACCAGGTACGGCCGTTCCTCCATGCCAGCACGGCAATCAGCACCAGCATCACTGCGGCGATGATGAACGTCGGCAGACTCTTGAGCCATACATCCGTGGAATAGAAGGCGTAGCTGTCAGCCCTCTCGGCTATGAGCGCAAACAGGTTGTTGATCCAGCCGTACACGGGGGCGAAGATGTTGGAGGCAATGCGTCCGTAGGCGCTGTAAGGCTCCAGCAGGGCCACAAACGAGCCCACACCCGCGATCAGGGCGATGACGAACAGCCCAAGCATCGCGTAACGCAGCCAGCTCTTGGCCTTTGAATAGGTGTAGCGGTTCTTCTTCTGTTTTTTGCCCAGCCAGGCAAACACATCCTGCATCACTCCGAGCGGGCAGATGACGGAGCAGTACACCCTGCCGAATATCAGAGTCAGCAGCACTAATGCGATAATGACCCCGGCATTGAGGGCCAGGACTGCCGGAAAGAACTGGATCTTGGCCATCCATCCGAGCCAGGCGTGAAGTGTCCCGGTAAAGTCGAGAAACAATAAAGTCACGCACACGAAAAATATCAGTGCGAGGGTTATTCTGATCTTCCTTAGCATACTCATAAATTTGCTGCAAAAATATACAAAATCCAGCTTTCCGACACACAGAAAACACAGATATTCTTACCAATTTTACGGCTGAGCTCCAGGGCGGAAATGATGTTATTTGAGAAAAAAGTCCTATCTTGCCGCACTTTTCAGATCAAGAAACAAAGCGACAGAAATATGGCAGACGAGAAAATCATCTTTTCAATGAACGGCGTGGGCAAGGTCCTGCCCAACAGCAACAAGGTAATTCTGAAGGACATCTACCTGTCTTTCTTCTACGGGGCCAAGATCGGCATCATCGGTCTCAACGGCTCGGGAAAGTCCACACTGATGAAGATCATCGCCGGAGTGGAGAAATCCTATCAGGGCGAGGTGGTCTGGGCACCGGGCTACTCGGTGGGATATCTGGAACAGGAGCCCCGGATGGACCCGGACAAGACCGTCATCGAGGTAGTCAAGGAAGGAGTGCAGGAGGTGGCCGACCTGCTGAAGGAATACGAGGAGATCAACATGAAATTTGCCGAGCCCATGTCGGACGACGAGATGAACGCCCTCATAGAGAGGCAGGGCGAGCTGACCGAGAAGATAGAGCACTGCGACGGCTGGGAACTGGACTCCAAGCTGGAAAGGGCCATGGATGCCCTGCAGTGTCCTCCCTCCGAGGCCAGGATAGCGACCCTCAGCGGAGGTGAGCGCCGCCGCGTGGCCCTGTGCCGCCTGCTGCTGCGCCAGCCCGACGTACTGCTGCTCGACGAGCCCACCAACCACCTCGACACCGAGAGTATCCAGTGGCTGGAGGCCCACCTGCGCCAGTACAAGGGTACCGTTATCGCTGTCACCCACGACCGCTACTTCCTGGACAATGTGGCCGGCTGGATCTTGGAGCTGGACCGCGGCGAGGGCATTCCCTGGAAGGGCAACTATTCCTCATGGCTGGAGCAGAAGAGCAAACGCCTGGAGATGGAGGAGAAGCAGGAGAGCAAGCGCCGCAAGACCCTTGAGCGCGAGCTGGAGTGGGTGCGCATGGCTCCGAAAGCCCGCCAGGCCAAGTCCAAGGCCCGTCTCGGCGCATACGAGAAGCTGGCCAGTCAGGACGGCAAGGCCAAGGAGGCCGCTCTGGAAATATACATCCCCAACGGCCCCCGCTTAGGCAACAAGGTAATCGAATTCAACGACGTTTCCAAGGCCTACGGCGACAAGCTTCTGTTCGAGCACCTGACATTCGCCCTGCCCCCTGCCGGCATAGTCGGTGTCATCGGCCCCAACGGAGCGGGCAAGACCACCCTCTTCCGCCTGATAATGGGCATCGAGCAGCCTGACTCCGGTTCCATCACCATCGGCGAGACCGTCAAGCTCGCCTACGTGGACCAGCAGCACAAGAGCATAGACCCGGACAAGACCGTGTACGAGACCATCTCCGAAAACTCCGAGTTCATCCGCCTCGGCAACAGGGACATCAATGCAAGGGCATACGTTTCAAGGTTCAATTTCACAGGAGCAGACCAGGAGAAGCTCTGCGGAGTGCTCTCCGGCGGCGAGCGCAACCGCCTCCACCTGGCCCTGACCCTCAAGGACGAAGGCAATGTCCTCCTGCTCGACGAGCCGACCAACGACGTGGACGTGAACACCATCCGCGCTCTGGAGGAAGGTATCGAGAACTTCGCGGGCTGCGCCGTGGTCATCTCCCACGACCGTTGGTTCCTGGACCGCATCGCAACCCACATCCTCGCATTCGAGGGCGACTCCCAGGTATATTTCTTCGAGGGATCCTACTCCGAATACGAGGAGAACCGCCGCAAGCGCCTCGGCACAGACGAGCCCAAACGGTTCAAGTACAAGAAACTTATGGAATAGCTACAGTTTTACGGCATCCAATACCTGATCGAGAAGACGCTCCTCCAGTCTGGACGGAGCGTCCATCCCGAAATATCTCATAGAAGCAGCATAGAGGTAAAGGATTGAACTGTCCGTGCCAGTCTTCCCAGGATTCCTCCAGTTTCTCCGGGGAACCGGATCCGAAATACGGCCACGTTCAGTGATATCCATGGAAAACAGCGATTCCCCATTTTCAAAATAAGAGACGTAATACCCCGGAACCTTCGGGAAAATGGGATATATCGGCAGACCGGCATACCCGGCAAGCAGGAAATACACCATCGATATGCCTACCACACCTGCCTTACGCACCTCAATTACATCGGGGAGCAGCACGACGGTCTCATACCCGTCAGGCTGCGAGCCGTTGAGACTGAAACCGAAACGGTCGAAAAACAGGTAATTGAGCATCTCCACTTTCTCCACGGCAGTCATTGTATCACGGAGTTCGCACATCAGCGCATTGCCCATGGGCTCGTAATAGGAATCGAATTTTTCCGGGGTGAGTTCCGGGTCCATGATACGGGTAAGGTAGTACAGGGCTTCAGGAAGATAAAAGGACGACGCCTCTTTCTCCAGCATCTCCAGCAGCTGGCGGACTGCATACGAGGATGATATATCGCAGACGAGCCTGCGGACCCTCTCCCTTTCCCTGGGAGGGATTCCGCGGCTCACATTACGTAAACAGTAGGATACCGCCGGCCAGCCAAGTGCATAAAGTCTTGCCTTTACCAGATCCAGCGTCCTTCTGTCCCTGTCCTGCAGAAGTTCCAGCAGACTCCCCAGCTCGCTCATTGCGTATTATCTGTCTTTTGACAGTCTGTCAAGACACATTTTCACCAGGGAGCCCATCAGTGACTTGTAATCTGCATTGGCTTCCCGCGCATAGCGGTGCGCGATTCCAAGACAGACTGTAGCACCTTCGTGCCCCAGCTTGCGGGCAAGGCCTGCGATAGCCGACCCCTCCATCTCGAAATTCGTAAAGCGCATCCCTCCGAAACTGAATGACTCCAGCTTTTCAAGCAGGTCAGGAATCGCCAGCGGCAGACGCAGGACTCTGCATTGAGGGCCGTAGAATCCGGACGCCGACACTGTCATACCAGGCACCGTACAGTCCGAAAAAAGTTCAGTCAGCCTGTCTCCGGCCTTTACAAAATATGGGACAGGCAGGTAACTGTTCCATCCGGCATGGGCCAGAAATGCCTCTTCGATATCCTTCATCACGACACTGTCCCTGTCACCGTACCAGTTGAGCAGTCCGTCGAATCCGGCCGATACCCTGGAAAAAATATACGACCCTAAGGGAATATCCGGCTGGATTATTCCGCATGTACCTATCCTCAAAATAGTAAGGGAGCGCTTTTCGGGACGTATTTCCCGGGTCTCAAAATCGACATTGGCCAGGGCATCCAGCTCGTTCATCACGATATCTATATTGTCACAGCCTATTCCTGTGGAGAGTACCGTTATCCTTGTGCCCCAGTAATGTCCCGTGATACTGCGGAACTCCCTCGACGAGGAAGTGGACTCGATATCAGAGAGGTACGATGCCACCAGCTCCACCCGGCCGGGATCGCCCACAAGTATCACCTTGTCTGCCAGATTCTCAGGACGGATATGCAGATGAAACACCGAACCGTCACCGTTGATTATCAATTCCGAATCTCCTATCTTTCCCATGACTGTCTGTTTTTATGATTTCAAAGTACTACCAAAGATACTGAAGATTTCCGATTTTTCTCTATTTTTGCGCACATAAACCAATAAATGTGAAATAAAATGTTTTTTAGAATACAGAGCCTGTTTCTCACCATTGCAGCCGGACTGCTCGTTTCCATGTTCTTCGTTCCGATGATACGCTTTGTCGGAGAAGATACAGTAATCCACTTCGTAGAGGTTGCCGCTTTCAAGGGATTCACCCTCACCACCATCTTCCAGCTTGTATGTGCCGTGCTCAGCATTGTCGCTCTCGTTTCCTTCAAGAACCGCATCCGGCAGATACGCCTGTGCAACCTCAACACCATCATCCTGATTGCATACCAGATAGTCATCGCAGTATACTTCTTCCGCAGGTCTTCCAATGTCCTTGGAGAGGACGCCCTTTTCACGGTACCCTGCATCTTCCCCGTCTGCGCTGCCATTCTCACTTTCATTGCAATGCGTTACGTAGCACGGGACGAAGCGATAGTCATTGCCTCCACCAGACTGCGCTCAGGCAAGAGAGGGCACCGCTCCGACAGGACTTCCAGATAATCATTCTCCTGTATCGCAATACTTGCTGATCACACTGTAGGCATCCTCTATGCCCAACTCTCCAGCCTTGCTGAGATCAAGGCATCCTTTCTCCTTATCCTTGACATAGATAAGGACGAGCCCCCTGTTGTAATATGCCTCCCCGAGACGGGGATACAGGTCGATGGCCTTGGTATATTGGACTATGGCCTCCGGCATATCATTCGAGAGACAGTAGAGGTTTCCGAGATTGTAGTAAATGAACGGGAATCCGGGATACAGTTCCGCAGCCCTGTTCATATCGCTGATTGCCGCAGAGTAGTCGTACGTGCGGGCTGAGCCGTCCCTGACACGAGCCTTTGCAGTGCCGGCATTGTCCATAGTCAGTACCTGCACATTGCTTTCTATAGAGGAGATGAAATCTATCATCTCGGACTGGAGCGCACCACGGTTTATATAGTAGAACACCTCGTCAGGCCGTTTTTCAATAGCTTCCCCATAACTCTGCAGAGCCGCATTGAACTGCTTGTTCTCACTCTCGATCAATGCTTTCGCAAAAAGCACACGGTCATCATCCCCTGTCCTGCGCAACTCGCTTTCTACAGCTTCCAGCAGTCTGGCGTTGTCCACAGCGGCAGCGCCGGAGGGTCGGGCCGATATCTCCACATCGAGCGGTACGTCCGCCTCGAAGCTCCGCATACGGGCATCGTCATAGTTGTTGCCCAACAGGATAGGCATACCGTCCGGATCCGAGGTCCGGGCTATTACAAAACGGTAAAGCGGCTTGAGATTGATATTCACGTTCCGGTTCTGCAGAAGTTCGTCGTTGAAGTCGCTTCTTGCAAAATCCGAATCCAGAGCCAGAAGCCTGTCATACTTGCGGGAAGTATCCGCAAATGCCGCTCTTCCCGCGCTGTCGGAAGTCATGGAACGGTACTTCGCAATCTTGCCCTGGGCTGTACGGTAATCCTCTTCCGCCGAGGCATACTGTCCGAGCCGGTTCTTGACATACGAACGGTTCATGTATGCATTGGCAAAATCAGGATACAGTCCTATGGCCTGGCTCAGGTCGTCTATGGCATCCTGCCAGCGGCCCATCTCCATGAAAAGAATAGAACGGTTGTAATATGCCAGCACATTTTCCGGATTGATGTTCAGGACACGGTCATAGTCCTCCAAGGCATTGTTGTAATCCCCTATCTGTGAACGTATAAGAGCACGGTTGTAGAGGGTGAGGGAATTGTCCGGTTCCCGTTTGAGTACCTGGCCGAAATCATCCAGAGTGCCCTGTATGTCCTTCATCTCATAACGGATGAGGGCGCGGTTGAAATATGCAAACGTGTTTGCAGTATCCAGCTCGATGGCCCTGTCCAGATCATGCAGGGCATCCTCCAGCCTGTGCTGTGCATAATATAACCTCGAGCGGCGGATATAACCCTCCGGC
>DVIL01000030.1 GCA_018711305.1 Candidatus Coprenecus stercorigallinarum
GGCCACTGCGATGGCGGCGTAGGTCTCGCCCGAGGTCTCCTTTACATTGACTGCTGCCTCACCGGTGTCGGCTGTAGCCGCTGTTGACTTCTTGTTCAGTTTGTTGACAGCGATGTGTCCGGTGAACTTGAAGATGAAGCAGAGGATGATGAGGGCGCAGAACACTACGAGCATGGCGGTCATGGTGAGAATCCATCCACCGGGATCTTCCTCGGCCATTATCTGGCTCTTGGTCTTCTCGTCCACGCCGGCGTTGTTGGTGCTGGGTGAGGTCCAGGGCATGATTCCCCAGCCCTCGCCGCTGCCGTCGATGGAGCCGATGCCGTCCTCGATACGTCCGTAGGACTGGTCCACACCGAGGTTCTTGGGCACTGCTATCTTGTCGATGACAGTGCGTCCGTCGCTGGCCACGAAGTAGATAGTATCAGACTCTTCCAGGGTGAAGTTGATGTGGAAGGTTCCGTGATAGGGGTTGTTGTCCGCCCAGAAGAGGATGTGCTGGCGGGGAGGTATCTGGGTCAGCACGTCACCCTTGGGGATGATGTATTTCCTAAGGTCGTTCGGATCGTTTGTCAGGAAGCATCCGCCGATGTTCACCGTACCGTAGGAGGTGTTGAAGAGCTCGAACCAGCCGTTGTGGAAGCCGAAATCGTCCTCGAAGTTGGTCTCATTGTGGATGAGCAACTCGTTCAGACGCATATCGCTCTGGCTCTGGGCACTCATGGTGAATACGGACAGAGTCGCAGCAAGACCCGACACCAATATGAATCTAAGTTTGTTCATTTCAGTCGGTTTGATGTGTTACAAAGGAAGATTGTCGTGCTTCTTGGCAGGGTTGCTCAGTTTCTTGGTAGAGAGCTGCTCGAGAGCGCGGATTACGCGGAAGCGGGTGTTGCGGGGCTCGATGACATCATCGATATAGCCGTAGCTGGCTGCCTTGTAGGGGTTGCAGAAGAGGTCGTTGTACTCTTTCTTCTTGGCAGCTGTAACTTCTGCGCGCTTCTCGGGATCCTCGATTTCCTTGATTTCCTTGGAGTAGAGCACCTCTACGGCACCGTCGGCACCCATAACAGCGATGTTGGCTGTAGGCCATGCGTAGTTGATGTCGCCGCGGAGCTGCTTGCAGCTCATCACGATATGCGATCCGCCATAGGACTTGCGGAGGGTAACTGTGACTTTGGGCACTGTAGCCTCGCCGTATGCGTAGAGCAGCTTGGCTCCGTGAACGATGATTCCGCCGTACTCCTGCTGGGTTCCGGGCAGGAAGCCGGGAACGTCCACGAGGGTTACGAGAGGGATGTTGAAGGCGTCGCAGAAACGTACGAAGCGGGCTGCCTTCCTGGAGGAGTTGATGTCCAGAACACCTGCCAGGTACTTGGGCTGGTTGGCCACGATACCTACTGATGTGCCTCCCATGTGTGCGAAGCCTACGATAATGTTCTTTGCATAGTCCTTGTGAACCTCAAAGAATTCTCCGTCGTCAACGATGCCACCGATGACATGGTACATGTCGTATGCCTCGTTGGGGCTGTCGGGTATGATGGAGTTGAGGGAGTCCTCGAGTCTCTCGATAGGGTCTGCAGTGGGTTTGTAAGGGGGCTCCTCAAGGTTGTTCTGAGGGATGAAGGAGAGGAGCTTGCGGATGATGGCGATGGCATCTTCCTCAGAGTCGGCTGCGAAATGTGCTACACCGCTCTTGGAAGCATGTACGGATGCGCCACCGAGCTGCTCCTGGGTAACCACCTCACCGGTAACGGACTTAACAACTGCAGGTCCGGTCAGGAACATGTAGCTGGTACCCTTAGCCATGATGTTGAAGTCAGTCAGTGCGGGAGAGTATACGGCACCGCCGGCGCAGGGACCGAGGATTGCGGAAATCTGAGGGATGACACCCGAAGCGAGGATGTTTCTCTGGAAGATCTCGGCATAGCCGGCAAGAGCGTTCACGCCTTCCTGGATACGGGCTCCGCCGGAGTCGTTCAGACCGATGACGGGAGCACCCATCTTCATGGCCTGGTCCATGATCTTGCAGATCTTGAGGGCCAGTGTCTCAGAAAGAGATCCGCCGAATACAGTGAAGTCCTGGGCGAATACATATACCAGACGGCCTTCGATTGTACCGTAACCTGTAACGACACCGTCACCGAGGAATGTGGTCTTATCCATTCCGAAGTTGGTGCAGCGGTGTGTCACGAACATGTCGAATTCTTCGAAGCTGCCTTCGTCGAGGAGCATGGCGATCCTTTCGCGGGCAGTGTATTTGCCCTTCTGGTGCTGAGAGTCGATTCTCTTCTGGCCACCACCGAGGCGGGCCTTTTCACGAAGCTCTATCAGCGCTTTTACTTGTTCAAGCTGTTGGCTCATAACTTAATCTTTCTGTATTAATTAGTGTTTGGGTTTATTTGTTCTTGGGATCCTCGCACAGTTCGGTGAGCACACCGTGTGTGGATTTGGGATGGAGGAAAGCGATGTTGAGTCCCTCTGCGCCTTTTCTGGGGGCTTTGTCGATGAGTCTCACGCCTTTGGCTTCCATCTCGGTCAGTGCATTCTGCACACCGTCCTTAACTGCGAAAGCGAGATGATGGATGCCTTCGCCTCTCTTCTCGATGAAGCTTGCGATAGTTCCGTCAGGTGAAGTGCTTTCCAGCAGTTCGAGTTTGGTCTGTCCGATTTTGAAGAATGCGGTTTTTACTTTCTGGTCGGGAACCTCTTCGATAGAGTAGCATTTGAGGCCCAACATGTTCTCATAGTAAGGAATAGCCTCGTCCAATGACTTTACGGCGATTCCGAGATGTTCAATATGTGACAGTTCCATAATAAGATTTATTTTAGAGTTGTTTTATTCCTCATCAGCCATTTCCATGGTATGGTAGACGTTCTGTACGTCATCGTCATTCTCGAGCTTGTCGATCAGCTTGAGGATGCCTTCCTTCTCTTCGGGAGTCAGCTTCTTGAGAGGTACGTTGGGTATTCTCTCGAAGCCTCCTGAAACGATGGTGAAGCCGTTGTCCTCGAGATATTTCTGGATGGCTCCGAAAGACTCGAACTCACCATATATATAAATAAGGCCGTCCTCTTCGTCCTTGTAGACGTCATCGACACCGTAGTCAATGAGTTCGAGCTCCAGCTCATCCATGTCCACGGGACCGTCTTTCTTTACCTTGAAGACGCATTTGTGGTCGAACATGAAGCTTACGCAGCCCTGGGTTCCGAGAGCTCCTCCGACCTTTGTAAAATAACTGCGTATATTGGCAACGGTCCTCATGTTGTTGTCGGTGGCTGTCTCGATCAGGAAAGCGATGCCGTGGGGACCGAATCCCTCGTATACTATCTCCTCGTAATCACCGGCATCATGCTCTACAGCTCTCTTGATGGCCCTCTCGATATTCTCCTTGGGCATGTTCTCGCTGCGGGCGGTCTGGATAAGTGTCCTCAGACGGGGATTGTTGTCGGGGTCCGGACCTCCGGCCTTGGCGGCTATTGTTATTTCCTTTCCGATGCGGGTGAAGACGCGGGCCATGTTGCCCCAGCGTTTGAACTTGCGTTCCTTTCTGAATTCAAATGCTCTTCCCATACTTACTTCTTAACTTCTATGCGTGTAATGTATTTGTCGATCTCGTATCCCTCGTATGTCTGGGGATATTTGTCCTTGATGACACGGTAGTGGGTCAGGGCCTCATCGTATCTTCCCAGTTCCTCGCAGATGATGCCGGCTTTGAGCAGGTAGGTGGCGGTAAAGATATTGTCGCCTGTTCCGGCTGCCTGAAGATAGTACCTGAGAGCGTTTTCATAGTCCTCGAGCATCGAATATGCATCCGCCGTGCATGCGAGGGCGCGTGCTGTAAGCACCGGGTCCTTGCTGCTGTACCTGTTCAGGTATCCGATGGCTTCGGATGCGTTGCCGAGCTGGAGCTCGCATATACCTGCATAGAGATAAACCGCTTTGCCTGCCTTCGCTCCGTACTCGTCGATGATCTGGATGAAACCGAGGGAGTTGCCGTCACCGTTGAGAGCCTTGTCATAGTCCTCTGCCCTGAAGTACTGTTCAGCAACGAATGTCTGTCCTACCGCCTCGTCCTTGAGTGGCTTGGAATAGAACTGGATGATGAGTACCACTATTGCTGCAACAACGACCAGACCTGCTCCGATGTAGCCGATCAGCCTGCCGTTTTTCTTGAAAAATACTTCAGTCCTGGAGACGGCCTCACCGACTGTCTCGACCTTTTCCTCCTTGGGATTGTTTACGTTCTTTGCCATTTTTGGAATAAATAATTCAAATTTTTATAATGGTTGCAAAAATACAACAATTTGTGTAAACGCAAAGATAAAATGACAATAAATATTCTATCTTTGTAGACATAATTGACTGATGATGTATCTAAGGAGAATTATTGTAAAAGATTTCAGGAATATTCTTTCAGCCGATATTGCTTTCTCCTCCAAAATCAACTGTATATGCGGGGATAACGGGGAAGGGAAGACCAATCTTCTCGATGCTGTCTACTACCTTTCGATGACCAAGAGCTTCCTTTCTTCCAATGACAGATACACCTATAATCACAATGCCGGAGAGGCTGTCCTGCACGGCAGTTATATGGACGGGGACTCTGCTCTGGACATAGCCGTGGCAGTGCGGAAAGACGGTTCAAAGACGGTGAAGCGCAACGGCAAGGCGTACAAGCGTGTTTCGGAGCATATCGGTGTCATCCCGGCGGTGATGACGGCGCCGTCCGACATATCCCTGATACATGATTCCGGGGAGGAAAGGCGGCGTTTCATGAATATGATGATATCCCAGATGGACCAGGAGTATCTCCGTTCGCTGATTTCCTACAACCGTCTCCTGAAGCAGCGCAATTCATTGTTGAAACAGGACGGGAACATGGATATTCTCATAGATACGGTATCGGAGCGTATGTACGGATTTTCGGAATATATCCGCAACGCCAGGGCCAGGGCAGCCGAAATGCTGGACAGCGGGGCTGCTGCATGTTACAATATGATATCGGGTGGAAAGGAAAGTGTGAGGATCAGCTATCGTTCCGATATTTCCGGAGAACTCGGGACAAGAGAGGTGTTTGCGGCCAGTATGCAGAAGGACAGGGTCATGGGTTATACAACGGCAGGGGTGCACAGGGATGACCTCGAGCTGACCATGGACGGATATCCCATAAGGAAGTGCTCTTCGCAGGGACAGCAGAAGTCCTTTCTGATCGCCCTCAAGATGGCCCAGTACGCTGTCATGTGCAACACACGGCAGGTCAGGCCTATCCTTCTGTTCGATGACCTTTTCGACAAGCTGGATGCCGGAAGGGTGGCGGCTCTTATCAGAACAGTGGTGGAAGGGGATTTCGGACAGATTTTCATAACTGATACGGATGAGGGAAGACTCCGCGGAATAGTGGGGGAGATTACGGACCAAGGGCGGTTCTACAATGTCCGTGGGGGTGTTGTCACTGAAAAATAAGCGGTTATGCAGAGAACAGGGGAAAAGCTCTTGGCTGAGATACTGAAAGACTATATAAAGGATGCAGGGATAGCTGACCGTTTGCGTGCGGTGGATGTATGTGCAGTGTGGAGGGAGGTGGTCGGTCCGAGGGTTGCGGCAGCATCGGACAATGTGTATTTTTCGGGGGGCGTGCTGTATTGCAGGATGACCTCATCGATAGTACGGAACAATGTGTACTACAGCCTGGACGGTATCCGTGCGGAGATGAACCGCCGGCTCGGAGGGGAGGAAGTGCGGAAGATCGTTCTGAGGTGATCCGCGGTGAAGATATGGTTTTGACTAACTTATAGAAATGATACTATGGACAGATTTATTGAAAACTTCAAGAAAGGTTTTCCCTTTCTCAAGCTTGTCGCAGCTGCTACACCTGAAAGAGGTATCCGTGTTATGGACGAATCCGGGCAGAAAGAGGCGATAGACAGGTACGATGCATTTTCAGGGACTGTACTGAAATTCGTCCCTGCCTCCGGTGCTGCATCCCGTATGTTCAAGGACCTTTTCGAGGGACGCGATGCCCTTGCGGCCGGCAAGGAGCTGGCGCAGGATTCCAAGGCCAGAAAATTTGTGGACAATATCGGGCGTTTTGCCTTCTACACTCCCGACGGGTTCCGGGGTCTGTCCGACTACCGGATTCTGGACCATGTGATAGGGCAGGGGACTTCTGCTTCCGGTGCAGCCGGTCTCGATTACGGAAACAGGCCGAAGGGACAGGTCCTTTTCCACAGGTATGAGAACGAAGTGCGTACTGCTTTTGAAGAGCATCTCGTGGAGGGAGCGCTGTATGCCCGCAGCTCCTCCGGCCAGGTCCGGATACATTTCACCGTGTCGCCTGCGCATCAGGCCGGGTTCGAGAAGATTCTGCGGGAGACTGTGGCCAAATACGAGGAACGTTTCGGCTGCAAGTACGATATCTCGTTCAGTGTCCAGGACCCTTCGACTGATATCATTGCTGTAAATGAGGATAATACACCTTTTCTGAAGGCCGATGGGAAACCTCTCTACCGTCCTGGCGGGCACGGCGCCCTGCTACGCAACCTGAATGCTGTGGATGCAGATCTGATTTTCCTGAAGAATATCGACAATGTGGTACATCAGAGACTTCTTGAGGAGACTGTAAGATGGAAGAAGGTGCTTGCCGGCAAGCTGCTTGAAGTCCGTGAAAAGATTTACGGATATCTTGCGGCACTGGATGACATGATGGCGTCCGGAACGGAGAATGCCGCTTTGCTCAGTGACATCAGGGCATTTCTGGAGAAGGAGTTCTGTGTCACTTTGCCCGATGTGCCGGCAGACATATACCCGCGTTACCTGCATGCCAAGCTGAACCGTCCTATCCGTGTCTGCGGTATGGTCAGGAACGAAGGGGAGCCGGGCGGAGGTCCATATATAGTCTATGACGCAGACGGATCCACTTCCCTTCAGATTCTCGAGGGAGCGCAGCTGGACATGAATGATCCCGCTACCGTGTCTATGCTGAAAGGTTCTACCCATTTCAATCCTGTGGACGTGGTCTGCTGCACTGTGGACTATCTCGGCAGCAAGTTTGACCTGCAGCGCTTCGTGGATCCCGAGACAGGATTCATCAGTCACAAGAGTTATGAGGGCCGTCCTCTCAAGGCACAGGAACTGCCCGGGCTGTGGAACGGCTCGATGAGCAACTGGAATACGGTATTCGTGGAGGTGCCGCTGATCACATTCAATCCTGTGAAGACTGTGCTGGACCTGCTGCGTCCCGAGCATCAGCCCGAAGCCTTGTAGCGGCAAGGTGCTTTATCTGAACGTGAAGAAGAGATTCATGGTGAAGTTCCAGACCATGACGATTGCCGTGGCGCAGAGCTTCGAGAAATAGAAATTCCATTTGAGGCGGTCGGCGAGCAGATATATCGTGAGATTGTTGATGCCGAGGCCGATGAGTGAGATAATGAAAAACGAGAGATATTCCACCGGAATATCCTCGTTTTTGCTATGGAAGGTCCACAGCCTGTTCCAGATATAATTGTTGGTGGCGGCAAGAACGAAACCTGCTGAATTGGAAAGGAACTTGTTCAGTTTCGCTTTCTCTTTCAGCAGGTACGTCACGCCGAAATCCACTATCATGCCGGAGCAGCCGACTACTCCGAACTTGATGAATTTCAAAAGCAATATTTTGTCCAGTACAGCCAAATGCCCTTACCAGCCGAGTACGTATGCGAAAATAAGAGGAGCAACGATGGTTGCATCGGACTCGACGATGAAGCGCGGGGTGTCTTTTGAGAGCTTGCCCCAGGTAATCTTCTCGTTGGGCACGGCGCCTGAGTATGAGCCGTAGGAGGTGGTGGAATCGGAAATCTGGCAGAAATACGACCAGAGGGGAACGTCCTTCCACTCGAGGTCCTGTGCCATCATGGGCACTACGCAGATGGGGAAGTCACCGGCCGTACCGCCGCCGATCTGGAAGAAGCCTACGCCGGCTCCGCCCGAGTTGGCCCTGTACCATTCGGTCAGGTAGATCATGGTCTCGATACCGTTCTTGATCATGTTGGTGTCAAACTCGCCCCTGATGCAGTGTGCGGTGAAGATATTGGCTGTGGTGCAGTCCTCCCATGCGGGTACTACGATGGGGATGTTCTTCTCGCATGCGGCGAGGACCCAGCTGTCCTTGGGGTCGATCTCATAGTACTGCTCGAGCACTCCGCTGCGCAGAAGGCGGTAGATAACCTCCCAGGGGAAAAGTCTTTCACCCTTGGCCTTCATGTCGTTCCATACCTCTACGAGGTGGTGCTCCAGCCTTCTGAAGGCCTCCTCCTCGGGGATGCAGGTGTCAGTCACGCGGTTCATGTGGTTTTCCAGCAGCTCATGCTCCTGCTCCGGAGTCAGGTCGCGGTAGTTGGGCACTCTCTTGTAGTGGGAGTGGGCCACGAGATTCATGATGTCCTCCTCAAGGTTGTTGGCCGAGCAGGAAACGATGGAGAATTTGCCCTGACGTATCATCTCTGCCAGAGAGATACCGAGTTCGGCGGTACTCATGGCTCCCGCCATTGCCAGCATCATCTTTCCGCCGCGGTTCATCAGGTCGTCGTATGCCTTTGCGGCATCGACGAGGGTGGCCGAATTGAAATGGCGGTAGTGATGAGTGATGAATTTTGAGATAGGTCCTCTTTCCATTTTTTCTGTTGTTTTTAATCGTGCCGCAAATTTAGAAAAATCGAGGCAGTGTCTCACCTTTTTTTAATAAATTTGCAGATTATTTAACAAATGACAAGTTTCGCCGTATGTTTGAGAATTTAACCGAAAAATTAGAAAGATCATTCAAGATAATCAAGGGACAGGGCCGTATAACGGAGATCAATATCGCTGAGACGCTGAAGGAGGTGCGCCGTGCGCTGCTGGATGCCGACGTGAGCTACCGTGTAGCCAAGGATTTCTGTAACGATGTGAAAGCCAAGGCCCTCGGCCAGAATGTGCTGACCGCGGTACGTCCGGACCAGATGATGGTCAAGATCGTTCACGACGAACTGGCGGCCCTGATGGGCAGCACGGCGTCCGACATAAATATAAAAGGTAAGCCCGGTATAGTGCTGGTGTCCGGTCTGCAGGGTTCGGGAAAGACCACATTCTGCGGCAAGCTGGCACTCAACTGCAAGAGCAAGAGGGGGTTGAAAGTGATGCTGGTGGCCGGGGACGTGTACAGGCCCGCCGCTATCGACCAGCTGAAGGTGCTTGGCAGCCAGATAGAGGTGTTCGTCTACTCCGAGGACGGGGTAAAGGATCCTGTGAAGATTGCAAAGAATGCAATAGCATACGCAGCCAAGGAAAATTATTCCCTGGTCATCATCGATACCGCAGGCCGTCTGGCTGTGGACGAGGAGATGATGGATGAGATAGCAGCCATCAAGGAAGCCGTGAAGCCGACTGAGACCCTCTTCGTGGTGGATGCCATGACCGGTCAGGATGCAGTGGAGACCGCAAAGGCCTTCAACGACCGTCTGGATTTTGACGGAGTGGTACTCACCAAGATGGACGGTGACACCAGGGGCGGTGCAGCCCTTTCGGTCAAGGCAGTGGTCAACAAGCCCATCAAATTCATCAGTTCGGGCGAGAAGATGGAGGCTCTCGATGTGTTCCATCCTGACAGGATCGCCGACCGTATTCTCGGCATGGGTGATGTGGTCTCTCTCGTGGAGAAGGCTCAGGAACAGTATGACGAGCAGGAGGCCCGCAAGCTGGCCAAGAAACTGGCCAAGAACCAGTTCAATCTCTGGGATTTCTACCAGCAGATCCAGCAGATCAAGAAGATGGGCAACATCAAGGATCTTGCGTCAATGATTCCGGGTGTAGGCAAGGCCATCAAGGACGTGGATATAGACAACAACTCCTTCAAGAGTGTCGAGGCCATAATCCTGTCAATGACCCCGTACGAGAGGGAGAATCCGGCCGTAATCAACGGCTCCAGACGTCGCAGGATCGCTGACGGCAGCGGTACCACCATCGCAGATGTCAACCGTCTTCTCAAACAGTTCGAAGGCACCCGCAAGATTATGAAGAATGTGGCTTCCGGCGGCGTCCGCAATGCGATAAGGACGGCTAAGGGAATGAGACGCAAATAGTTTTCAGAAAGGACAAAATATTAAATCAACAGTATCCTATGATTCTTTTAAATGGTAAGGAAACGGCGGCAGCCGTGAAAAAAGAGATAGCATCCAGAGTGGCGGAGATGACATCCCGCGGGGAGAGACCGCCCCATCTGGTGGCAGTGCTGGTGGGGGACAACGGAGCCAGCAAGACTTATGTGGCCAACAAGGAAAAGGCCTGTGCAGAGGTGGGGTTCAAGTCCACTCTTCTGACATTTCCCGATACAATAACAGAGGCGGAACTTCTCGCCCGGATACAGGACCTGAACGAGGATGACGATGTGGACGGTTTCATCGTCCAGTTGCCTCTGCCCAAGCATATTGACGAGAACAAGGTCATCAATGCCATATCCCCCCTCAAGGATGTGGACGGTTTCCATCCCGTAAATGTCGGCCGTATGGCTCTCGGCGAGGAGGCTTTCCTGCCGGCGACCCCATACGGTATCCTCATGCTGCTTGAACACTATGGGATAGAGACATCCGGCAAACATTGCGTAGTGCTCGGACGCAGCAACATCGTAGGACGTCCCATGGCCAACCTCCTTTCGCGCAAGGCCAATCCCGGAGACTGCACTGTCACAATGTGCCATAGCAGGACAAAGGACATCGCCTCCTATACTAAAAGCGCCGATATCATTGTCGCCGCTCTCGGTGTGCCTGAATTCCTGAAAGGAGATATGGTGAAAGAGGGTGCGGTAGTCATAGACGTGGGCATCACCCGCGTGCCTGCCGACAATCCCAAAGGCTACCGTATCGTAGGGGACGTGGAGTTCGGGACGGTTGCACCCAAGTGCTCCTACATCACTCCCGTACCTGGCGGTGTAGGACCTATGACCATTATTTCCCTGATGAAGAACACTTTCAGGGCAAGGGAACTGAAGCTGTCTGAAAATAACAAAACTTTATAAGCCTATGAGACGTTTACTTTTGATAATGGCCGCTGCAGCCATGCTGCTGGCGGTGTCCTGCAAGAACAATGATCCCGACAAGGTAAAGGCCGGGGATACCCTTCCTGAATTCTCCCTGAGTTCCGAAGTCTACGGAGACCTTTCATCGGCCGACCTCAAGGGTAAGGTGACATACCTCTGCTTTTTTGCCACATGGTGTCCTCCCTGCCAGCTGGAACTGGCGGCCGTACAGGACACTCTTCTTCCCATGTTCCAGAATGAGGAGGACTTCCGTCTGGTAGTGGTGGGACGTGAGCATACCGATGCAGACCTGACCGAGTACAACAAGACCAAGAACTTTACATTTGCCCTCTATCCCGACCCCGAGCGTGAGGTCTATTCCCTCTTTGCTACCGAGACCATTCCCAGAGCATATCTGATAGACCGTGACGGAGTGGTGGTGGATGCCGCTACAGGATTCGATGAAGAGCATTTCGCCTCTGTCCTCAGATCCATCAGGGAGCTGCTGGATAACGGAGCATCGGTAGAACTTTAAATGTCCTTGTGCCCTATGAAATACATTTTCAGAATATTGGCGGCTGTTGTGGCTGTCGCTGCCGTGTGCAGTTGTGCTGAGAAGAAGCCTCGTGTGGCTATCGTCGGAGTAGGAATCGAGTGCAGTACCTTTTCGCCTGCCCGTACCACCCTGGATATGTTCCGTCCCCTGTACGGAGAGGATATCATCAAGTCCTATCCCTTTTTCCGGGGAGAGGACAATGAACTGCTCGCCCGTGCCGACTGGGTGCCTACAGTTGTGGCGTGGGCCACTCCCGGGGGAATGGTAACCCGTGAGTGCTATGATACCCTGCTGAACCAGTCTCTCCGTCTGCTGAAACAGAATATGCCTTATGACGGTATTTTCCTGGATATCCACGGCGCGATGAGCGTTGAGGGACTTGACGATCCGGAGGGAGACTATATTACGAAAATCCGCGAGGTGGTCGGGGACGATGTCCTCATATCCACTTCTATGGATCCCCACGGATGTGTATCCCCCCGTCTGGCCAGGAGTACCGACCTGATAACTTCGTACCGTATGGCTCCCCATACCGACAGGTATATCAGCCGTGAAAGGGCTATTGTCAACCTGTTGGACCGCCTCGAAAGCGGTAAGGGCAAACCGGCCTACAAGGCCTGGGTGAAGGTGCCTATCCTCCTGCCCGGTGAGAAGACTTCCACCCGTGTGGAGCCCGGCAAGTCCCTCTATGCTGCCATCGAGCCTATCGAGGCTCAGGACGGGGTGATAGACGCTGCCATCTGGATGTCCTATCCCTGGGCAGACGAGCCCCGCAATCACGGCGTGGTGATGGTTACCGGGGATGACAGTGCGCAGGTGGCTGCCGGAGCCAAGTCCCTGGCTGAACATTTCTGGTCGGTGCGCGACGATTTCGAGTTCGTGGCTCCTACGGCTTCCCTCGAGGAGGTTCTGGCCAAGGCCATAAAGAGCGACAAGAAGCCGTATTTTATAAGTGATATGGGTGATAACCCGACAGCAGGAGGAGCCGGTGACGTGACCTGGACTCTACAGAAGCTGCTGGCACGTCCCGAGTTCAAGAAGGCCGGCGGCAAGACACTCGTCTATGCCGCTATACCCGGACCTGAGATGGTGGCCAAGGCCAAGGAAGCAGGTGAGGGCGGTCATGTACGCTGCAAGGTAGGGGCTGCTGTCGATGACCGTTATGCTCCTCCCGTAATGCTTGACGGTACAGTGATCAAGATTCTGGACCGCGAGCGCAATGACCAGGTGGTAATCAGGACAGGCTCGATGCTCGTCATTGTGGGTGAGGACCGCAGTCCTTACCACTACAAGGGGGACTTCGAGCGACTGGGTATCGATCCCTATGACGTGGACATCATCGTGGTAAAGCTCGGCTATCTTACCGAGGAACTTTACGAGATCAGCCATGCCGGGGACTGGATGATGGCCCAGACCCGCGGAGGTGTGGACCAGGACCTGCTCCAGCTGCCCTACAAGCGTCTTGAGCGTCCCATCTTCCCGCTCGACCCCGATATGCCTGACCCTGATCTCGAGGTCGTATTCATGTAGTCCTTAGAGATTTCGCGACAAGCGGATAAAAAATAAAAGTCCCGGAAGACCAGGCCCTCCCACCGCTTTGCGGCGGGCCCCTCCCTCTAGAGCCGAGGGCGGCTAGTCTTCCGGGACTTTTATTTTTTATCCTACTTTAGGCGCAGCAGTTTACAGCCTGTCCTTGAACGAGGCGAGCCAGGTGTCTATCCGCTCACCGGTCTTTTCCGGCTCATTGTTGTCGTCTATGGCCGCACCTATGAATTCTCCTTCTTCGACGGCAGTGGAGTCTGAGTAGGAATAGCCGTCGGCCGGGATGCCGCCAATGAAATTGCAGCCGGTGCCTTCCAGCTCTTCCTTGAGCAGGTGCATACCGTTGCAGAAAGTGTCGGAGTATGCCATGGAGTCTCCGCAGCCGAACAGAGCCACGTCCTTCCCGGCCAGATTGACTGATTTGATAACGTTGATTCCGTCATTCCAGTCATCCTGAAGCTCTCCGTCACCCCAAGTCGAGGTCCCGAGGATAAGGACATCGTATGGCTCTACCTGTCCCTTGGTTATCGTAGCCACGTCGAAAACATCTTTGACATTCAGTCTGGAGGCTATGGCTTCTGCCACTGCCTGCGTCGTCCCGGTGGACGAACCGTAAATAATAACAATCTTTTTCATCTGTTGTGTATTTTGAATTTCACAATGCAAATGAAAAAGATTATTCCCGGATTTGAAATACCAACTTATTGCTAGCAATTACCGGCTATAGCCTCAGTCTACTATCTCGGCATCGTGGAAGCGGAAGTGCTCGTGGATGCGGCGCAGACGTATGCTCAGGGCTATAAGCATGATGCCGAATACGATCAGGGCGCAGCCGGTGAGAATGACCACAGAGGCTGTTCCGAGCGTCAGGGGGAAGAATGTGATGCCCAGTGAGAGGAGCAGGAGTATCACGCCGCCAGCGATTACCCAGCCGCTGCCACGGATACGGAAGGAGTCCATGTCGCTGCCCAGACCGATAATCATGAAGCTGTGGAACATCATCCACACGCCAAGTACTACTGGCAGTACGACGAGGGTTACGCGCGGGTAGCAGCACAGGAACAGACCCATAAGCAGGTCGAGGATGCCGCCTACTATGCTGTAGCTGCGGGTTGTGAAATAGCTGCGGCTGGTGGTGCTGACCACTAACTCGACTATACCGGATATCAGCATCAGAACGCCGAACATGATGCTGAGTGTGAGGTAACTCTCTATAGGGTTGCAGAATACGACTATGCCTGCAATGATGGAGAGGATACCGGTGAGCAGGTAAAGCCACCAGTGGCGTACTGTCTTGGAGGCCTTTTCGGCCATTCTGTCGAGAAAATTTTCCATAACGATGGTTTTAATTAAAATGTTTAATAACTATATTGAAGATTGTATCAATAATCGTGCAAAAAGCTTTCCGGAAGGGTTCGGACGGTATTCTGCCATTTTTTCCGGAAAATTTGTCACTGCCTGTATCATATTTTAAGAGTTTTATTACCTTTGGTGGCCAAAATACCAAACCACTTAAAAACGTATTAAGACTATACTTTTATGAAAAAAATCCTATCACTTCTCTGCCTTGCGGCTGCGGCAGTATTCTGCTCCGGCGCGACAGAATTCCCTCAGCTGAATCCTTTCAGCTGCACAAGTATCATGGTTGGAAAGAAGGCTTCAACAGACGGGGCCGTCATTACTTCCCACACCTGCGACTCCCATTACAGGACATGGGTCGAGATTGTGGAGTCCATTGAGTATGCCAATGACACTACTGTCAACGTGTTCAAGAACCGTCTCCACACAGAGTCGGCAAAGGGCAGCTACCGCATGAGTCTTAAAGGTTCTATTTTCCAGCCTGCAGGCAAGACATACCGTTTCGTGGATACTGCATATCCCTGTATGAACGAGAAGCAGCTTGCCATGGGCGAGACGACCATATCGGGCCGCCGCGATCTGGTCAACCCCGACGGAATGTTCATGATTGAAGAGCTGGAGAAAATCGCTCTGCAGCGTTGTTCTACAGCCCGTGACGCCATCCGTCTTATGGGCGAACTCATCGAGGAGTACGGCTACGGTGACTGGGGCGAGTGCCTTACGATAGCCGATAAGAACGAGGTATGGCACTTCGAGGTGTTCGGTGAAGGCAAGGACAATATCGGAGGTGTATGGGCAGCTGTCCGTGTTCCCGATGACCATGTGGGAGTGTCTGCCAACATTCCCCGTATCTCCACCCTCGACCTCAAGGATACCGACAACTATATGGCCTCTGACAACGTGTTCGAGGTAGCCAAGAAACTCGGCTACTGGGACGGTAAGGAGACATTCCGTTTCTGGAAAGCTTACGGAGGCGGCAGGAAGGCATTCAGCGTGCGCGAGTACTATATTCTCAACAAGCTTGCCCCTTCTCTCGGTCTCGAGTATGATTCTGAGGAACTTCCCCTTACGGTGAAACCCGAGCATGCCGTTTCTGCCGAGGAAGTGATGGCTCTGCTCTCCGAGACTTATGAAGGCAGCGAATTCGATGTTACCCGCAATCTTCTGGTGGAGGTCAAGGACCGCGAGACCGGAGAAGTGGATACCGTCCTGTCCCCTGCAGCAAATCCCTGGATGAGCCGCGATACCCGCAACCTGCTCAATGCCCTTAAGCCCGGAGCAGTGGACGGCTATCGTCTCGTTGCAGTGCCCCAGTGCGCATATTCGACCGTAATCGAGCTTCACAGTGATCTGCCCGATGATATAGGAGGAGTGCTTTGGCTCGGTTTTGACAACCCTGCACAGAGTCCCCGTATCCCTGTCTACTGCGGCACTACCTCGCTGCCTGACTGCTTCAGCATCTGCGGCCAGTATGGCTACGATGAGAATTCGATAATATGGAAGTTCCGTACAGCCAACAAGCTTGCCACCGTACGTTGGGGAGCAACCAAGGACCAGATCAATGAGGCAGTACAGTATTTCCGCGACAAGGGAACACGTGAAGAGGCATTTGTCCGTGACCAATACGAGCAGATACTTGCAGCGGAGGGACAGGATGCAGCCAGGGCATTCCTCACAGGCTATACGGCTGACTTTGCCGGAGCCACTATTCTGGCATGGGAGGAACTTGCCCTGAGGTTCTGGTCAATGTTCGCCCGCGGATTCTAATTTTTGATGAAGCCTGGAAAAGTAATACTTATAACGGGAGCCACTTCCGGATTCGGCAGGACCGCGTCCGGAATGCTCTCTGCCGCCGGTCATACCGTCTACGGTACCGGCCGCTCGGTACAGGAAGGGACACGTGACGACGGGGTGCGGATGCTGCGCCTCGACGTCACTGTCCCTTCTTCCATTGATGAGGCTGTAGGGAAAATCATCGCCGCCGAGGGACGCATCGACGTATTGGTTAACAATGCCGGGGCCGGTATCGGGGGCTCCCTCGAACTGGCTACAGAAGAGGAGAGGTGCTGGCAGATGGAAACCAATTTCATGGGTATGACACGTGTCTGCTCGGCCGTTCTTCCGTACATGAGAAGGCAGCGCAGCGGGCGCATTATCAACATCAGTTCCATAGCCGGGGTGGTTGCAGTTCCCTACCAGGGGTTCTATTCCGCCTCGAAGTTCGCAATCGAGGGGTACAGCGAGGCCCTTGCAGTGGAAGTGCGGCGTTTCGGTATCCGGATCTGTCTCGTAGAACCCGGGGACTTCCGTACCGGCTTTACCTCTTCCCGGAAAATGTCGGAGGCGACACTCGCCGATCCGGATTACTCCGAATCCTTCCGAAGGACCATGGCAGGTGTGGAGAAGGACGAGACCCGCGGCTGCGACCCGGCCAAAGTGGGCAAAGTCCTGTGCCGCCTCGTCTCCTGCCGACGTCCGGGATTCCGCACCCTCACCGGCAGCTTCCTGCAGACCGCCTTCGCCCGCGCCTCCCGCATTCTCCCCGGCCGCCTCACCCAGCTCCTCCTCACATGGTTCTACTCAGTATGATGTTTGGAATGATGATCGGAGCGAAGCGACATTCTCCCCTTACTGGGAAGGGGTTCGGGGGATGGGTAGACAAGGGGCGCTCCCTTGGGAGCACAAAAAAGCCTCTGAAATGCTTCAGAGGCTTTTTCCGTGCTCCCTCAGGGGCTCGAACCCTGGACCCCAACATTAAGAGTGTCGTGCTCTACCAACTGAGCTAAGGAAGCGTCCGTTTTGGGACTGCAAATGTAGAAGAATTGTTTCAAAATACAAAATTATTTTATAAAAATTTCAACAGAAAATGAGGAAGATTTTCACCATCCTGGTTGTGGCTGCTGTAACAGTGGGAATTAGCTCCTGCTCGAAGAAAGACGGGAGACTCGTGGATTATGTGAACCCTATGGTCGGCACGGACTTCACCGGCCATACTTTCCCGGGAGCGACGGCTCCTTTCGGGATGGTGCAGCTGAGTCCCGACACCAGGATTGATACCTGGGAGGGCTGCTCCGGCTACCATTATTCGGATGACACCATTATAGGTTTCAGTCATACCCATCTGAGCGGTACGGGTGTCCTCGACTACGGGGATGTGCTGCTGATGCCCGTCATGAGATACGAGCCGGATTCTCTGGACAGGGAGTGGTATCAGTCCCGATTCTCCCATAAGCGGGAGGAAGCTGCGGCTGGGTATTACTCGGTGCTGCTGGACCGCTGGAACATCCTGGCGGAACTGACTGCCGGTCCCAGATCCGGAATGCACCGCTATACCTTCCGGAGTACCGGAGGTGAAGGAGAGGCGCCTTCCATCCTCATTGACCTCGTGCACAGGGATCTTCTTCTGAGCTCGGATATCCGTCAGGAGAGCGACAGGGTCATTACCGGGTTCCGCCGCTCGAAGTCGTGGTCGGAAGACCAGATGGTGCATTTTTATATGGAATTTTCGGAGCCTGTGGCAGAGTACAGGCATTTTGGAGAAAAAGGAGCGCTCGTCACATTTGCCCTTGGGACCGGACAGGTGACGGTCAAGGTGGGCATTTCCTCCGTATCATCGGAGAATGCCCGTGAAAATCTTCTGAGCGATGTGCCGGAGGACAGTTTTGATTTCGATGCCCGCAGGGCCGAGACGGAAGAACTGTGGGAGCGGTATCTTTCGAAGATAGATGTGCGCGGGGAAAACGGCAGAGGAGACCGCGAGAGGCTGCGGACCTTCTATACGGCATTGTATCATACCGCCATTGCCCCCAATATCTTCTCCGATGTCAACGGGGAATACCGGGGAATGGACAGGCAGATACACAGGGCTGAGGGATTTGACCGCTATACCGTATTTTCCCTCTGGGATACGTTCCGGACTCTGCATCCGTTGCTGACACTGATCGAACGGGAGCGGACGGAGGATTTCCTGCGCACATTCCTGACCATTTACCGTGAAGGAGGAAAGCTGCCGGTATGGGAGCTCAGCGGCTGGGAGACCAACTGCATGATCGGGTATAATTCGATGCCGGTGATAGCCGAGGCCCTGAGCCAGGGAATAGGCCTGGAGTATGCTCCGGAACTCCTGGATGCCATGGTGGAGTCCTCGTGCAAGGACGAGTTCGGCATACGGTTCTACCGCCAGCGCAATGTGGTGCCTGCGGAAGAGGAACATGAGTCCGTCTCGAAGACCCTCGAGTATGCCTACGATGACTGGTGCATAGCCCAGGTAGCGGATCTGGTTTTCCGGCAGACGGGAGAGAAGCGCTATGCGGATATCCGGGACAGTTATCTGAAACATTCGGCCGGCTATATCAATGTCTGGGACCCGCAGACCGGTCTGATGCGCCCGATGATGAGCGGACGCTGGCTGACTCCCTTCGAGCCGACGGAGGTCAACAACCACTATACCGAGGCCAATTCCTGGCAATACAGTTTCTTCGCTCCTCATGACGTGAACGGGCATATCGGCCTTATGGGCGGCGATGAGGCTTTCTGCGCAAAGCTCGACTCTCTCTTTTCGGCTCCTGAGCGCACTACCGGACGTACTCAGGTGGACATCACCGGTCTGATTGGACAGTACGCCCACGGCAATGAGCCCAGCCACCAGACAGCCTACCTCTATGCCTATGCCGGGCAGCCGTGGAAGACATACTCTATGGTCCGCCGTATCCTGGACGAACTCTATACCTCACAGCCCGACGGTCTGTGCGGCAACGATGACTGCGGCCAGATGTCGGCCTGGTACGTGATGAGTGCCATCGGGCTTTATCCGGTCACACCCGGCAGCGGAATCTATGTGCTCAGCGCTCCTGTATCCGGACATACGGTGATCTCTCTCGGAGACGGCCGCCAGCTGACTATCAAGGCAATATGCAAGGGCGGCGATATAAACAGCTGCAAGTATATATCTGCCGTGCGGCTCAACGGTCAGGACTATTCCCGCAGCTATATCCGGTACAGCGATATCAGCGAGGGCGGGGAACTGGAACTGACTTTAGTGCCTGAGCCGGATTACAGCTTCGGCACAGCGGTGGAGGACAGACCGGTATCGCGTCTGGACAAGTCCGGATTCGTGCGCAATCCCTGGTTCGAGGCCCCATCCGACATCTTCGACAAGTCGATGGAGGTAGCAGTGAACAGCGGCTCTCCCGACTGCAAGGCATATATCAGGGTCAATGACGGCAGTTACAGGGAATATACCGGACCGGTGACATTGGACCGTACTACCCGCCTGAGCATTTATTCGGAAGCCCCGGACGGCAGCCGCAGTCCCGAGGTATCGGCCGTCTTCCACAGGATGAAGGACGACATGGACATCAAGACTTTCTGCGAATACAATCCCCAGTACAATGCCCGCGGCCCCCGTGGCCTGATAGACGGTCTCCGGGGCAGTGTCAACTGGAAGACCGGCGGATGGCAGGGCTATCAGGATACGGATTTTACGGCGATAGTCGATCTGCGCGGGGTGCGGGAAGTCAGCACCTTCGGCTCCGGATACTGCCAGGACGCCAGGTCGTGGATCTGGATGCCGAAGTATGTGGAGTACAGCGTCTCCGTGGACGGGGAGAATTTCACCCCTGCCGGCAGGGTGGACAACACCGTGGACGCGCAGGACTACACCATCCAGACCCGTGACTTCGTGCTGGAGCTGCCTTCTCCGGTCGAGGCCAGGTATGTGAAGGTGTTCGCGAAGAACTTCGGGACCATTCCATCATGGCATTTAGGGGCCGGAGGTGAGGGCTTCATCTTTATCGATGAGATCTGGGTCGAGTAGAAAAAATAGCGGCGGGTCTTCCTTCTGGGGCCTGCCGCTATTTTTTAGGGTGTGTATCTTTTAGAGCGTACCTTGTTTCAGTTTCTCCACGTAGGCGTTGATGCGCTGCATTTCCTTGGGTATGTCGATTGCCTGGGGACAATGCTCGTTGCATTGCCCGCAGCCGATACAGTGGTCGGCCTGACGGAGTTTGGGTACGCTGCGGTCATAGCCTATAAGGAATGCGCGGCGGGCCTGACGGTAGTTGCTGTCGGAGCTGCTGACGGAGAGGTTGCCCTCATTGACGCACTTGTTGTAGTGCAGGAGCACTCCGGGTATGTCGATGCCGTAGGGGCAGGGCATGCAGTACTGGCAGTCGTTGCAGGGGATGGTAGGGTATTCGTGCATCTGGCGGGCAGTCTCCTCGAGGAAGGCCTTGTCATCATCGGTCAGGGGCACGAGAGGGGAGTAGGTGCGGATATTGTCCTGCAGGTGCTCCATGTAGGTCATGCCGCTGAGAACCGTCAGGACCATATCGGGTGAGCCGGCGAAGCGGAATGCCCAGGATGCGACGCTGCTTTGAGGGTCCTGCTCTTTGAGGCGGGCGGCGATGCGGTCGGGAACATTGGAAAGGCGGCCGCCGAGCAGGGGCTCCATGATAATCGAGGGGATGTTCCTCTTGCAAAGCTCTCCGTAGAGGTATTCGGCATTGACGTTGCCGGGTGTGGCATGGCCCCAGTCGAGGTAATTGAGCTGGATCTGGACGAAGTCCCAATGGATGTCATCGTGCATGGCCAGCACTTTGTCGAAGACTTCCTGCTGTCCGTGGAAGGACCAGCCGAGGTGACGTATGCGGCCTGCCTCACGTTCCTTGATGAGAAAGTCCAGCATCCCGTTGTCAATGTATCTTTTCTGGAAATCCTCCATGTTGCGGCCTATCGAGTGCAGCAGATAGTAGTCGATGTAGTCGGTCTGGAGGTCGATGAACGACTGGCGGTACATGGCCATCGAGCCTTCGCGGCTGGGGTCGCCGAAATTGGACAGCTTCGTGGCAATATAGTAGGAGTCCCTCGGGTAACGCTTGAGGGCTATGCCGGTGGCATCCTCCGAGAAGCCGCGCAGGTATGTCGGAGCCGTGTCGAAATAGTTTATACCGTGTTCTAAGGCGTAGTCAACCAGAGCATTGACCATCTCCTGGTCTATTTCCTGATTCTCTCCTTCGGCGGCATGTCTCATGGGCCACCTCATACAGCCGTATCCGAGCAGGGATATGCGGTCGCCGTTGAGATTGCGGTATGTCATTTTACCTTTTGGAACCTCTGCTGCCTGGCTGTGGTTCTTGTCGGAAGCGCATGCCGAGGCCATTACGGTGGCGGTGCCTGCGGCGCCTGCTATTTTGATGAAGTCTCTTCTTGAAAGTCTGTTGTTGCTGTCCATAATCATTTAGTGTTGTGCCGATGCAAATTTAGAAAAAATGACTAATGCAGGTATCTAAAAAATGCCTATATTTGTGGCAAGAATGAATGAAGGAAGCGTTATGCTTTTCTTGTAAATCGGAAACCTGAGAAATTTTCAATTGACACAAGAGAAAGCAGAGCTCTTCCCACGCTATACAGCGTGGGATGCTTTGTCGTATTTGTGTCAAGGTTTTCTCAGGACCTCCGATTTCATAGGGCATCGCAGTTCCACGCTTTCTTTTTATCAACCTCATTAAAAGTCTTCAGGAACTGCGGGACACCGTATTAAACAATGAAAAAACATCTGATTCTGATGTGTGTCTGCGCAATGGGCCTTTCGGCCTGCAGTCTTGACGAAGTACGGCAGGACATTGACGCGCTGGAGAACAGGGTTGCCGCTCTCGAGGAGTGGCAGGCTTCGCTCAATTCTGACATTCTGGCTCTAAAGCAGCTCGTGGCGGGGCTCGAAGAGCGCAATCTCATTACGTCGGTAACCCCTGTACTGGAGCAGGGAGTGGAGGTAGGTTACCGTATCACCTTCCAGACGGGAGACCCTATCGTCATCTATCACGGTGAGGACAGCAGCTACATCCCCCTCTTCGGTGTGGCTGAAAACGATGCAGGAGACTATTGCTGGACTCTTGACGGAGAGTTCATAAAGGACAAGGACGGCAACCTGATACCTGCCTCGAGCGGAATAGCCCCTCAGGTACGTATCAATTCCGACAAAATATGGGAAATCTCTACCGACGGAGGCCAGACATGGAAATCAACCGGCGTACCGGCTACAGGCGAGAAAGGCGACACCGGTGATGCCCTCTTTGCAGATATCGACTACACCACCGATCCCGAAAGCGTAACCTTTACCCTTGCTGACGGTACAGTGCTCGTCATTCCCCGCTGCATGGAACTCGGAATCGGCTTTGCCGACGGCAACGGCATCTATGCCATCTCCCCCGACAACAACGTGATAGAGCTCATACTCACCGGTATCACCGCCGACAACTACAACGCCATCATCGCCGAGCTGAAAGCAGAGGACGGAACGTCCGACATCGATATCGCGACGAAGGCAGGGGACGAGGTTGTAGTCACTCCTCCGACCTTCAATGAGGCGGGAGTATACAACGGAGATGCTAAAATCACCATCAACAAGGAAGGCTCTGCAGGCGAACAGGCGCTCCTTAAAGTCACCCTGCTTGACAACGATGGCAATGAAGTGACGTCTTCCCGGGTAATCGAGTTCTATGGAAATGTTCTGGAGGCTGCAGCACAGACAGGTGGACAATTAACCTTGCAGGAAGATATGGTAATTTCAAATACAGTGGTTGTACCGGAAGGAAAGACTCTCGAATTGGATTTAGGAGGCCATACCTTGAGCAATACTTCAGATATTTGGGACGAACAGGGTGGTCAATGGTCGTATCTTTCAGTGCGTGGCGGAACTTTAATAATAAAGAACGGAACAATAGATGCTAAGGAGAATGACTGCTATGCCATCGATGTCCAGGATGGAGGAAAGGTGATTATTGAGAGTGGAACATACAAGGGAAATGTACATGCCGTGTATGTGACTGAGGGTGAGATCGTGATAAAAGGCGGAACATTCAGCGTCAAACAGAAATTCTCGAACCCGACAAAAGCAGACGAGTTCGTCATCAATTGTCTTGATGAAAGTTATAGAAACGGAACAGCTTCTGTAACCATTACAGGAGGATCCTTTGAAAACTTCAACCCTGCCAACTGTATGGCCGAAGACCCCGGTACAAATTTTGTCCCCGAAGGCTATTGCTCGAAGATATCAGATAGTCAGGACGGCAAGACCATCTATACCGTCACCCAGACCACTGAGACCACTACAGCAGAAGACTTCTCGGCAGCTATAGAAGCCCAGGCTTCGGAGATAGTGCTGGGGGCGGATGTTAATTTACAGCAGAATATACAACTATCGAAAAGACAGAAAATCGATCTTGGAGGAAATACTCTCACAGTAAATAGTGTACAGGCGAAGAACGATAACTCAGAGTTACTTATCAGCAATGGTACAGTAAAATTGTCAGGGGCATATGGTAATGGAATTGAACTTGTTGCGGCCAATACAACACTAACTCTTGACAATGTTGTATTGGATGCATCTGCAATATCGAACGCAGCAATAACAAGCGGAAGCAATGATGTGAGCGAGTGGTGTAATAATACTCTGATAATAAGAAATTCAACAATAAATGCTTCAAATAATCAAGCGGCTGGAATTCTTTTTGAAAATGCTCATACAATTACACTTGAAAACACTACAGTTAATCATGACTACTTTGGGTTAACACAGAATGGTGTAAATCCCGGTTCTAAAGTTACCTTGAAAAATTGCAATATTTCCGGGACTTATAGCGGAATTTATCTCTCGAATCATGCAAATGGAGCGAAGAATACACTTGTCGTAGAAGGAGGAAGTATTCACAGCGAAGAAGAATCCGCCATAGAAGTGAAAAAGACGGATATAACTGTTCGCGATTGTGTGTTGTCTTCAGACGCGGCTACTCAGAGTTATTCTGTGAACGGAAGTGGGTCAAATGGTATTGGCTATGGTATAGTTCTTGCGGGATATAAAGTTGGAACACCTTACGAAGGAACGACTGTCTTCGAGAATCTTACTTTCAACCTACCTGCTGAAAATGCTATTAACATATTGAAGTATAATGGTTCAGAAGGTGTTAGAGTAGAGTAACTCCAGACGATTCAAGTACGATTTAGAGGGAAAGTTCCGGTTTATCCGTGCTTTCCCTTTTTTTAGCCTCCCCTCACCGCACCCCACCTTCCCCGTACCGATGGAGAGTGCCCGTGTTATGCCCGGAATCGGTGCACTCTCCCCGCCATTTACATATTGCAGGTGCCCCGAATATGCCTTTTGGGGTACCTGCGTCAGGGGGTATGTGGCAGTCTATCGTTTCTCTGCGAAGTATTTCCACAGGGAGCAGAGCATCGGTGCCTGGATGATGCGTCCGGAGCGCATTAGGCGCAGGACTTCGTCTTCGTACAGGAGGTGGACTGCGATGTCTTCCGTGGCTTCGAGATGCTGGCTGTCAAGACGGCGTACACCTGTGGCGATAAAGCTGTAGCATAGGTTGTTGCTGGTGCTTGGATTGGGCGCGGCAATCATGTTGAGGCGCCAGGATCCTTCGCCGTAGCCAGTCTCTTCGAGGAGTTCGCGACGGGCTGCCTGCTCGGGGGATTCCCCGGGTTCGCATACGCCTGCAGGAATTTCGTAGCCTACTTCGCCGCGGCCGTGGCGGTACTGTCTTTCGAAAACCATGCGGCCGTCATCGGTGATGGCGATGATGTTGACCCAGTCGGGGTATTCGAGAACGTAGAATTCCGGATTGACCACTCCGCTGGGCAATCTGACTTTGTCCCGGCGGGCAGTAAGCCATGGACGGCGGATGAGGTATTCGCTTTCGAGTACGGTCCACTTGCCGACATCCTTTTGGGGTGTTTCCATTATCTGCATATTAATTGGTTCAGAAACTCTGTACTGAGGCTTCTTTGAGCTCGCGGTTGAGGTATCCTGAGTAGTCTGTTACGATCCTGTCGTAGTCTTCGGTGAAGAGGGGGGATGAGATCAGGAAGTCTGCGGTGCTGCGGTTGCAGGCCGTCGGGATATTGTAAAGGTTGGAGATGCGGAGCAGTGCCTTTACGTCTACGTCGTGGGGCTGCTGCTGCATGGGATCCCAGAAAAATACTATCATGTCTATTTCCCCTTCCGCTATTAATGCCCCGAGCTGCTGGTCACCTCCGAGGGGACCGGATTTCAGCCGGGTGATATCGAGGTTTTTAGGAGTCTGCGTTGCCGTGTCCTGGCTTTCTGTGTGGTCTGCGGCTTCCAGAGCTTCCTGGACGAGGCGTCCGGTAGTGCCTGTGCAGATCAGCCGATAGTTTTCCAAGGTGCCGCGGTTGAAACGTACCCATTCAATGAGATCCCGTTTGCGGTTGTCGTGTGCCACGAGGGCGATGGTTCTTATTTTCATATCAAAAAGGTAAAATTTTTAAAATTCAGCTGATGGTGGAATAGTCTACGGTCTCTCCCTGTGTCTGCCGCAGCCGGTCCAGTCCTGAACGGAGCAGGGCGGAGGACGGTTTGCCGAGCAAAGGGTCTTCTGCAAGTATGTCCGACGCCGCAGCTCTGGCCTGGTTGAGAATAGGGGAGTCCTTGCTTATATCGGCGATATGCAAGTCGAATGCCAGACCGCTCTGCCGTGTGCCCTCCATGTCGCCGGGACCTCTCATTTTCAGGTCTGCTTCAGCGAGTTCGAAACCGTCATTGGTGGAGCACATCAGTTCTATCCGCTTACGGGAATCTTCGCTGAGCTTGTATCCTGTCATCAGCAGGCAGTAGGATTTCTCGGCCCCGCGTCCTACGCGTCCTCTGAGCTGGTGGAGCTGGGACAGACCGAAGCGTTCTGCACTTTCGATGACCATCACCGAGGCGTTGGGTACGTCCACGCCGACTTCTATGACCGAGGTGGCCACGAGGATATCCGCCTTGCCGTCGGCGAAGAGCTTCATGTCGAAAGCCTTGTCCTCGTTTTTCTGCTGTCCGTGCACCACTGCCGTGACGAACTCAGGCGCCTTGAAATAGTCAACTACCGTACTGTATCCCTGCTCGAGATTCTGGTAGTCGAGTGTTTCGGATTCTTTGATAAGGGGATATACGATGAATGCCTGACGGCCCTTGCGGATTTCGCTTTTGATGAAGTCGTACATCCTGTAACGCTGTCCTTCAGTTACGTGGATTGTCTGTACAGGCTTGCGGCCCGGGGGAAGTTCGTCTATCACGGATACGTCCAGGTCACCGTACAGGGTCATGGCCAGTGTACGCGGAATGGGTGTGGCCGTCATGACGAGGATGTGCGGAGGCTCGGATGCTTTGAGTCTCAGTCTTGCCCGCTGGTCCACACCGAAACGGTGCTGCTCGTCGATGACTACGAATCCGAGGCGGGAAAAGACGACGTTGTCCTCTATGACCGCGTGGGTGCCTATCAGAATCTGTATTGAGCCAGTCCGTAGCCCTTCATCAATCTCCTTTCTTTCCTTGGCTTTGGTCGTTCCGGTGAGAAGTGCCACACTGACGCCCGAGCCCTCGAGTGAACGCATGAAATTGTTCCAATGCTGTACTGCGAGGACTTCGGTAGGAGCCATGATACAGGCCTGATACCCGTTGTCCACCGCAATAAGGGCGGTCAGCAGTGCCACCATGGTCTTGCCGCTTCCCACATCTCCCTGCAGCAGGCGGTTCATCTGCCTGCCGGATACGGTATCCCGCCTTATTTCCTTGATAACCCTTTTCTGCGCTCCTGTAAGCTCGTATGGCAGACGGCTGTAGCAGTAATTGAACGCCGCCCCCACTTTCTGGAACAGTATTCCGGACGCACCGCTCATACGCACGTTCCTTTGCCTCAGCAGGGAAAGTTGGAGGAAAAAAAGCTCTTCGAATTTCAGACGGTAGCGGGCAGCTTCGAGACTGCGCATATCCTTGGGAAAATGTATGTTGGCAAGGGCAAATGCAAGGGATGGCAGTTTCTGCGAGGCGATGACTTCCTGCGGCAGGGTCTCCTGGACGAGTCCTGATATTTTCTGCTGAAGGGTATGTTGAAGACGGGCGAATACCTTTATGGAAATTCCGTTGTTACGGAGGCGGTCAGTACTGGAATAGATGCCTATGAGGGTGGAAGGCCAGGAGGAGGCCCCGCTCTCACCGACCGGGTCGAGTTCCGGATGGACCATATTCCAGCAGCCGTTGAACATGGAGGGCTTTCCGAATACGATATACTCCCTTGCAGGGGATATTTTCTCCTGGATCCACTTTACTCCCTTGAAGAATACAAGGTCGATCGTGCCGCTGTCGTCCTTCAGGGTGGCAATAAAGCGGGATGCTTTGCCGGCACCGGCGGTTGAGGTGCGTACGATTCTGCCTCTCAGCTGGATATATGCCATTGATGAATCTATCTCGGAGATGGAGTATATCTTGCTGCGGTCAATATAGCGGTAGGGGAATGTATAGAGCATGTCCCGGAAAGTGCGGATGCCGAGCTCCTTTTCAAGGAGAGCGGCCCGTTTCTCTCCGATGCCCGGGAGATATTTGATTTCTCTGTCAAGAATGTAGGACATATGGCAAATTTAAGTAATTTTGCATCCCTGAATAAAAAGAAAGGAAAAATTTATTGAGCCATGAACCGGAAAATCATCATTGGAATAACACAAGGAGACACAAACGGAATCGGCTATGAGGTGATAATCAAATCTTTGACTGATGCCCGGCTTCTCGATCTCTGCGTTCCCATAGTATACGGGTCCTCCAGAGCCTTCGGATTCTATAAAAAGCAGCTGTCCGATGTGGAGAATCTCAACACGAATATCATAAGCACCGCAAAGGACTATCATCCCAAGCGGGTCAATATCATCAACTGCGTACCGGACAATTTCCGTATCGACCCTGGCCAGCCGGCACCGGAAGCTGCCGGAGCGGCGCTCATTTCCCTTCAGTCAGCGGTGGCCGATCTGAAGAAGGGGGATCTGGACGCCATTGTGACCGCTCCTCTTAACAAGAAAGCCGTTGCCCTTCATTTGCCCGGTTTCATCGGCCATACCGAGTATCTGGTTTCGGAGACAGAGGCGAGGGACGGCATGATGTTCATGATTTCGGACAAGCTCAGAGTCGGAGCGGTGACCAATCATCTGGCACTGTCGAGTGTGCCTTCAGTTCTTACTGAGGAAAAGATCGTCAGCAAGCTGAGGCTTATGAACGAGTCGCTCATGCGGGATTTTGCAATTGTACGTCCTAAAATCGCCGTTCTCGGACTCAATCCCCATTCAGGGGACGGAGGTATGCTCGGAAGCGAGGAGATAGATGTGATAAATCCTGCAATAGAGCAGGCGAACCACGAGAATATTCTGGCCTTCGGAGCCTATTCCCCTGACGGATTCTTCAGTACCCATCAGCAGTACAATTTCGATGCTGTTCTGGCCATGTACCATGATCAGGGACTTATTCCCTTCAAGGCTCTGGCTTTTGATACAGGAGTCAATTTCACGGCGGGTCTTCCCGTCGTCAGGACAGCCCCTGATCATGGAACTGCATACGAGCTGGCAGGTAAGGGATTGGCCAATCCGATGCCTATGAAGTCTGCCATATATGCAGCCATCGATATCGTACGTAACCGCTGGAGTTACGACAAGATGAGGGAAAATGTCCTGCGTCCGTCCGCAGGCGGGAATCAGAATGGAGTGAGGGGACCGGTGTAATGGGCGGATATGTGTACGGAAAAGAAGCTGTTGCCGATAGAAATATTCACTGACGGCTCTTCCAGAGGGAATCCCGGGCCGGGAGGGTACGGTGTGATACTGCGTTGCGGGGAACATTACAAGGAAATTTCAGGAGGTGTCCCCGAGACGACCAACAACCGTATGGAACTCACGGCTGTCATAGTAGGTCTTGAAGCGGTCAGACGTACCAATGCGGAGATAGTTCTTTACAGCGACTCCAAGTATGTGGTGGATTCGGTCAACAAGGGCTGGGTTTTCGGTTGGGAGCGGAAGAATTTCGAAAAGAGGCTTAATGCTGATTTGTGGGTGCGTTTTCTGGCCGTCTACAGACGTCACAGGGTACGTTTTGTCTGGGTCAAGGGGCATGCTGACAATCCGATGAACAACCGATGCGACCAGCTGGCTGTAGCCGCGGCCACATCGGTCGGTCAGGATTGATTCCCATACTATCTCTCCAGGGTGATATGATATTCCGACCAGTTGTCGTTCTCACCGAGACGGCGGTTGCCCTGGTCGCTGACTATCAGGATTCGGGTGCCTGTGCTGCGGGCGAACACTCCGGCCTGCTCGTAGACACGTCTCTCGAATTTCCTCCATTCGTCCTTTTTCATTTTCCTGCGGTCCCAGTCGTAGCGGATGATGGGGGCGGACTTCTGCGTCAGGCCCACCGACTCGAAGACGAAGTTGTTCTCAGTGTCCATGGCCTTGAGAATGAGTCCTGGAGCACCGGCTAATTTCCACGGGCCGTAGGGCAGGGGAATCCTGTCGGTGTAGTACACCTTCCAGTCCCGGCCTCCGTAGGTGCATGTGGCGGCCTGGCAGAGATATCCCATCACCGTGAGGGTGTCCTCGGGAAGATACTCCCAGGTGATCGCTGGGATGGCCTCGTCATATTCGATTACCTCCGTGGTATACGGGAGACGGTTCGTCTCCGTCAGGGTGCCGTCCTCATGGCCGAGCAGTAGGTCGAAGCCGATGAATGACTTCTCATAACCGGCAGCGAAGTACATGTGGGTATTGAAGGACTCGGTGTTCTTGGTGTCGGTCTCACGCAGGTTACGGCTGAAGAAGGCGTTGTACTTGCGTCCCATCTGGAGGTCCATCAGGTCTTCGTAGCTCAGGGAGTCGTCTGTCTCTGAGCTGCGGTAGTTGGTGTAGCGTTCCTGTACCATGAGGGAAAGGGGCTGCGGCATGCTCTCTCCGCATATCGCTGTCAGATCCAGGGATACACGGGATGAGGGCTTGTAGCTCAGGGCAGTGTATGGCCGGAAGGACAGCATCGGCTTGTCGTACCGCCATTCTCCGTCGGCTGAATGGAAGTATGTGACTCCGACGGGTACGGAGACTGTCCATTGGAACTTGTTCCAGTGCAGGAGCAGTCTGGGACTGGCGCCGGCTCCGAGCTGGAGAATCTGCCGGGTGCCGGAGCCGCTCCCGCCGGCCGTGTCCAGCACTGCACCGGCTTTCTGCCATTGTGCGTCAAATACGGCGTCCAGGTTGAACATCACGTGTGGAACCGTCAGCGCAATTATCGAGGCAGAGCCGTCTGTCCTGAGGACCTGCTGTCTCACTGTCTGGGAGAAGGTGTCGTCCTCTGTGTCCGCAACATGGAGCGAGCCCTCCCTGTCGTCATAGGACAGGTGCCAGCTGATGTCCGCTATGGCTCCGTTCTTCCGTTTGTAGTTGGCTGTCATGGTGTTGTCTACAGAGATGCTGTGGCCTGACAGCCGCTGGTCTATGGCTCCGTTCACGAGACCGTCGGCAGCAGGCAGGGATGCATCGAAGGACAGGTTGTTGTTAAGGTACTTCTTCCCGCTGTTGAGCTTGTAGACGAGGTGTCCGCCGATGTAATGCTGCCGGACGGAGGCGTGGTTGGACTCGCTGACGACATGTGTGGGAAAGCTGTCATTGTCCGTTGTAGATTATCTGCCCGTCTCCGGTAATCTCTATGCCGGGCATTTTCCTCAGCACGTCCTCCAACACTACGTCCTCCTTGCTGGCGTAGGTGGATGCATAGAACGAGACGGTGTCCGACGCGCGTTCCACCTTCTTTGCCGTTACCACCACCTCCTCAAGGTTCAGGTTCCAGATGACTGAGTCCAGATCCTTCCGCACGGATTGGGCATTTCCGGTGGCAGTGAGCAGGAGAGCTGCTATGAAAGGAATCGCTTTATTCATATCCGGCGTTACTAAAAAAAATCGTTACAAACTTAGTGTAAAAAACCGGATATACAAAAATTTTTTAGTTTAAATGGGTGGCTGGAATTATTTTCTGAGGGAAATGCGGCAGTCTTCCAGACTGTCAATGATTGCGAGACTCTGAACGTTGATCCCGATTTTACGCAGGCGGTCGCCGCCGCCCTGGAAACCTTTCTCGATGATGAATCCCATGCCTGCTATGGACGCACCGGACTGTCTTGCGAGGTCTATCATGCCCATGGCGGCGTTGCCGTAGGCGAGGAAGTCATCGATGAAGATGACGCGGTCGGCGGGGGTGAGGAAGTTGCGGCTGATGCAGACGGTGTAGGTGCGGTCCTTGGTAAAGGAGTGGACTTCGGAAATGAGCATGTCATCCATCGTGCTCGGCTTTTTCTTCTTGATGAAGACCACCGGCAGCTGCCTGATGTAGCCAAGCATGATGGCGGGGGCTATGCCGCTGGCCTCGATAGTGACTATTTTGTTGTAGTCTGTGTCCTCAAATCGGCGGCTGAATTCGCGGGCAACCTCGTACATCAGGTTCGGATCGAGCTGGTGGTTGAGGAAACTGTCCACCTTGAGGATGCCGCCCTGCAGGGAGCGTCCGTCCTGGAGTATGCGTTCATCGAGCAGTTTCATGGGATGGGGTGTGAATAATTGTCGCGAATATACATTAAATTTGCGGTCTATGAAAGCTTATACGTATCTGGGACAAGGAAAGGCTGCGCTGCTCGACAGGCCGGTGCCGCAGCTGCAGGGGCCGCGTGACGCCCTGGTGCGGGTGACACTCGGGAGCATCTGCACAAGTGACCTGCATATCCTGCACGGGAGCGTGCCCAGGGCTGTGCCCGGCATCACCCTCGGACATGAGATGGTGGGGGTTGTGGAGGCCGTAGGCTCCGCAGTTGGTTCTGTGCGGCCCGGCGACCGGGTGGCGGTCAACGTCGAGACATTCTGCGGAGAATGTTTCTTCTGCCGCCACGGGTATGTGAACAACTGCAGCGACCCGCTCGGAGGCTGGGCTCTCGGCTGCCGAATTGACGGAGGGCAGGCCGAGTATGTCCGGGTGCCTTATGCGGATCAGGGACTGACCCGTATTCCGGACGGGGTGAGCGACTCTCAGGCGCTTTTCACAGGCGACCTCCTTGCCACCGGATTCTGGGCGGCCCGCATTGCGGAAATAACCCCCGGAGAGGACACCGTCCTGATCATCGGGGCCGGTCCTACCGGTATCTGCACCCCGCTCTGCGCGATGCTGCGCAGACCCCGCCGCATCATCGTGTGCGAGAAATCCCCCGAGCGCAGGCGTTTTGTCCTGGAGCATTATCCCGAAGTGACGGTAACGGATCCGGAGCATTGCCTGCAGACGGTCCGGAGTCTGAGTACCCATGGAGGAGCCGATGCCGTCCTGGAAGTGGCCGGTACGGAGGAAACCTTCCGCATGGCCTGGGAGTGTGCCCGTCCCAATGCCGTAGTGACCATTGTCGCCATGTATGACCGTCCCCAAGTCCTTCCACTGCCCGACATGTATGGCAAGAACCTGATATTCAAGACAGGCGGGGTGGACGGCTGCGACTGCCCCGAGATACTCAGTCTCATAGCTGATGGCCGTATCGACGCCACGCCCCTCATCACCCACCGTTTCCCGCTCAGCCGCATAGAGGAGGCCTACAGCCTGTTCGCCTCGCATTCGGACGGGGTCATCAAGGTTGCCGTCGAGCCGTAGCTTATTGTGGTACAGTTGTTTTCAATGTGTCTTGAGAAAGGCGTCTATGGCCGTGAAGTAATCTTCGGTATGGGTGAATGCGGCCTGCAGGTGCCGGCAGTCGAATTCCTTGAGGGTGACACGGGTGTCGGCGGTCAGGGGAAGGAGCAGACGCAGGGGGCAGACGGTGTCTCCGGTGGCGTGGATCAGCAGCATGGGCAGGGAGACATCCTTGGAATTGAAGCCGGGAGAAAGCAGTTGCGGTGCGGAGGGGAGGCGTACTGACTTGCCGCTGTCCTCGTTCAGGATTCTTACTGTCTCGGACGGGTCTGTGACGAATCCGTCCATGATGCAGCTCCGTATCAGGGATTTGTTTCCAGGGTACTGCCGCAGATGTTCTCCTGTTATGATTGTTCCCATAGAGAGTGCCAGGACATCCACGGGCCTGTTGCGGACAGTGGCGACATGACCGAGCACCGCTCCGAAGTCCAGCAAATACTCGCTATGGTAGAGCAGGTCCTTGTCCGTTGCGAAATCCTGACTGTTTCCGAAGCCCCTCCAGTCGAACATCCAGACATCGTACCCGAGCAGATTCAGAGTGGCCCCGACACTCAGCCATTGTCCCATATTGCCTGCATCTGCGTAAGCTATCAGCACCGACCTGTCATTCCCCTCCTTTCCCGGCAGGTTCCAGATATGGATCCTGTACCCGTCCGAAGTCATGACCGAGTCCTCGGAGTACTCCAGTCCCAGGTCCTTAGGGGTGTAGGTGTATTCTTTCAATGGATTGATGGCGTATGCGCCGGCAGTGAGGCAGCACAGAACGAAGAGCGAGGCGAGTGTGCGGAGTGTTGTTTTCATCGTATGTTTCTTGGTTGCTGATATTTTCCTCGAATATACACAAAAGTTCTGTAAAAGTTATTGAATCGGGTCGTTTGTCAGGTTCTGCAAGTTTCAAAAATTTGTTTGAAAACTTGGAAATATGTAAAGAGTACTTTACTTTTGTGCAAGTAAAATTTACATAAAACAAATATGGTATGAAAACAAATCATTATCTTCTTCCACACAGGTGGCAGACGGCAGGATGGATACTCCTGGCTGTTGTCTTTGTAGTGGTGAATCTATTGTTCGGATTTGATGTCTGGAGTGTTATGGATGAAGCGGCTTTCAAGCTGCTGATTGCTGCGGTGTATGTCATAATCGGTGTCTCACTGCTGATGATAGCCTTTTCGGAAGAGAGGCAGGAGGACGAGTTTATCAGGTCCCTGCGCGGGCGGTCTCTTGTGGCGGCGGCCTGCGTGGCATTTGTGCTGTCCGTCATCTGGTTCTGCGTGAGCGGTATAAACCTTATGTATTTCCCCATGCACGAGGCTGATGATACGAAGCGGTGGGTATTCTACATGGTGGACAATTATCTGTCAGTCCTTCCTATATTCTTCCTCTACATCGTCATCTTCAAGGTGAGCCTGTGGATTAATAGACGGAGGTGCCGCCATGAAGAATAACATCCGCGTCGAGAGGGCCGTCCTGCGCATATCGCAGCAGCAGCTGGCAGATGCCGTCGGAGTCTCCCGCCAGACCATCTACGCCATTGAGAACGGCCGCTTCATTCCATCTACAGAGCTGGCCCTTAGGCTTTCAGCCTATTTCGGTAAGACGGTGAACGAGCTTTTTCAGTTGGATTGAATGCGGTTCTGACGAAAAGTCCCAAAGCTATGGTAAAATGCGCTATGATGTTGAGCTTTAAACAGAAATTGTGCCTGACAGCACTGTATGCCAAGAGTTTCCTGACGGTTTCAGAAATAGTGAGCCTGTCTTCGTTCATTGCTGTGGCTGCTATGGATGCGGATAAGTCCGAGACTGCCTCGGTTGCCGTGATTCTGTCGTTGGTGAAACTGTTTCTGACAGGGATTCTGGTGCTGCTGAAGAGGTTGGACCGCGGCGGAAGTGACCGCGGGTTTTTCTATATCAATCTCGGACTTTATCCGTCCCGGATGATGGTAGCGGCAGTGCTTCTTGATCTTGCGGTCTATGTTGTGGTGCTCACCCTGATAATCGTGATTAAAAATGCTTTGCTGTGCTGAGACGAATAAGATGAAGACGCATACGCTGCTTGCCGACAGCATAACCCTTTCTTTCGGGAGGAAGAATATCCTGAACGGAGCCTGGTTGCGTTCTGGGACGGGCCGGGTCACGGGGCTGCTTGGGCGCAACGGCAGCGGCAAGTCCTCCATGTTCCGGGCCGTGATGGGGCCGCTGAAGGCCCAGAACTGCTTTGTGCGGATAGATGATGAGGCAATTCCGGGCTCAGGCTGCTGTGGCAGGAGGTCATGGATGTTAGGACACGTTGCCTGAGACATCTTCCGGAAGGGTTGCGTGTCCCGATATGTCAAATACCTTCCGCAAGGCAGTTTCCTGCCGCCGAAGATGACTCTGGGTCGGATATTCGAATATTTCGCAATGGATTACGGGGAGTTTGTCGAGGAATTCCCGAAATTCGGGCAATACAGGGACACACCGGTTAATGCTCTGTCTTCAGGGGAGGTGCGGATTGCCGAGATATGGCTGGTGCTGTGCTCTCCGGCCCCGTTCTGCATCCTCGATGAGCCGTTTTCCTTTCTGGCACCTGTGGTAGTGGAGCGGATACAGGCACTGATCCGCCGTCAGAAACCTTTGAAAGGCATCATTCTCTCCGACCACAACTACAACGCGCTTCTCGAAGTGGCCGACGAGGTCCTCCTGCTCTCAGACGGCTATGTCCATCTCGTCCGCGACCGCAGCGACTTGGTGCGGTATGGCTACTGCCGGCAGTAACCGCAATGACCGTAATAATCTTCCGTGACAGATTCAACCGAATACTGTCCCACAAATTTAACACCTCACTTAAATTACGGAATACTGGAGATCTACTGCAATAGGAGCGGAACCCATGAGCAGAATCCATGAGCAGACCTTGGTCTGATGTCTATGAAAAGTGGCATGGAAGTGGAATTCCGGACTCATATTGCCACTATGCATTTTCGTTGTATTGCAATTATTTGATTGTTAAAAGTTTATTTAATTACAAAAATGTAAGGAGGACCTTAAATAGTTCAAAATGGGGTCATTTCAAGGGGCTCCTTACCTTTTGTGATTTTGCAAACATATTGAATATCAAAACTTTTTCATCTAACTAAAATATATAGTGATGTTAAGGCGGCAAGTCGCGGCAAGGGTGTTTTGCAGAAACACATTTCGGCGACTACCTGTATTCCGCAGGTGTACCATTTCCCCGTCTCTGACGGGCACCTGCGACGGAGAATACCGCCAAAACACACCGTACATGCTTTCTGAGGAGTATCGGCAGGATGAACGCCTTCGCAGGTGAACCAAAATGGGCAAATACGGAACACCTGCGTTAGTTCGTTTCCATATTCACCTTTTGCAAGCCGTTCCGTGGCCGTTTTCCAGCCAATCCTCATTCCACACTGGCAGCGTTTCCCGCGATTCGGTGCCGTTGCGGCAGGTCCGTCTTCCAGTAGCCCTGTCGACAGGCGTCTCTGGTACGGATTCCTCGTCCGGTTCCTTTCCACACTGGCAGCGTTTCCCGCGATTCGGTGCCGTTGCGGCAGGTCGTCTCGCAGCAGCCCTTCCGGCAGGCTTTCTGGTAGGGATTCCTCATCCGGGTCCATTCCACACTGGCAGCGTTTCCCGTGATTCGGTGCCGTTGCGGTAAACGGTCTTGCCTAACGGCCGTCATAATAGCCGTGGCGGTCACTATCTAGATGGCCGCGGCAGGTCTACTGAGTTCAGTGCGTATCTACACACACACTTTGTAGACATATACTGTCATTTTGCATAGTCAAGCATGCTGTCCGAGCGTATTGCATTTATTATCAGCTATTTAAATTTAAGCAGTTTGCTGGACCCCGTGCATTTTGCCGCAAAACCGACATTTTATCCCCAGTCCAGCAGTTGCTGATTTTTAAAGTGGTTGGTTGTCAGGCATTTCTCTAAGTTCCAACAGCTGGACATTCCCATAAGTCTCAGAGTCTTAAATCTTAGAAGTCTGATGACCAAATAGGATCATGGGTTTCATGTATCTGCTGGCCTACTTGGCCGATTCCGCCTGAAATATGCCTCAGAGGTATCTGCAGTGGGGCTCTGGAATAAAGTCAGCGCATATTCTATCTGTGTATCGGATCCGGAAGCCAAGTCTTCTGTTTTTTGGGGGACAATGTGGTCAATCCGTACTCCATTGCGCTGGCATTGGCTTCCGTCCGGATATTCGATTCCTGCGCCGCCGGTCTGGAAGACAAAGTCTCCCGGCAGGGAAAGCTGTACGACATTGCCGTCCGCTCCGGCTGTCGTGCTGCCGACCACTGTCACTTGCGGTGAGCACTGCATCTGCATTGCGAGGTATTCGGACGCGCTTTGGGTCCTGCTGTCTACCAGAAGCACGATTCTTCTGTCCGGACTGAAATTGTGTCCGCGTCCGGTAAAGTCGGATATCCTTCGGGTGAATGAGCCGGGCTTTAGAAAATCCGGTGTGACAGCAAGAGCTACAGGACTGGTGGAGGGCATGAGGGACATCAGCCACATCTGTATCATATTCATAGGATAGTTGCGCAGGTCTACTATCAGCCGGCGGTACTCCAGGCATTTCCGGAAATCATGCGCCGATATGTCTTCGGCATGGATGTATGCGACTGAGTCACCGATGACATCAAAAGGCGAAAGTTCGTTTCCTCTGAACCATGTCAGGGTTGATTGTCTTATTCCACTGGAGTATAACGCTCTCCTGAATTTTTTGAAAGGCATCATCTTCGGCTTGAGTGTCAAGATGTCTTTGCCCCTGATCACGGTATAGCTTGCGCTGTCCCCGGCTGAGAATGATATGGACAAGGCTGTCTCTCTTTGGATACTGCCGGGATTGGAGGAGGGTATGACATGACTGTTTTTTTCTATCAAGGACTCTACGGGCTTTCCGTTGATTGCAATGACGGCATCTCCTCGATGCAGGTCGCAGGTGTCTGAGCGGCATGTCCATGTTACAATGTATTTCCCGTCGGCATATAGCGTGGAGATAAACGGAGCGGCATACCTCATATTTTCGGGAATTGCAGCTAGTCTTATCAGTTGCCGTAGGAACCCGCCCGGCATGTATGCTGCAAAGGAATGTGAGTCATCGGTATATACTGCCATGGCTCTGAGGACATTCCCGTAGCTATCCCTGTCAGATGCCTGCACCACTGCCTGTACCGCATACATGAGAGCCTCTTCCCATGGACGGTCGGCCAGTTGCCGGTAGGGATTGAAATACTGCACGTAGTTCCAGATGCGGAAGACAGACAGCAGTTTCAGGCCTGCGTCATCAAAGGACATACGTGGGTAGCTCCTCTCATTGCGGTCTTCTATGGTCTGAATATACGGGACCTGATACAGATACCGGCTCCAAGGGCTGCGTCCGGCAGCCGCTGTTATTCTCAGGATAGCGGAAAGTTCCCGGCCCAGTGCATATTCGTCGAATATCCATCTGAGAGCATCACAGGAAGATGTCCACGCTGTGTCCTCAGATGTCTGTATGTCTCCGAGACTGCGGCACCATTCTGCCAGAATACTGTTCCTCTCGGCCGGAGCAGCATTGCAGACTGTCGGAATCATCCGGAATAATTCTGAATCCCAGTCTATTCTCCCTTCCCTGACTGTCGGGTGAAAATATTTCAGGAAGCCCCAGACTTTCCCCAAAACCGCAAGGTTTTCCACCTGCTCCGTGGAAAGTTCCGGGTCGGCGAGACAGACTCCGCTGCCTCCCGGATACGTACGGTGTGTATTTTTAGCTTTTGAGGTCATGGCCCGCACAGTTGACGGAAACGATACTGTCATTTCTCCTATATGGATGTCCCCGGTCCCTTTGATTTTAACTTCACAGTCAAATGCCGCAGCCTGCCTGCACAGCGGAGCCTCGAGCGAGAATTCCTGCCACTGACCGGGAGAGGCTTTTGACAGAACGCAGTGGAATTCCGCAATATGCTGAGAATTCTTTCGTACTGGACTCTCCCATAATCTTACCGCGATGTCCACTTCTCCATCGAGTGTGTCGATGCGGATGTGTCCGCTTACATTCATTTTCCCCTCGTGGGACTTTGCTTTTCCTGAAACAACGGTCAACGGATAGAAGCCGGACATCCTCAGAGTCGGACGGTTGTTGAATTGTACACTTGTATCCAGAGAAGAGGATGCGGTATCTCTCAGCCATTCCCAGGCAGAGGGAGGGAGCGTGGATACAGGCCTGAAATCGGTTGCGCTGAAGCTTTGTCCAATGGCAGGAATGCAGCAGATGCAGAGTGAAAGCAGGCTTATGGCCGGAAGTTTCATAGGGTTTGGAGCAGGTCTTCAATTATGTTCACGGCTTCTTCATAATCATCGGTCTCGGTCATGATGTCCGGCTGTACTCCGATTCCATGATGTCGGCTCCCGTCGAGGTTGACGGCTTTGATGGCGGTCATGCCGAAGGGAAATGCCGGGAGAATGAATGTGGTGGCGTCTCCGTTGGTTCTTGCAGTGGGCGTGCCTATGACAGTGCCGAGGCGGTATCCCTTGACGAGCATGAGCACGGTCTCGCCCCAGCTCATGGTCTCCGGGCCGCAGAGAAAGTATACCGGCAGGTCAATTCGGGGCGCAGCCGGTTGGACGAAATCGTCGCGGCTGTCCCACCGCAGGTGCATTCTGTCCGGAAAGCAGGACAATGGGGTGTGGAAGAGCGGTGCGGTGTTTAGCGGTGTGCCGGTCAGATGGGAGAGGACGCGGTCGAAATCCAGTGCGGGGTATTCCCTCAGGTCGAACAGCACCGCTCGGTATTTCCCGGAGTGGATGGAAGCCAGGTAGGGGAGGAATTCCCCGTAGCATTCCGCATTAAGCGATGGGTTGAATATCAGGATGCTGTCTATGGTCCTGGCCCAGACCTCCGTAGCATTGTCCGTCATGTCAGCCGCCGTGCTGTCCGGCTTCGTGGCAGTTTTCCCTCCGAAGTAGAAGGATATGATGCCGTATCCGGGATTAAGTGACTGGGATATGGTCAGATGCGCGTCATGGACGGGACTCATGGCCCTGACCACGGCATTGTGGTAGACGGGAATGTCCTCGCGGGTGAGCATTCCGTTTTTCAATGTGTCCACGGCCTCGAGTATCTCCGGCAGGCGGGATTCCCACCGCAGGCTGTCCTCCTCGTGGTAGGGGTAAAAATGCTGCACGATGTTCCATCTGGCGGCGATATCCGTCATGCGGAATGCCCGCTCGCCCATTATTCCGAACAACTGCTCCCGCTTTCCGCCGCCGTAGGACCGCAGGGTCTGCATCCAATGTCTCCGAGCGGTCTTTTGCAGGGATGCTGTCGCCTTTTTCGAGAATGCGCTGTTCGTTTCGGCGAGCGGAAGGTTCAGCCACAGGCTGTCGCCCACGCGGAAGGAATAGACGGAGTCGGGCCTGGGCAGCTCGGCTGTAGCTTCACCGGCAGCACTATCCTTCCGGGCGGCGGAGTATTGTACCAGCTCCCTGTAGAATGGACGGTAATCGCGCAGCTCCTTGTAGAGTATTCTTGCGTAGGAGGGAATCTGCACTTCTCCGCTGCCGTGGTGCAGCCAGTAGCGGTACTGTTCTGCAGGGACTCCGTCGGCGAGGGGGCGTGTCCCCGGCTGCGGGTACCGTGTGAGGGTGCTGTTAGGTGCCAGGACTCCGAGGTAGGGCTGCAGCGCCTCTTCCAGCGGCATTCCCTGTTCCAGTGCCTTGAAGCACCGGTATTCGATGAAGAACCAGTCAAAGCTGTCCCAGCCGGCGGTGTATGGGTCGGGGGAGTAGTAGCGGACGATGCCGGTGATGCGGGTGAGGGCCTGGAGGTCGCTTTTATGTGCTTCTGTGCCGTTAGTGGCAGGGCTGGCTGCGGACTGGAAGCATGCGCCGCTGAATATGAGAACTGATAGGGCTGCGGCAAGTGTTGTGTTTATGTAGTGTTGTTTTCGGCGGGTCATGAGGATGTGAATTTTAATTGGAAATGTGATGCCGGTAGTGGCTGAGGTGCTTAATGGTTATCCGCGCGGTATTCGAGGATGTCGCCGGGCTGGCAGTCGAGGGCCCTGCAGATGGCTTCGAGGGTGGAGAAGCGGATGGCGCGGGCCTTGCCGGTCTTGAGAATCAATAGGTTGGCCGGAGTGATGCCGATTCTTGCTGCCAGTTCGCCCGAGGACATCTTGCGGCGGGCGAGCATTACGTCGATGTTGACTATTATTGCCATGATGTTCGTTATGTGCAGTGTTTTCAGACCGAAATTGTCAGATAGTCAGCCGTTTTCCTCCGAGACCCTGACAGCGAGGCCGTAGATGAGGGAGAAGGCGAAAAGTATCAGCGGGAGGAGTAGGTCGGCATTATTGATTTGGAACAGCCTTTCCTGATGGAGCACGATACCTATGTTGGATTGGCAGATATTGTAGACGAGATTGATTGCCGCGGCTCCCATCAGAAGGAACGTATTGACTCTCGGGAACAGGACTCCGGAGCGGACAGCCAGCAGCGAGCGGATCATGAACACTGTCAGAAGAGCGTCGAATGCCAGTCCCGCTGTCAGCCAGCCCCAGAAGATGAAACGCTGCAGGCCGAGAATCTCTCCGTTCCACTGGGCCCGTTCCATATTCTCCCCGTAAAGCCCGGCCATGCCGCCGCTCTGGATGATGATGTAAGCCGCGTTGATCAGGCATATCAGACAGACCAGCACCGTTGCAGTTACCAATAGATTTCTTGTGCTTCTTTTCATGATTCGGTAAATTTTTATTGTTAATCGATATGCAAATATAGTTGTTTTATCGAAAAACAATAAAAATGCGAAATAATTTAATTGATTGCTGAATTCAATCTGGAATACTCTCCAATTTTTATCTGAAAATTTAAACAGCTGCTGATTATGGAGGTATCTATATTGAAATAGCTCTTAGGGCAGTCATTCCAATCCCACGTTGCTTTTTAGTTAGAATGTGAATTATTGATAATAAGACACTTGTCTTGGCGACAGTTTTCAATGTGAGCCCATTTTCTATGAAAACACCGCATTTTTCGCTCATGTAGAATTTCGATATCCTGTCAACATTCTGATTTTCCGTAAATTCCATTACAACTAAAAAGCAACGTGGGGAAAAGGCTTCCTAATCCTTCCTTATAATAACCTTTTTCCCGGGCTGCGACGGATACTGGCTGACGGAGGGTACAGATGCCAAAAGATGTATGGTCTGGCGTGGAATTCCCGGGACGGTTCGAGTGGAATTGGCGGATGATTCAGTGAAGGATTGACCGTGCTTGGCAGGCCCACAATCATCGGCGAATTAAGAGGCATTTGGTTGCGTGGAGAGCGGAAGTGAGAATCGGGGTGGGAAAATTCCTATATTTGCAGATATAGCATAAAAGTCAGATTATGGAAAACAGCCGTGAATATTTCTTCGATCATCAGTCTTCCCGGATCGATGTCTGCCGGGAGGGCCGTGAGCCGGTCCCGGAGGCGGGATGCAGGAGCTTTATATGGGATGACAAGATAAAAGGGATTACCCTGCAGGAGGATGTGTACAGCAACGGGAACGTAAATGAGGAAAGGCAGGTCAAGGTGAAAGTGGTTATTATCAAGAATGAGGACTGTGAGGCGTTTGCGGAGGCGAGAAGCAGATATTGTCAGTGGCAGGAGGGGGACGGCAATGTGTCGCCGTATATGAAGATGGACAGTGCTTCATACCGGAAAATCTTGGAAATGTACGGTGAGGCATCCCGGAAGTCGGCCGGGGAGATAGCCGGGAAAATAGTGTACAGTATGGAGGTGGATTATTCCATGCCGGCAGGACGGGAAACGGATGTGCTTGCCTTGACAGTTCCCATAGACATCGAAAAGCTGGAGACGGATACAGTTTACCGGATAGGCATTATTGAAAACGGAGATCTTCCGCTGCGGTGGAATGAATGGGCGTGCTTTAACTTCTTCCGGCTTGCAATGCCGGTGGAGGAAGCCTTTGTGCCTTACTCTGCATATCTGAAAGTAAGGAAGCCGATTGGCGGAAAACTGTATTTCGACAGAGCTGCGGATTACCGCCATTACAGCGAATTTTTTTCGGATATCCACTTTGACCGGATATGCGGCGAGGTGGAGGTCAATCCGGCGCTGGTGTGTTTTGACCTGGAGGTAAAATGCAGCAAGAAGGATATTCCATTTTTCTCGATTGTCCTGAGATCCGCTGATGAGGTGCTGTACCGCAGAATATGCCGGTTGGCCGATGTGGAGGGGACAGACAGAATAACCGTTTTCTGCCCGCTTTCGTCAGAGAATCTGCATGTGAAGGATTATAAGGAGATTACGGCATCACTCCAAACATTCGGCCGAGGGATTGCGTCCTTCCGGTTTTTCACGGACAGGACGGAGCAGGGCAAATTCCGGTTCAACCATGATGAATAAATTATTTTTTAGTTGTAATAATGTGTGAGTTTTCATGGATTTGCCAGAAACATAGAATTTTTCACAATTGCAGCTGCGGTGCTCCTGTCGGCTTCCTGCGGCAGAGGAGGTCTCGGTGAGGACGGCATGGTTACATTCGATTATTCGCAGATGAAAGAAGCAGGGGATACCCTGCGGTTCTCGGACCTGGCCTCGGAGCCGGAGTTCATCGCGCTGGACAGCGATACCATAGATGCGTTTGAGATGGCATCGGTCCTTATTACGGAAAATTATATCGTAAAGGATGCGGAGTCAATGATGAGCAGGGCTCCTGTCAGGGTGTTCGACCGGCATACCGGGAAGTTCATCTGCAATGTGGGACATCTAGGGCGCGGTCCCGGGGAGTATCTGAATTCCTTGCAGACTTTTGTGGATGAGGACGGGGGCAGGGTGTGGATAATGGATGCGGCTGATCATATCAAGACCTATGACATAACGACGGGAAAATATCTCGGAGAAGTTCCTCTGGCATATGAGCTGATGGACGAGTTGGTGTCGGCTCCGGCCAGTTTTATGGTGGACGGGCGGGCCGGTACGCTGACGGTCGTGGCGATACCTTACGAGGAGGATTCCAACCCGACCATAGCCTGGTGCCAGGACATGTCGGGCAAAATCCTGTGGGAGATACCGGAGACCGGAAGGGAGCGTTCGCGGCATCCCTCCAACACACTTGTCAGTACGTCGTTCAATGTGGACGGTGTGCTGGATGTGTCGTTCAGCTCTCAGGGAGACTGGCCTGATACCTTGTATGTACTTGACGGAGATATGCTGCGGCCGGTATTTACGGTAAACACCAGGACATTGAAGGACGGCTCCAGCATGATGAACACGCTGTTGCCTGGCAAGGTGCTGTCCACCTTGATAGAAATGCGGGAATATATGCCGCGAATCATCATAGGGGAGCCAGTGGCAAGTGTCATTATTGACCTCAGGACAGGAGAAAGTGTAAGTTACCCTACCGAGATCCTCAATGACTTTCTCGGCGGATATCAGGGAGACAACTCTATCCAGTGCGGCTATCTGGTCCAGAGCATACCGGCGGAGGAGTTCCTGGAAGCAGCCCCTGAGGCCCTGAAGCAGGGGACACTGACCGGTTCTGCGGCAAGACAGGTCCGTGCAATCCTCTCCAGCCTGCAGCCCACGGACAATGACGTGCTGATGCTGGCACGGCTCAGGGACTGAACATTACAATTAGATGCTTACCTGACCATTTCTGCGATTGCCCTGGCCATGCGGCGTTCGGGGTGGTCGAAATGATTGCCTGGGTTCCATTTGAAGACGGTGTCGATGCCCCTGGTCTTTACTGCATCAACGACGGCAGCGGTGCAGGTGTCCACTTGGCTCATGAGGGGATGTCGGGTGTGGCTCTCCCGGTCTCCGAGAGAAATGCAGACCTTGCCGATGTGGCCGGTCGGGGCATTGTCCCTTATGAAATCCGTGAATCCGGGATACCAGAGCGAGCCGGAGACACTCGCCACACGGGCGAAATTTCCGCTTGTCCAGCCAGCCCAAAGGGCGAACAGGCCTGCGAGGGAGTAGCCGGCAATCATCGGAATCTGCTGCAGGATACCCATTGCCTTGAGACGGCCCTCTACCTCAGGCATGCATTCTTCCGTCATCCATTTCAGATGTGCTGTTGCCTGGCCCTTGTATGGAGCCTGCCCCTTCCAGACAGCCGGAGCGGGCCACGGAGACAACTCGTCGTCAAGTCCTCCGCCCGGATTGTTGACAGACACCAGCACCACCGGAGGGCAGCCTGACACTTCCCGACAAGCCTGCCATACATCCTCCCCGTTTCCGCGGAACGAGTGTATGTAGATTACCGGTATGGAGGTGGTGGGGGTCAGGCCGGCGGATTTGTCTGTCCATATAGTGTAATTCATGGTCTTGTCGGGTGCAGTACAGTTGTCAATCAGTCGGTGAGGTTCTGGCAGAACTCGAGGACGTCCTGCCATACGGCATCCTTTCCATTTTCGTTGAGTATCTCGTGGCGCATGGAGGGATAGAGTCGGGGTGTGATATGGGTGTATCCGGCTCTTTGCATGGTTCTGACCGCTTGCATGAATTTTTTGCGGCTCAACATGCAAGGGTCATCTTCACCGGAGATGAACAGCACCGGCATATCGGGGTTGCGTGGCTTCCACCCTGAGATGCTGTAGGCGTCCTGCATGAGAGAGAAAAGGTTGAGGAAACCGTGTGCCGTGAACTGGAAGTTGCACAGCGGATCGGCATCGTAGTTCCGTACAATTTCCGGATCAGAGCAAATCCATGCGTTGGGAGAGCCTTCACTACTGAATCGGCGGTTGAAGGAACCGAAGGCAAGGGACTGGATGATCTTCGGACGGCATTTTTCTCCTGCCAGAGAGGCATAAGACCGTGCGACCAGCTTTCCGATTCCCGCTCCGGAATTGCGGCTGGGGCTTCCGCAGACGATCAGACCAGATATCAGGTCATCATAGCGTTTTGCGTATGAGCGGACAGCCATAGATCCCATACTGTGTCCGAACAGTATCAGCGGCAGTTCAGGATGTTCTGTGCGTGCTCTGCCAGTGACGGCATTGATATCATCGATTATGGCAGTCCAGCCTCCTTCGTAGAAGTACCCGAGGTCTTCGGAGGAGCGTATGGATTCTCCGTGTCCCCGGTGGTCGTGGATGATGCTGTAGAATCCGTTTTCCGCCAGATATTCCATAAACGGAAGGTATCTTTCCTTATGTTCGCACATTCCATGCACTATCTGGACAATGCCTTTAGGAGTTCCTATAGCTGGTCCGCACAGCAGGATGCTGATCTCCAGTCCGTCCGATGGAGATGCGATCTTTTCTTTCTTTATGATGGTGTGTTCTGTATCTGTCATAATGATTCTGTCTCTATCGAAAAGTGTGCCATCCGTACAATCTGCAATTGCAGTAATTTGTGGCGATTATCTGAGTGGCTTTAAGGAAGATTGTATTGCCGCAGGAGCACCTTTTTCAGCACTCCATATCAGGAGCATGATGCCGGTCAGTATGAATGGTACGCTCAGCCATTGTCCCATGTTGAGGACCATGCCTGCTTCGAAGGCGGACTGGTCCTGCTTGATGAATTCTATGAGGAATCTCATGCCGAACAGAACGATGAGGAAGATGCCGAAGATGGTACCTGTGTGCAGCTTGTCGAGTCTGGTACGGTACAGCCACAGCAGTATTAGCCCGAGGATGCAGTAGCTGAGTGCCTCGTATATCTGGGTCGGATGATGCGGCAGGCCGTCTGTCCAGGGGTCTCTTACGAATATGAATCCCCACGGGAGGTCTGTGCAGGTACCGTATATCTCAGAGTTCATGAGGTTGCCAAGGCGTATCATCATTCCGGCGAAGCAGACGGGAATTACGAGACGGTCGATGATCTGGATATATCCGAACCCATATTTCTTTCCGTATTTGTGTACGTACCACCACATGGCCAGCAGGACGCCTATCGCTCCTCCGTGCGAAGCCAGGCCGCCTTCCCTTTTGTAGAACGAGCGCATGATGTAGTAGCCGATAGGGAATATTCCGGCTACAAAAAACAGACTGTACCATCTTATGCCGAAGTCTCCGATAGTGAAGATAAATGGGTTGACATCCCATGTGACTGCGAGTAGGTTGAGCATGCCGGTTCGTTTTTCTGTCTGTAAATATGCTTGTCAAAGATAATGGAAAATCTTCAATGTAATGCATATGCCATTGTGAATTGCTTTCAGACTTTGTATCTTTGACGGACTGCAAACAGCCGGTCGTGGCTCACATGGATGATGATGTCGGTTGTGAATTGCTTTCAAACTTTGTATCTTTGACGGACTGCAAACAGCTAGCGGCTGCAGGCAGTAGCATCAACCCGGGTTGTGAATTGCTTTCAAACTTTGTATCTTTGACGGACTGCAAACAGCTCCGGCCTTTTCCGCTCTCTTTTCCGAAGCGTTGTGAATTGCTTTCAAACTTTGTATCTTTGACGGACTGCAAACAGCACAGATCAGAATGATTAAAATAGATACGTGTTGTGAATTGCTTTCAAACTTTGTA
>DVIL01000002.1 GCA_018711305.1 Candidatus Coprenecus stercorigallinarum
AAAACAAAGTCCCTCCCGTTGTTGTAGTCCTTGACTCTCAGTGCAGAATGACCGAATGCGGAAGATACGTCGCGGCCCTGGGAGCAGGTCAGCAGGGATATTGACAGGGAATCCTGTGACCGGGCTCCGGCAGTGATGGCCGCTGCCAGAATTATCAGTATAAGCCGTTTCATCATAATTATTTTCAAAAATAAGAAAAACTCGCCTATATTTGCAGGAATGAAGAAAGTTTTATTCATAATTCTCCTTCTTGCCTTCACAGCGGTATCCTATGCCGAGTCCGGAAAAAGTATGGCCTTAGTATCGGTTTCGGTTACTGACATGAAGAAATCTCCTGACTATCAGTCGGAGACGGTGTCCCAGGCAATGATGGGGACTCCCGTACAGGTGACGGGGAAGGAGGGTTACTGGTATTCGGTCATTACTCCCGAAGGCTACAGCGGCTGGACGACAGAGCAGAACATAGTGCTGACAAGTGAAGAGGAACATCAACGATGGAAGTCATCTGAAAGGTTGATAGTCAATGACTATTTTGCTCTTGTGACTGCTTCTCCCGAGTCCGGCTCACAGGTCCTTTCCGACTGTGTCATGGGAAATATCCTTGTGGGTGCCGGAGACAGCCGGAACGGTTATACCGCAGTGGAGCTTCCTGACGGCCGCAGAGGTTACGTGCCATCTGACTGCGTGTCTCCTCTCAGACAGTGGATGGAAGAGGCTGCCTGCCCGGACGGGGAAGACATAGTGTCCACAGCATGCCTTTTCCATGGTTTCCCTTACCTTTGGGGAGGGCTTTCGCCTAAAGGGCTGGATTGCAGCGGACTGGTAAAATTGAGCTATTTTCTCAACGGCATCGTGCTGCTGAGGGATGCTTCCCAGCAGATAGACTTGGGCGAGGCTCTGGACTGCAGTGACATTACCGGCAGTCTCCAGGCCGGAGACCTGGTCTTTTTCGGCCGTGCTGCGACAGAGGGAAGAGGACGCAGCGTCAGTCATGTGGGCATATACATGGGTGACGGAATGATGATCCATTCGTCCCTGAGAGTCAGGGTCAATTCCCTGCTTCCCGGACGTCCGGACTCCTATACAGGGAAGAAAATAGTGGGTGCATGCCGTATTCTCGGTTATCAGGACAAGGAACCCGGTATCGTGACGGTGCTGGACCATCCCTGGTATTTTTAAGTTTGAAATTGACAGTTAACAATTTATAAATCGCGATTATCATGAATTTAAGAGTTATCAAGAAAGACATCAACTACATGGTGGACGAGTTCGTTTCGGACGCAGTCATCAGCATGAGTTTCCATGACGACAACGAAAAGGCCGAGCAGATCGTAGGCCTTATCAATGATGTACTCGATCTCAGGGACGAAACACTGGCGAAGGTCAGTCATCCCGAAGGTGACAAGAGGGCATATTACCGCAATCTTACCGACGAGCTGCTCAGCGCTCTCGATGTAAAGTATGACAGACTCAGTGCAATAGTGGCCAGGAAAGCCGAATAATCAGAAGCGGCCGCTATGCAGATGTATACCAATTCCCCGATAGTGGAAGGACTCACGTTTGATGATGTCCTTCTTATTCCGGCTCATTCGGACGTACTGCCCCGCGAAGTGGACATTACCACGAAACTGACCCGGGAGATATCCCTTCATACCCCCATCGTGTCCGCCGCAATGGATACTGTCACCGAGGCGGACCTGGCGATAGCCATTGCCAGGGAGGGAGGTATCGGAGTGATACACAAGAATATGCCCATCGAAGTCCAGATGGAGCAGGTGCGCAAGGTCAAGAGGGCCGAGAACGGAATGATCTACGATCCCGTGACCATCCGCGAGAACGCCACTGTAGGTGACGCTCTCAATCTCATGCACGAGAACCACATCGGCGGCATACCCGTAGTGGATGCACGCGGAATGCTCTGCGGTATAGTCACCAACAGGGATCTGCGTTTCCAGGACAATCCCAAGACACCCATATCCGAGGTGATGACAAAGGAGAACCTGATCACCACTACTGACGGGACCAATCTGAAGGAGGCGACCGGGCTCCTCCGCCGCTACAAGATAGAGAAGCTTCTGGTAGTGGATAAGGAAGGCCGTCTGGCAGGTCTGATCACCTACAAGGATATCATGAAGATCAAGGACAATCCCACTGCCAGCAAGGATGCCAAGGGACGTCTGCTCGTGGCTGCTGCTGTGGGCATCAACTCCGAGAGTATCCAGAAGGTGGAGATGCTGATGAGTGTCGAGCCTGATGCACTTGTATTCGATACGGCCCACGGCCATTCGGAGGGTGTGCTGAGGGTGCTGAAGACAGTCCGTCAGAAGTTCCCCGACCTGCAGATCATTGCCGGCAATATCGCCACCGGAGAGGCGGCTCTTGCCTTGAAGGAGTGCGGAGTCGATGCAGTGAAGGTAGGTATCGGCCCCGGATCCATCTGTACTACCCGTATCATCGCAGGTGTGGGAGTACCCCAGCTCTCGGCTGTCATGATGGCCGCCGAGGCACTGAAGGGATCAGGTATCCCCATCATCGCCGACGGAGGTATCCGGTACTCGGGTGACATCGTCAAGGCTCTGGCCGCCGGTGCAGATACCATCATGGCCGGCTCTCTCTTCGCCGGAGTGGAGGAGTCTCCCGGTGAGACAATCATTCTCAACGGACGTAAGTTCAAGTCATACCGCGGAATGGGCTCGCTCGAGGCCATGCAGCTGGGCTCCAAGGACCGTTACTTCCAGGATATGGAGGAGGATATCAAGAAGCTCGTCCCCGAGGGCATTGTGGCCCAGGTTCCCTACAAGGGTACACTCTCGGAAGTGGTCTACCAGCTCATAGGAGGTCTGCGGGCAGGTATGGGTTACTGTGGAGCACACAATCTGCAGGAACTGAAGAAAGCCCGTTTCGTGCGCATCACGGCCGCGGGTATGGCCGAAAGCCATCCTCACGACGTGACCATTACACGCGAGGCTCCCAACTACAGCAGGTAGTTGCACCGTGATATGCCTATGAGGAGGGTTCTGTGCATATTGCTGCTGTGCCTCTCTGTATCATCCTGCCGTCTCTACGACCGCCTCTTCAAGGGGGATGCGGTCGCCAGGGTCGGCAAGGATGTGTTGTACAGAAGTGATGTGGAGAACCTCAATATAAAAGGTTTTTCGCCTGAGGACAGTGCCCGGATGGTAGAACGGTACATCCAGTCGTGGGCCAAGGACCGCCTTCTGCTCGAAATGGCGGAGAGCCGTCTGTCCAAGGCCGACCGGGATGTGGAGGCCCAGCTGGAGGAGTACCGCCAGCAACTGCTGGTCTACCGGTATGAGCAGCAGTATGTGGAGCAGCGTCTTGACACGGTGGTAACGGAGGCAGAATACCGGATGTTCTACGATGCCAATCCGCAGAGCTTCGAGACGCACGTCCCCCTGATGCGCGGCGTGTACATCAAGATAAGCGACAATTCTCCCAATCTCAATCCCATAAAGTCCCTTTACCGGACACGGGTCGAGGAGGATATGGACAGACTCGGCCAGCTGTGCTACACATCGGCAGACAAATACTACATCTTCGATGATTGGGTGTCGCTGGAAGTCGTTGCCGAAGAGGCCGGTATGGAACTGCAGGAGGTGGCCGGAATCCTCGATGACCGTTCCTACATGGAGCGCAGCCGGATGGGATACACATACCTGGTGTCGGTGTCGGACTATGTACCTGCAGGGTCTCTGGCACCCTACGGATATTGCAGGCCGAGGATAAGGGATGTCATCCTGAGCAGAAGAAAACAGGAGTTGATAACAAGTTTGGAACGGAATCTGCTTAATGACGCTATAGGTTCCGATAAGTTGATAATATATTCTGAGAAGAAATGAAGATAAAAGTAGTATTGGCAGTGGCGGCCGTCCTGGTAACGGCAGCATGGAGTCTCCGGGCACAGAAGTATGACGGATTGATTGACAAGACAGTAGCTTTGGTAGGAAACAGTATGATCCAGCTCTCGCAGGTGGAAGGGGAGGTTCAGATGATGCAGTTCCAAGGCTATGTGTCGGACCGCAACCTGAGGTGCGAGGTCCTGGAGAATATGATGGTCTCCAAGCTGTTCTATACCCAGGCGCAGCTGGACAGTCTGTCTGTCAATCCGGATATGGTGGATGCGTCCCTCAATGAGAGAGTCAACAATATCCTCTCCCAGCTTGGAGGCGAGGAGGAAGTGGAAAAATATTTCGGAAAACCCCTCCACCGTCTCCGTCAGGAGTGGCGCGAGGCGTTCGTAGAGCAGAATCTGGCACAGGAGATGCAGCAGGAGGTGGCCGGCAAGATTACGGAAGTGACTCCGAAGGATGTGGAACAGTTCTACCGCCGTGTCCCCAAAGACAGTCTACCGGTAATCCCCACCCAGTACCAATACAGCCAGATAGTGCTGTATCCCAATACTGAAAGAGCAAAACTCGCAGTCCGTGAGCGTCTTCTGGAGTTCCGTCAGAGAATCCTCGACGGGGAGAAATTCTCCCTGCTGGCGACTCTCTATTCGGAAGATCCGGGCAGTGCGATGCGCGGAGGCGAGCTCGGAATGGCGTCCAAGTCGATTTTCTGGCCTGCGTTCAGTGATGCGGCGATGTCCCTCAAGGAAGGGCAGGTCTCCCCTATAGTCGAGACGCCTGACGGATTCCACCTGATACAGCTGATCAAGAAGGACGGCGACATGTTCAATGCCCGTCATATCCTCATAAAGCCCAAATATACCATCGAGGACCGTGACTCGGCCTTTATCCGTCTGGACTCGATCCGGACGGTGGTGGCGGCAGACAGCATAACATTCCAGCAGGCAGCCAGAATGTTTTCAGAGGACCCCAAGAGCCGTACCAACGGCGGTCTGGTGGCCGATCCCATGAGCGGTGCGCCCTTTTTTGAGGTAGACCGTCTCAAACCTGCCGATTACAACGTCCTCAAGAATATGAAGGAAGGCGAGATATCCGAGCCCTTCGAATCTGTGGATGACGAGGGACGAAGCGGCAACACCATATATAAGATAATCCGTCTTGAAAAGATCCGTCCCTCACATCAGGCCACAGTGGAGGAGGATTTCAACGTGCTGCTGGATATTGCGACAAACCAAAAGAGAATAAAGGCTATAGAGGATTTTATAAAGGACAAGCAGGAAACTACCTATATAGTCATTGACCCGATGTTCCAGAACTGCGATTTCAGGCGTGACGGTTGGATAAAATGAGACGAGCCATTATCTGGACCCTTCTGACCGTGCTGCTTCTTCCCCAGGCTGCATCTGCCCGCGAGGAAAAGAGAGACTCATTGGTGCGCCTGATATCAGCCGATATGGCGCGGCTTGTGGAAATAGACGGCATGGAGTACCGTAAGATAGTCGGGGAGGCGGTTTTCCTTCATAACGACACGTATCTTTATTGCGACAGTGCGTATTGGAACGTGAAGGGGGATTATATCGATGCCATAGGCCATGTGAGGATAGAACAGGAAAATACCGTTCTTACGGGAGACAGCATCAAGTATGTCATCCCCGAGAATACCGCCAGATTCAGGGGGCATCTTGTGGAACTTCTGGACAAGGACAGCAATATTCTGAGGACCAACCATCTGGACTACAATACAAAGGACAGTGTCGCCTTTTTTTACCGGGGAGGTGCGATGAAGGACTCCGACGGCAATCTTATAGAGAGCCTTACCGGGCGTTATCAGGCCCGTCTCGGAAAATTCGACTTTATCGGGGAAGTGGAGATGTTTTCCGATTCCCTGTTCTTTACCTGTGATACCCTGTACTACGATACCGGAACAGAGGTGGCCGAGTTTTACGGCAGGACCAGAGGATGGTATGGCCCGAACTGCATTTACTCCGGAGACGGGCGTTACGAGCGGCCTCATGAGAAGTTCTATTTCCATCGTGATGTGCATATCCTCACCGAGGAATACGAGCTGTGGTGCGATTCCCTGTACTACGACCGGAATACAGAATATTCCCGCCTCCTTGGCAATGTACAGCTTTTGGATACGGTCGACAATGCCATAGCCCTTGCCGGAGATCTGAGGTACTGGAACGACCCCCGCAGGGCGGAGCTGTACCGCGATCCGGCAGTAGTGCTGATCACCGAAGGCGAGGGTGGGGGCAGGGACTCGGTATTCATGGCCTCCGATACCCTGATATACTATACGCGCCGTATGTTTGAACTGGACAGCGCACTTGTGGCTGCCGCCAAGGAACGCTACGATGTCGCTATGGTGGACCCCCTGGCTTCAATGAAGAAGAACAGCGGCCCTCAGAGTGCCGTACCGCAGAGTGCTGCAGCACCGGAAGATACTACGGCTTCGGCGGATACCGTCGCAGTCGTGCAGGATTCCCTCGCTCTGCCGCCTCCGCCGGATACGACCTCGGTCTCATTTGTGGAAGCATATCACAACGTCCGTATTTACAAGAGCGATATACAGCTGTTGTGCGATTCCCTGCTGTTTACATCCATCGACTCCATTGCACGTATTTTCAAGGAACCGGTTATATGGTATGAGATCAGGAACCAGATAACGGCGGACAGCATGCAGTTCCTGCTGCGCAACCAGACCCTCGAAAAGGGCTTTCTGTTCTCCAATGCCTTCGTCATATCGGAGGAGGAACCTGGCAAGTACTATCATCAGATAAAGTCCCCGGAGATGATCGGCTATTTCAAGGACAACCAGGTGTCGCGTTTCGATGCCCTCGGAGGTGTCAACGCCCTGTTTTTCGTCGCCGAGGATTCGGTGGTCACAACGATGAACCAGAAGGAGTGCCGCCTGATGACCGGCCGCCTGAAAGACGGTCAGGTACAGCGTATTCTCTATACCGAGAATATCAAGAGCGATGCCTATCCGGTGGAGGAGCTTACGGAAGACAAGTCCCGTCTGAGGAATTTCAACTGGATGCCAGACCTGCGTCCTGCCACGCGATATGATGTGACGCAGCGTCCCGTACATCTTTCCGGCCGTAAGGAGATGACGCCTGCGCCCTGGTTCCCCGAATTCAGGTATGCGGACAGATATTTCGAAGGTTACATGGAAGGTGTCCTTGCAGAGATAGAAAGTAGAAAGCCGATAATCTGGATAGAAAGACAATAATTTTTCATATATTTGTAAGTTGATTGATAACTCTTTAAATTACAAATATATGGTACAATTTGACATAGATGTCCTCAAACATTCCTTCGAGGAAGTGAAGTCCCTGCTTGATCCCCGGTGCCGTCTGCATCTCGGAGATGAGTCCCGCAGAAGAATCGCAAAGTGCAGAAATTATCTTGATGAGAGAATGAAGAGCCAGAAGGCTCCTATTTACGGAGTCACAACCGGTTTCGGCTCGCTGTGCAATGTGTCGGTGGATATGGACCAGCTCTCCACGCTTCAGAAGAATCTGGTGATGTCGCATGCATGCGGAGTAGGCGATGAGGTAAGGCCGGAGATAGTCAGGCTGATGATAGCCCTCAAGGTCAAATCCCTTTCGTACGGTTACTCGGGAGTGCGTGTGGAGACGGTGGAAAGGCTTGTGGACTTCTTCAATGAGGGAGTGGTTCCGGTGGTCTATCAGCAGGGCTCGCTCGGAGCTTCCGGCGACCTGGCACCTCTTGCGAACATGTGTCTGCCGCTGCTCGGTCTCGGAGAGTTCGATTATAAAGGAAAGAGGTATCCCGGAAGCGAACTGGAAAGGATTTTCGGGTGGAAGCCCCTGACTCTTGCCTCCAAGGAAGGTCTTGCGCTTCTGAACGGAACCCAGTTCATGCTGGCCCATGCAGTGTGGTGCCTGTGCCATGCCAGACACATATCGGCTGTGGCGGACAAGGTGGCCACTGTCTCTCTCGAGGCATTCAACGGGCGTAAGGAGCCGTTTACTCCTGGCGTGCATGCCGTCCGTCCCCACAGGGGACAGATCGAGACGGCCCGGACCATACTCGGCTATCTGCAGGGCAGCCAGCTTATTGACGGTCCCGGCAAGGAAGTGCAGGATCCTTATTCCTTCCGATGTGTCCCTCAGGTGCACGGAGCTTCCAAGGATGCGCTCGGTTATGTCGAAAGTGTATTCATGACTGAGGTCAACAGTGCGACCGACAACCCTACTGTTCTTCCCGACGAGGATCAGGTCATCTCTGCCGGCAACTTCCACGGCCAGCCGCTGTCCATCACTCTCGATTTCCTCGCTATCGCAATGGCTGAGCTCGGCTCCATCTCCGAGCGCCGTACATATCAGCTGATTTCCGGAAAAAGAGGACTGCCTTCATTCCTGGTGGCCAAGTCCGGTCTGAACTCCGGATTCATGATCCCGCAGTATGCGGCTGCCTCCATAGTGAGCCAGAACAAGCAGCTGTGTACCCCCTGTGTGGTGGATACCATTGATTCGTCGCAGGGTCAGGAGGATCATGTGAGCATGGGCGCAAACGCCGCTACCAAGTGTGTGAGGGTAGTGGAGAATGTGGAGAAGATCCTCGGCATAGAGATGTTCAATGCCGCGCAGGCCCTCGAGTTCCGTCACCGTGCCGGAGCCGGCAAGTCTTCGCCCGTGATTGAGAAGTTCTTCGAGGATTACCGCAAGGAGGTGCCTTTTGTGGAGGAGGATACGGTGATGTACACCAATATCCGCAAGTCAGTGGATTTTATAAAAAATACTGAAATTTAGAAATGTCGATTTTCATAAAGAACATCAAAAAGCTCGTCAATGTACGGGAAACGGCTCCCTCTGCACCTCTGAAAGGCAGGGAGATGCTGGAACTTCCCTGCATGGAAGACGCATGGCTGTTCCTGGAAGGGGATCGTATCGGCAGGATGGGCCGTATGCAGGACCTCGCTTCAGGAGAGGCAGATGCAATGGAGTTCTGTGCGGACGAGTGTATAGATGCCCGGGGCCGCATGGTATTTCCGTCCTACTGCGACTCCCATACCCATCTGGTGTATGCCGGCAGCCGTGAGATGGAATTCATGGACAAGCTCAGGGGGCTTTCCTATCAGGAGATAGCACGCCGCGGCGGCGGTATCCTCAATTCTGTGGAACTCCTGCACAATACTTCCGAGGATGACCTTCTTCTCCAGACCCTTGTCCGTGCCCGTGAGATTATGTCATTGGGTACTGGGGCCGTGGAGATAAAGAGCGGCTACGGCCTCACAGTGGAGGATGAAGTCAAGATGCTCCGCGTGGCCCGCAGGGTGGCAGAGGAGACCCCGCTTGAAGTCCGTACCACATTCCTTGGGGCACATGCCGTACCGGCCCGCTATAAAGGCGACCGTGAGGGATATGTGGATGAGATAATCCGCGATATCATGCCGGCTGTAGCTGCCGAGGGACTGGCCGATTATGTGGATATCTTTGTGGAGGAAGGCTTCTTCACTGTGGACGATGCCTGCCGCATATTCGAGGCTGCCGGCAAGTATGGCATGCAGCCCAAGGTCCATGCCAACCAGATGAGCTTCTCCGGCGGAGTACAGGTCGGCGTGCGCTACGGAGCGGCTTCTGTGGACCATCTGGAGTTTACCGGACCGGAGGAATTCAAGGCCCTGCAGGGCAGCGGCACGATAGCCACTTTGCTGCCCGGCGCCACGTTTTTCCTGGACATGGATTATCCCAAGGCCAAGGAGATGCTTGATTACGACCTTCCTTTGGCCATTGCCTCCAACTACAATCCCGGTTCCTGCCCCTCGGGGGACATGAAATTCATGATGGCTCTGGCCATGATCAAGATGCGTCTGACTCCCGAGACCGTACTCAACGCAGCGACAGTCAACGGAGCCTTTGCCATGGGTGTGGCAGACCGGTACGGCAGTATCACTCCCGGCAAGAAGGCCTCCCTGTTTGTCACAAGGGAAATACCCTCATACGAATTTGTACCTTACAGCTTCACATCACAGCTGATAGACACCATAATACTGAATGGGAAAATAATCAAATAAAAACAATAGAACGACATGACACGTAAACTTATCGAATGCGTCCCCAATTTCAGCGAAGGACGCGATATGCAGATTATCAAACAGATCACTGACGCTGCGGAGAGCGTTGAGGGAGTAAGGCTCCTCGATGTGGACCCTGGTGCGGCCACCAACCGTACAGTCGTGACTTTCGTAGGCGAGCCTGAGAAAGTTATGGAAGCCGCTTTCCGTGCAGTGAAGAAGGCCTCCGAGATTATCGACATGAGGCATCATCACGGTGAGCATCCCCGTATGGGTGCTACCGATGTGTGCCCTCTCGTGCCTATCGCAGGCGTGACTATGGAGGAGTGCGTGGAGTATGCCCGCAGCCTTGCCAAAAGGATAGGCGAGGAGCTCGGTATCCCCGTATTCTGCTATGAGAATGCAGCCTACACAGAGGAACGCCGGAATCTGGCGGTATGCCGCAGCGGCGAGTATGAGGGTCTGGCCAAGAGATTTGAGGACGGGGTCAAACCCGATTTCGGACCGGCAGTGATCGATGACTACACCGCCCGTACAGGAGCTACCGCAGTGGGGGCAAGGGATTTCCTTGTAGCCATAAACTACAATCTCAACACCACATCCACCCGCCGTGCCAACTCCGTGGCTTTCGACGTGCGTGAGAAAGGACGCAAGAAGAGGGAAGGTGATCCCATCACCGGCAAAGTGGTGAAGGATGAGAACGGCAACGTGGTGTGGATTCCCGGAACACTGAAGGGCTGCAAGGCCATAGGCTGGTACATCGAGGAGTATGGAATAGCCCAGGTGTCCATGAACGTTACCAATATCAATGTGACACCGGTACACGTAGCCTTCGACGAGGTATGCGACAAGGCACATGCCCGCGGCCTGAGGGTGACCGGTTCGGAGATAGTCGGCCTTATTCCCAAGAAGGTGCTTATCGATGCCGGCAAGCACTATCTTGCCAAGCAGAACCGCTCCTGCGGTATTCCTGAGGAGGATATCATAAAGATTGCCGTGAAGTCCATGGGACTGGACGATCTCAAGCCCTTCAATCCCCGCGAGAAGGTGATCGAGTACATTCTCGAGGACAGCGACAAGACGCCCAGGCTGGTTGACCTGACCGTACGCGGCTTTGCGGAAGAGACCTCCCGCGAGTCCCCGGCTCCCGGCGGCGGTTCCATTTCCGCATACATGGGCTCTCTCGGTGCTGCTCTCGGCGCTATGGTTGCCAACCTGTCTTCCCATAAAAGAGGATGGGATGACCAGTGCCCCAAGTTCTCCGAGTGGGCTGAGAAGGGCCAGGAACTGATGTACGAGCTGCTGCACCTGGTGGATGAGGATACCGCCGCGTTCAACCGTATCATGGACGCCATGTCCCTTCCCAAAAAGACCGACGAGGAGAAGGCTGCACGTGCGGCTGCAATGCAGGATGCGACTCTTTACGCCACAGAGGTGCCTCTTAGGACGATGAAGGCTTCCTGCAAGGTGTTTGAACTGGTTGAGGCCATGGCCTCCGAAGGTAATCCCAACTCTGTATCCGATGCAGGTGTGGGAGCTCTGGCCGCCCGTTCCGCAGTCCTCGGCGCATTCCTCAATGTCAAGATCAATGCAGCCGGACTGAAGGACCGCGAGAAGGCCGATGCTCTCGTGGCCGAGGCGGCAGTCATAGCTGAGGAGGCTGTGAAACAGGAGGCTAAGATAATCGAAATAGTGAATGCGAAGATAGGATAATCAGGGACTTTTGATTTTTTCGCCAAAATGTATATTTTTGCGCGATTTTAACAAAAGTTAGCTAAGAGTATGAGAATTATAGGAACTGGCAGCGCGCGCCCCTCAAAGGTCGTAACCAACTCGATGCTGGAGAATTTTCTGGATACCAGCGACGAGTGGATTGTGACCCGTACAGGCATCCATGAGAGGCGTGTGATTTCCTCCGAGAATCTGGAGGACCTGGCCGCGACGGCCGCCCGTAATGCGATGGAGAATGCTGGGATAACAGCCGAACAGGTGGACTTCATCATCTGCTCCAACGTGGTGAACGAGTATGTTACCCCCGGTCTGGGCTGCATCATACAGGGTATGATTGGCGCTACCTGTCCCACAATGGACATCAACTGCGCCTGCACAGGCTTTATCTATGCCCTCGATGTAGCTGAGGCATATCTGGCGTCTAAAGACTTGAAGAATATCCTGATAGTCTGTGCCGAAGAGCCTGCCCGCATGATGAACTGGCATGACCGTTCCTCCTGCATCCTTTTCGGAGATGCTGCCGGTGCGGTCGTAGTGACAAAAGGAGATGACCTCAAGGCTATCCGCGTGTCTACGCACTGCAAGGTGGAGGCTCTCTACCAGAAGCGCAAGCTGCAGCCTACACCGTTCATAACCAAGGAGGAGGTAGATACAGAAGGCGTGGTGATGAACGGTCAGGACGTCTTCAAGCTCGCGGTCTCATCTTCCATCAAGGATATCGACAAGGTTCTTACCATGGCCGGTATGAGTGCCGATGACATCGACCTGTATGTGCTCCATCAGGCCAACGTGCGCATCATCGAGTCAATACGGCATTTTGTCAACCAGGACAAGAGCAAGTTCCCGTTCAATCTCGACAGGTACGGGAACACCTCGTCGGCATCGATACCCGCCCTGCTGGACGATCTCAGCAGGGACAATAAGTTAAAAACAGGAGAAATGTTGTTGCTTAGTGCGTTCGGAGCCGGATTCACTACCGGGGCATGTATTCTCCGCTGGTCAAAATAATAATAAAACGATATGGAAAAAAGAGTAGTTGTGACAGGAATGGGAGTTGTCTCGCCTGTCGGAAATAATGTAGAGACTTTCTGGAAGAACATCGTGGACGGAGTATGCGGAATAGATTACATCACTCAGTTCCCTACCGACGGACTTTCAGTGAAGATTGCGGGAGAGGTCAAGGACTTCAGACCGGCCGACTACGGTATAGAGCCCAAGGCTGCCAGGAAATTCGACAGGTTCAGCCTTTTCGCACTTGCAGCAGCCAATCAGGCTGTGGCCATGAGCGGACTGAAATCCACCGATGACGAAGATGACGATACTCCCGGAACAGTGTTCGCAGACCGTTTCGGAGTCTATATCGGTTCCGGTATCGGAGGTATGCATTCGTTCGTCAACGAGACGGCGAAACTGATCAAGGACGGTCCCCAGTGGATATCCCCTCTGTTCATTCCTACCATGATTGCGAATATCGCCGCCGGCAACGTGGCAATCGCCCACCATGCCCGCGGTGTCTGCCTTCCCATCGTGACAGCCTGCGCGACCGGTACCCATTCGATAGGAGAGGCCTACAGGGCCATAAAGTTCGGCTACGCCGATGCCATCATCGCAGGTGGTACCGAGGCTGCCGTTACTCCTTTGGCCATAGGAGGCTTTTCCAACAGCAAGGCTCTGTCTCCCGCCGAGGATCCCATGGCAGCGTCCCTGCCTTTCGATGCACGCCGCCAGGGTTTCGTGATAGCTGAAGGCGCCGGAGTGGTAATCCTCGAGGAATATGAGCATGCAGTGGCACGCGGGGCAAAAATTTATGCCGAGATATGCGGTTACGGCAATACCTGCGACGCTTACCACTATACCGCTCCCTGTCCTGACGGATCAACGCCCGCCAAGGCATTCAGGCAGGCCCTGACCGAGGCCCATTATTCTACCTCGGACCTGTTGCACATCAATACCCACGGAACGGGAACACCCCTGAATGACAAGTCCGAGACTGCAGCCATCAAGCTTGCACTCGGAGATTCGGAGGCCCGCCGTGCCATTCTGTGCTCCACCAAATCGATGACCGGACATGCTCTCGGAGCTGCCGGCGGTATCGAGGCGATAGCAGCAGTCATGGCCCTCCACGACGGTATCGTGCCTCCTACCATCCACTATGAGGTACCCGATCCTGAGTGCGATCTCGATGTAAATCCCAACAGCGCCCGTGAGGCAAAGCTGACGATGGCCCTCTCCTCGTCCCTCGGATTCGGCGGACACAATGCCGTACTCGCTTTCAGACGCATCTGAGAATGTACTTACTAAACTAAATATTATGGATAGAGAAGAAATAAAGAAATTTCTGCGTCACCGCGAGCCCATGCTCCTGGTAGACGAGATGGAACTACAGAACGACGGCACAGAGTGCGTCGGCAAGTACCATGTCAGAGGTGACGAGTTCTTCCTTCAGGGACATTTCCCCGGCTATCCGGTAGTTCCCGGAGTTATCCTCTGCGAGATTATGGGACAATGCAGTTCCCTGCTCATCAAGGATTATCTTGTGGGCCACACGACTCTTTTCACCGGTATCGACAAGACCCGTTTCAAACGTCAGGTCCGTCCCGGTGACACCGTCGAAGTCCATGCCCACATCACCAACCACAGGGCCATGCTTTTCTACATAGAGGCAAAGGCCATGGTGGAAGGGGAGCTCTGCGTGGAGGCCAATCTCTCGTTCGCAGTCATTCCTAATGATAAAGTAAAATAGAGAAGATTATGTTAGAAGGATTATTAAAAGGAAAGGTAGCCCTTATCACCGGAGCTGCCAGAGGTATCGGTAAGGCTATCGCAATGAAGCTGGCTTCAGCAGGTGCAGACATCGCTTTCACAGACCTCAAGGAAGATGACAATTTCAGGAATACAGTAGCCGAGATATCCGCTCTCGGAGTACAGTGCCGCGGCTATGCCTCCAATGCGGCCGACTTCGCCGAGGCCCACGCGACTGTAGATCAGATACAGAAGGATTTCGGTCATATCGACATTCTGGTCAACAACGCAGGCATCACCCGTGACGGCCTGATGATGAGGATGTCCGAGCAGCAGTGGGACAGCGTCATCACTGTCAACCTCAAGAGCGCGTTCAACTTCACGCATGCCCTGACCCCTATCATGGCACGTCAGAGAGGAGGCAGCATCATCAATATTTCTTCCGTAGTGGGTGTTAACGGAAACGCCGGTCAGTGCAACTATTCCGCATCCAAGGCCGGTCTGATCGGTCTGGCCAAGTCGATAGCCAAGGAGATGGGTTCCCGCGGAATCCGTGCCAACGCCATTGCTCCCGGCTTTATCATTACCGATATGACCAATGCCCTGCCTCAGGAAGTGCGTGACGAGTGGAACAAGAAGATTCCCCTCCGTCGCGGCGGTACACCGGAGGATATCGCCAACGTGGCTCTCTTCCTCGCATCCGACCTCTCGTCCTATGTGACCGGACAGGTCATTATCTGCGACGGCGGCATGCTTTAGAGCCTGCCTAACGCCTCTTCCATTTTCGTGCGGCCGAGTGCGACGATCTCGTCGTATTTGTAGAACTCCATGGTGGAGTAGGCATTCTTGGCTATGCGCACGAGGATGTCGGGAGGGTAGAGTTTGAGAGTCAGATCCGCGTTGGTCTGTATCATTACGCTTGACGATTCATTGAGGATGGTGACGATTCCCATATCGTTGTCATCCTCTTTTTCTTTGTCACGGTTGTCCGGGTCGGGCAGCAGCTGTGCATCGACTTCGTCTTTCTTGACCTTGTCGGCTATCGTGTCGACTATCTTCTCGAGCCTTTGACGTATGCGGCCTTTCGCATGTTCCTGCCTGTCTTCCGGTTTTTCGATGTAGGGACCGTTGAGGTCCACTGCGACGAGTATGTCGCCTGGGGTTCTGACGACTCTGTTGACCGGTACCGGGTTGACTACCCCGCCGTCTATCAGAAGCATGTCTCCAATGCGGTTGGGAGTGAAGATAGAGGGCAATGATATTGAGGACCGGATGGCATCATAAAGACTGCCGCGGTCGAATACCACCTCCTTACGGTGCCGGATGTCGGTTGCAACGGCAGTGAACGGTATGGGCAGGCTTTCTATCAGTTTGTCAGGAATGATGCTCTTGAGCTCGTCGATGACCTTGTCTCCCTTGACGAATCCCCCGTTGCCGATGGTGAAATCCATCAGGTTGAAAACCTTCATCCTGTCTACAGTCTTCATCCACTCCTTGAATGCGTCCAGCCCTCCGGCGGCATAGATGCCCCCGACCAGAGCGCCCATGGATGCACCGGCAATTGAGGTTACAGTATAACCGTTCTCTTCAAGAACTTCTATCGCCCCTATGTGGGCCAGTCCCCTGGAGCCGCCGCTGGCCAGGACCAGGGCTACTTGTTTTCTGTTGTCCATATAGTTAGTCTGTATTTACCTGATTTCGCGAATCAGCATTCCCGCGGTGAACCCTCCTCCGCTTACGGTTTCGAAGGTGGTGGCCGTGAGGTCAGAACCCTCCGCTTCCTCTTCAAAGGCCATGTACCTGTTGTCCCATATTTTTCCGGCTGCCGGCCGGATCACTCCTTTCCGGTGGTACTGCACTTTGCCGGATGCCGTATCGATGGCAGGCAGCAGGACCTCGTACCTGGAGCCCGGTGTCACCCCTTCTTTCATGCCTATCCGTGCAGTCAGCGGACTGGTGCCGGAGAGAGGCACCCTGACTTTGAACTGGTCGAATTTTTTCTGCAGTTTCATCACGTTGTTGTCGATGGCCCTCGCGCAGACCTTGCGGAATACGTCCTCAGGACTGTACAGGCCTTTGAGGACCGGCTTTGCGCTCTTTGAACGGTACTGTCCCACGTATCTGAGTCTGAAAGTGCTGTCGTCGGCTTCGTAGGCGGCTTTCCTGAGCGGGTCTCCGCTGCCTGTGGAATAAGAGTCAAAGTAGTACCGGTCGTAGAATGTTCCGGCAGTCTCATCGTCCCATACCAGCTGGTATAGATAAGTCCTGATGCGTACGGTGAAGCCTGCAATCATTCCGGATATCAGCGATCCGGCTGCTGCTGCACCCGAGATTACGGCAGCCTCATCATTGTCCTTTTCGCTGCTTATGGCCGCGATGCCGCTGATAAGGGCCAGAATTCCGGATGCTATCTCCGCGTTCTTTTCATGGTCGATGTAGGTGATGTCGTTGACGATTACAAAGGTGCTGCCAATCATCTCGTAGCCCTTGTCTCCCAGTGCTTCTATTCCCCGTTTGGTCTGTACGGCAGTCTCCACATCCATGGCGGTGGCTCCGTAGTATCCCCTCTGCATGATCAGCGAAGGGTCGAATCCTCCTGTGACTTCATCGCGGAGAAACCATTTGGATACCAGTTTTTTGGCAATCTGGTTGTCCTGAAGCCAGACTTCGATGTCCGGCCTGAGGTTCTTTTCGGGGCTGTGGGTGGTAAGGTACTTTATTTCGAGGTCGTGGTTGTTGTATTTGTCCGGTGTCTCGAGGGCCAAGTAGGCATTTACGATTTCGTCATTCATCTTCAGCCCGGGGTGGCTTATCAGAAGCGAGTACAGGGAACTCCGCCGGTACTGCATTATGGAATCGGGCACCTGTGCGGAGGCGGCTGCAGTAATTCCGCACATGACAGCGATGGCCAGCCAGATGAGGAGTGTGCGTCTCATACCGGAAGGCGCTTAGAATCCGGACGAGAGAGACCTGATGATGCCGCTGTCTTCCAGATATCTTCTCAGATTGTCCTTGGCTACGGATATCGTGTAGCCGGTCTTGTATTCCCTGCGTCCTGTCTGTATGACCTGAACGCTGCCGGCTGCGGTGGAGCCTATGAAACGCTGGTAGTCCGCACGGAAGAAATTTTCGAAGAACAGAGAATCCTCCGGTGTCAGCTTCCCGGTTACGAGCGGCGGCTGGGCTGCGGCGGAATGCCCTCCAGGTATTCCGCGGAAGATGACTGCATGGACGGCATTTCTTTTCGCCGTTTCCACCGGAAGGTCAGGTTTTCTGCTGTAGCTCCATACCCGTAAGGAATAAGTGCCGTCGGAACCTACCCCTACACTTTCAGTTTCGTAGGACCATGTCTGACCCTCCATGCCGGTGCGCGAGGTGCTTCCGCAGGAGTGTAGAAGCAGCATAAATGCCGCAAGTAGAAGAAATTTCCTCATAGACAGTATTATTTATAGACAAAGGTAATTTGTTTTGAGGAGTTTTCAAAATCGTTTTGTATCTTTGCAGAATGAAACCAACAAATGTCTTCTTCGACAGATCTTACGGATACGCGAGGGCCATTATTGCCCTCGTAGGCGGTCTCATACTCGTCATCTGGCCCGAGACCGTGAAAAATTCCATAATGATCATACTCGGCTCGCTGATACTGGCCGTAGGAATAGTAAGCATTGTATTGTCATATACGGGAAAGTGGAGAAAGGAGAAGGTCCCGCTTCTGCTGCTGAATTCCATAGTGGATATCGCATTCGGACTGGTGCTGATCATCTTCCCGAAATTCTTCACCGGGCTGATCATGTTTGTGTTCGGCCTGATATTGTTGATTTTCGGTCTGGGCGAGATTATCAATCTCTTCCGTACTGCCAAGGCCGTGCGCGTGCCCTGGCCTCTGTACATCGGGCCGGCTGTCACCCTCATTCTCGGTGTGGCGATGTTCTTCTTCCCGGACAAGAGCGGGAACGCGCTTTTCGTCATATTCGGAGCGACGCTGCTGCTATATTCGATATCGGAGTTCGCCTCTACCTATACTATCCGCAAGGAGATGAAAAATGTTGAAGTGGAAATAGAAAAGGATATAAAACAAATAGAAGAATAGTACCTCCGTGGGGAATCGAACCCCAACCAAGAGAACCGGAATCTCTCATTCTATCCATTAAACTACGGAGGCAATCGGACTGCAAATTTAAAAATAAAAACTGATTTTCGACATGACAGCTTATGTTTTTCCCGGTCAGGGAGCACAATTTACTGGAATGGGCAAGGATCTCTACGATGCCAGTTCCAAGGCTAAAGAGCTTATCGACAGCGCTTGCGACATTCTCGGATTCGATATACGCAGCATAATGTTTACCGGTTCGGCCGAAGACCTCAAGCAGACAAAAGTCACACAGCCCGCAGTATTCATCCACTCTGTAGCCGCAGCGGCGACTATCGGGGATTTCAATCCGGGCATGACTGCCGGCCACTCTCTCGGAGAGTTCTCGGCCCTCGTGGCCGCCGGGGCAATGTCTTTCGAGGACGGTCTGCGTCTGGTGTATGCCAGGGCAATGGCCATGCAGAAAGCCTGCGAGGCCCGTCCTTCCACGATGGCTGCCATAATAGGTCTGCCGGATGATGTGGTGGAAAAGGCATGTGAGGGAATAGACGGTATAGTTGTGCCTGCCAATTACAACTGTCCTGGCCAGCTGGTGATCTCTGGCGAGATAGAAGCCGTAGACAAGGCCTGTGCAGTCCTGAAGGAAGCAGGCGCCAAGAGGGCCCTCCGCCTTGCAGTAGGAGGGGCTTTCCATTCGCCCCTGATGGAGCCGGCCCGCGTGGAGCTTGCAGAAGCCATCAGCAGGACCGATATCAAGACTCCGGTATGTCCGGTATATCAGAACGTGGACGCCCAGCCGTCTGTAGATCCCGCCGTGATAAAGGAGAAGCTGCTGAAGCAGCTCACTTCTCCGGTGAGATGGACACAGACAGTGCTCAATATGCACCGTGACGGCGCGACTGAGTTTGTGGAACTCGGACCTGGAGCCGTCCTGCAGGGCCTTATCAAAAAATGTCTGCCGTCAGAAAAGTAAATCAACACATATAATACAATAACTTTTAATTGTCTTAGTAATGGCAAAAGAAAAAACATTTATCACCTGTGATGGTAATTACGCTGCGGCTCACGTAGCGTATATGTTCAGCGAACATGCTGCCATCTACCCCATCACTCCCTCCTCGACCATGGCCGAGTATGTGGATGAGTGGGCAGCCTTCGGCAAGAAGAACCTCTTCGGCGAGACCGTAAAGGTCACCGAGATGCAGAGTGAGGGAGGCGCAGCAGGTGCAGTGCACGGCTCTCTCCAGGCAGGAGCCCTGACCACCACATTCACCGCATCCCAGGGTCTGTTGCTGATGATCCCCAACATGTACAAGATTGCCGGCGAGCTGCTTCCGACAGTGTTTCATGTGTCGGCCCGAGCTCTCGCGACCCAGGCCCTGTCCATTTTCGGCGACCATCAGGACGTGATGGCCTGCAGGCAGACCGGTTTCGCAATGCTGGCTTCTTCGAGTGTGCAGGAAGCAATGGATCTCGGTGCTGTGGCCCATCTTTCCACTATCAAGTCCAGTGTGCCTTTTATCCATTTCTTCGACGGATTCCGTACTTCACACGAGATTCAGAAGATAGAGGTTCTGGATTCCGAGGCTCTCAAAGGAATGATCAGTGAGAAGGCACTTGCGGCATTCCGCAAGAAGGCCCTTAACCCCAACAAGCCTGTCACCCGCGGTACTGCACAGAACCCTGACGTGTATTTCCAGGCCCGCGAGGCAAGCAATACCTACTTCAGTGCCGTTCCCGATATCGTGGCACGCTATATGGGTGAGATAGGGGAACTGACAGGACGCCATTATCTGCCCTTTGATTATTATGGAGATCCCGATGCAAAGGATGTCATCATCGCCATGGGCTCTGTATGCGAGACCATCCGTGAGGTGGTGGACGCGCTTATGGACAAGGGAGAGAAGGTCGGCGTGATCACAGTACGCCTTTACAGGCCTTTCTCATCCAAATATTTCTTCAGGGTACTTCCGAAGAGTGTCAGGAGGATTGCAGTCCTCGACCGCTGCAAGGAGCCCGGAAGCGTGGGCGAGCCCCTTTACCTGGATGTCAAGTCTACACTTGCCGAGATGGGCGGAGACGCTCCTTATGTAATCGGCGGACGTTACGGCCTCTCTTCCAAGGACACCAGCCCTGCCCAGATATTCGCTGTATTCAAGAATCTCAAGCAGAAACAGCCCAAGGCAGACTTCACCATCGGCATCACCGATGACGTTACATTCAAGTCCCTCCCTGTAGGCGAGGAGATATCTCTGGCCAAGAAAGGCACTTACGAGTGCAAGTTCTACGGCCTCGGCTCTGACGGTACCGTCGGTGCAAACAAGAACACCATCAAGATTATCGGTGACCATACCCCGAAATACTGTCAGGGCTACTTCGATTACGACTCCAAGAAGTCCGGCGGCTATACCTGCTCGCACCTGCGTTTCGGAGACAGCCCCATCACTTCCCCCTACCTGGTATCCACACCTGACTTCGTGGCCTGCCATGTGCCTTCGTATCTGTACAAGTACGATGTGCTCAAGGGTATCAAGAAGAACGGCACATTCCTGCTCAACAGCCTCTGGTCCATGGAGGAGACAATAAAGAGGATTCCCGATCATGTAAAGCAGGTCATTGCTGAGAAGAACCTCAAGGTATATATCATCAATGCCACAAAGATCGCCGAGGAGATAGGTCTTGGCAACCGCACGAACACCATCCTTCAGTCCGCTTTCTTCAAGATCACAGGTATCATTCCCTACGAGCAGGCAGTGGCCTTCATGAAAAAAGCCATTGACAAGAGCTACGGCAAGAAAGGCGAGAAGGTAGTCAGCATGAACTATGCTGCAGTAGACCGCGGAGCCGAGTACGAAGAGCTTACGGTTCCTGAGGACTGGAAGAACGTGACCGCACGTTTCCGTCCTGCTAATTTCGACCGTCTGGCACCCGAGTGGGTACGCAGCGTGGCCGATGTGGTCAATGCACAGAACGGTTATGACGTGCCTGTAAGTGCCTTTACGGGCGAGTATGCTGACGGCACCATCCCTGCCGGTACAGCCGCTTATGAGAAGAGGGGAATAGCAGTGAGCGTCCCTGAATGGAATCCTGACAAATGTATCCAGTGCAACCAGTGCGCATACGTCTGCCCTCATGCAGCCATCCGTCCTTTCCTCACTACCGAAGAGGAACTGGCCAAGGCTCCCAAGGCAGTCAAGAGCACTCAGGGTATCGCTGCATTCAAGGCCTACAGGTTTACAATGCAGGTATCTCCTATGGACTGCACCGGCTGCGGCAACTGCGTGGATGTATGTCCCGCAAAGGAGAAGGCCCTCGAACTGAAACATCTTGCAACACAGATGGACCAGCAGCCTGTATTCGACTACATGCATGCCAATGTGGGCTACAAGGATACCGTTGCTCCCAAGACCCAGAACCTCAAGAACTCCCAGTTCTCACAGCCTCTGTTCGAGTTCTCCGGTGCCTGCGCCGGCTGCGGTGAGACTCCGTATATCAAGGCCATCACCCAGCTGTTCGGTGACCGCATGATGGTAGCCAACGCTACCGGATGTTCGTCCATCTACAGCGGCTCCTTCCCTTCATCGCCCTACTGCACTGACCGCAACGGCCGCGGACCGGCATGGGACAACTCCCTGTTCGAGGACAATGCCGAATTCGGTCTCGGTATGAGACTCGGAACCGAGCGCCTGCGCAACACAGTGGCAGAACTGATGAAGAAAGGTCTGGAGTGCCCCAAGTGCTCTTCCGACATAAAGACCCTCTTCGAGCAGTGGCTCGCTGAAAGGGGCAATGCCGCTGCCACCCGTGAGATCTGTGACAAGCTCGTTCCCATGCTTGAGGAGAGTGATTGCGAGTCATGCCGTGAGCTTCTGAACTACAAGGATTACATCCCTGCCAGAAGCCAGTGGATCATCGGCGGTGACGGCTGGGCATACGACATCGGATACGGCGGACTGGACCATGTCCTGGCTTCCGGAGAGAATGTCAACGTCCTCGTCCTCGATACCGAGGTGTACTCCAACACCGGAGGACAGTCGTCCAAGTCCACACCTGCAGGAGCAGTGGCCAAGTTCGCCACCTCAGGAAAGAGGGTACGCAAGAAAGATCTCGGAATGATGGCCATGAGCTACGGCTACGTATATGTGGCACAGGTAGCTATGGGAGCCAACCCCGCCCAGTACTTCAATGTGCTGAAGGAGGCCGAGGCCTACAACGGACCGTCCCTCATCATCGCCTATGCGCCTTGTATCAACCATGGTCTGCGCAATGGCATGGGCAAGAGCCAGAGGGAGGAGAAACTTGCAGTCGAATGCGGTTACTGGCATCTGTACCACTTCAACCCGGCCCTGGCAGAGGAAGGCAAGAATCCTTTCAGCCTCGACAGCAAGGAACCCGACTGGAGCAAGTTCCAGGATTTCATCAAAGGTGAGGTGCGCTACAGCTCCCTGCTGAAGACCTTCCCCGACATTGCCCAGGAACTCTTCGACAAGACCCAGCAGTTCGCACAGATACGCTACGAATCCTACAAGCGTCTGGCACAGTAGCAATCCGTCGTCAGGCGTAACCCCATACGCAGAGAGGCTGCTCCGAATCCGTATTCCGGCACAGCCTCTCTTTTCATCTTCAATCTACAGTTTCTGCATGATGAATATCAAAAGATTCACGACATATCTCCGCATCGCCCTTTTCGGACACGTGCTCAACTGGGTGTGGCGGCCCGGGGACATCCGGCGGTGTTGTCGGGGAGAGGTGACCCGCAAAGCCGTTCTGGACTACCTGCGGCAGTATGCGCCGTACATCAGCGACATCCCTGAGGACGCTCCGTCCGAACCCGAGCCCGAGAGGATTTTCTCCATCTGGCTGCAGGGCGAGGACCAGGCTCCCGCCATCGTCCGGGCGTGCTGGCGGAGCATCCGCCGCTGCTGCTCCCAGGAGCTTGTGGTCCTGGACGAGAAGACTCTGCATCAGTGGATAGAGCTTCCGGACTACATCATGCGGAAATGGAAGGAGGGCCGTATGCGGCCGGCGCACTTTACGGATATATGCCGGACGGAGCTGCTGCTCCGGCACGGAGGAGTGTGGATGGATGCCACCGATTTCGCTACGGCGTCCATTCCCGACTATGTCATGAATGAGGATTTTTTCATATTCAGGAGCGACGGACGGCTCTCGGGTTCGTATGCATTTGTCCAGAACTGCTTCTTCAGGGCCCGCAAGGGCAGCTATCTGCTCAAGGTCTGGAACGAGGCTATACAGACCTACTGGAAGTACGAGGACAGTACCATGGACTACTATGTCCATCAGATGCTTTTCGGTCTGGCAGTGAGCTGCAATCCCAGGGCGCGTGCTCTCTTTGAGAGGATGCCGGCCCTGTCGCAGGACGCCACCCATGCCCTGTGGTGGGACTACAGGGACCGTCCTTTCAGCCGGGAGGTCTTCGATAGAGTGACCTCCGGGACATTTTTCCAAAAGACCGAGTACAAGTCCAGGTCGGCTTCGTCTCCGCTCCCCGGCAGTTTTTCGGATGTAATGCAGAGAATGTGATGGGCAGAACTCCGGCCATATCGGTTATAGTCCCAGTGTACAGGGTGGAGCAGTATATCCGCCGGTGCGTGGATTCGCTGCTGTCTCAGACTTTCCGGGATTTTGAGGTGTTGCTGGTAGATGACGGGAGTCCTGACGGCAGCGGGAAAATTTGTGACAGCTATGCAGCCTCTGACAGCCGGGTGAGGGTGCTCCACAAGGAGAATGGTGGTGTCTCGTCGGCCCGGCAGTACGGTATCGACCATGCTGTCGGGGAGTACACCATCCACGCCGACCCGGATGACTGGACGGAGCCGGAGCTGCTGGAGACTCTTTACCGCGAGGCGGTCAGGACAGAGGCGGATATAGTTTCCTGTGACTATGTGGAGGAGTTTCCAGGCAGGAGTGTGCTCAGGCGGCAGCCGGTCCCCGCAAGCCCGCGGGAATGCGTAAGGATGCTGCTGCAGGAGACGCTGGTCAGTACGTGCTGGCTCAGACTGGTCCGCAGACGGCTTTATACGGACTGGGGGATAACCTTTCCCGACTGGATGGGTATGTGGGAGGATATGGCCGTAGTACCGCGCCTCTATGCCCGCGCTATACGTGTGGGATATGTCCCCTCCGCTCTGTACCACTATGTTCGGAATGTCAACCCTCATGCGGTCTCAGGTGATACGTCCTTTGAATCTATACTCAAGCGGGAAAGAGCGGTGGAGATACTCCACGACAGCTTCGGGGACGATCCGGAACTTTCCGGCAGCCTGCTGTACCTCAAGCTCAAGGTAAGAACAGCACTTATCCTGGCCAGCGGAGGTCAGGCCCTTCTGAGCGAGGCCCTGAAACATTATCCCGAGTCGGACGTGGTGATATGGAGGCATCCGCGCCTGTCCTTTTACGGTGCGCTCTGCGTATGGCTCTGCCGCCTCCGCATGGTTCCGGTCGCCGGAGTGCTGCTCAGGGCCAGAGGTACATTCAAGTCCATGAAACGGAAAAAATGAAGAAACGTCACGCATATCTGATACTCGCCCATAAGAATCCGGGGCAGCTGCGCAGGCTGCTTTCCCTGCTGGATGATTCCCGCAACGACATCTATGTCCATGTGGACGGCAGGGCTTCTTTCGGCCCGGAGGCATTGGTCGGTGCCTGCCGGAGGTCCGGTCTGTTCTTTCCTGCCCGAAGGTACAGGGTGCACTGGGGAGGGGTCAGCATCATGCGCAGCGAGCTGGCCCTGCTGGAGGCCGCTGTCTCAGGTGGAGACTACAGTTATTGTCATCTGCTTTCAGGAATGGATATGCCTCTGACAGACCAGGATACCATACACGCCTTCTTCGATGCGCACCATGGCAGGGAGTTTATCAATCTGTGGCCGATGAAGGCGGATACGGCAGACCGTTTCCATTACTATACGCTTTTCCCCGAGGGAGCCCGCAATTTTCTGACACACTTTCTGAACGACTCGTTCAAGAGCTTTCAGAAGCTCGTGGGCTACAGTATGAACAAGGATGTGGAGTTCCGCTCCGCTTCCCAGTGGTTCAGTATCACAGGGGAACTGGCCCGCTACGTGGTATCCCGCAGGGACTGGCTGGAGAAGGTGTTCCAGCATACCTGCCTGTGCGATGAGATATTCCTGGCAACCCTGGTCTGGAACTCTCCTTTCAGGGACAGGGTGTGCACAGAGGACATGCGGCTGATAGACTGGAGCAGCGGGGGAGAGGGTGCACGTCATCCGTGGACATTCCGGCTCGGAGATCTGGACCGCATCATGAGCTCGGGCAAGTTCTGGGCCCGGAAATTCGACGAGGAGGTGGATAGCCGGATTATAGACGAGGTCTGTGCACGGCTTGCCGGAAGCGGGCAGCGGAGGCTCTTTCTAATGGCGGCCTACAACCCTCAGGGCAAGGTGGGTCCATCGCTGGAGGCATACGTACGGGAACTGTCCGGCTATGGAGATGTAGCCGTATGCATGGACAATACAGCGGAGTCCAGGGAACTGGAGAAGCTCTCTCCCAGTGTCATTCACGCCGAGGCTGCCCGTCACGGGGAGTATGATTTCGGATCATACAAGCGGGCTTTTGCGTGGGCTAAGGAAAATCTCACCTTAAGTGACTATGATGTGCTTTATCTTGTCAATGATTCCGTTTATGGTCCTCTGATGCCGTTGGACGGATATCTGGAACGTATGGAGGACCTTGGTGCGGGGGCTTTCGCAATGGTATACAATCCTCACAGGAGGACCCCGCACCTGCAGTCATGGTTTATAGGCCTTGACAGGTCGGTATTCCTTTCAGAATGGTTCTCGCTTTTTCTGGAAGGGGTACGTCCTTTGGCAGGCAAGGAAGATGTCTGCATGGTCTATGAGTGTGGACTGACCGGACTTCTTTCCGCTCATGGAGTCAGATGCGATGCTCTGTTCCGTATGGCCGGCAAGGCGGTGTACAATCATGTGAAGTCGGCGTGGCAGGCCGGTATGCCGTTTGTCAAGAAGAGTGCCTTTACCAGACACGGAGGCTCTCTTGGCCGTGAAATCCGCCATGTGCTGGAGCATGCGGAAGAATGTCATGTCGCAAAGGCAATACGTGAAGATGCCGAAGACTCCTTTGGAGAGGACTATGTCGGATGGCTGCTGGGAGGAACTGCTGTGGATATGGTCTTGCGATATATTTCCTATCTTAGTGGCAAAATAATTAGAAGACGAAAATGAAAAGACATGCATATCTGATACTTGCCCACCATCATTTTGACCAGCTCCGCAAACTCCTGAATCTCCTGGACGATCCCCGCAATGATATTTTCGTCCACGTGGACCTGAAGGCTGCGTTTGATGCGGGAGAGTGGAAGGATGTCTGCCGGTATTCGCGTCTGGTGTTCCTGGAGCACCGTATCCGTGTCAACTGGGGAGGAGTGAGCATTATGCGCAGTGAACTGGCTCTGCTTAGGGAGGCTGTATCTTCCGGACCTTATGACTACTATCATCTCCTTTCCGGGATGGACCTGCCAATCAAGGATCAGGATACTATCCATGCGTTCTTTGACAGCCACAGCGGTACGGAGTTCATCAATTTCTGGAATTTCAAGAAGACCACACGTTCCAGATTCCATTATTATACGCTGTTTCCGGAAGGTGCCGGATATTTCTGGACAAATCTGGCCAACAATATATTCAAGGGACTGCAGATGGCAGTGGGCTATCGTATCAACCGGGACGTGGATTTCCGTTTCGCCTCGCAGTGGTTCAGCATTACCGATGCGCTTGCCGGATATGTGCTCTCGAAGGAAGACTGGCTGGAAAAGGTATTCCGTCATACCAATACCTGCGATGAAATATTCCTTGCGACGATAGTATGGAGCTCCCCTTTCAGAGACCGGCTGTATGTCAGGGAACCGGTTGAGGAGCATGTGGTCAACGAGAGCAATATGCGCTTTATCGACTGGACAAGGGGAGAAAGTATCCGGCATCCCTGGACGTTCCGTATGGAAGACTGGGATCTGCTGATGAGTGTGCCGCATTTCTGGGCACGCAAGTTCGATGACAGCGTGGATGCCGGGATCATAGACAGGATATATGAAAAACTCCGGCGGGAGTAATGTTCCTGCCGGAGCCGTTGTCTCAGAACAGCATCTGTTACGCTATTCGATGAAGCAGAGCACCTGGTTGATTTCCACGTTCTCGTTGTGCCTTACATCCACCTGGATGAGCTTTCCGCTCTTTGGAGCATAGACGGGCTCTACACCGTAGTAGGTCTGGATATAGCATACGGGGGCCCCTTCCTTGAACTTGGTGCCGATGACCGGAGCAGTGCTCTCATCGGCCACGTTGTACTGCCAGATGAGCTTGCCCTTGGCGACAGCCTGGATTGCGAGAGCCTTGGGATGTTCTGCCATGACTTTTTCCACGTCGAATGCGGGTACTTCGACCACCTTGCGGGTGACGATCTTGGGAGCACCGGCCTTTTCGCGTGCCGCCTCAAGCTCTTTGTTGAAACGCTCCTTGGCCACTCCGCTCTTGTAGTCGCGGTACTGACGCTCGTGCATTGCAAACTCGAAGAGCTCCTCGTCGTCCTGGCCGCGGTCCCAGCCTTCCTTCTTCATCTCCTCGATGAACTTTGGCAGTTCGTCGGGGAAGGCGTCCTGAGGGTTGCCGGTGTAGAACTCCAGTCCTTTCTCCTTGACGATGTCCAGAATTTCGGGAGCCAGAGGGCCGGGCAGGGTGCCGGTCTTGCCGAGAATCATGTTCATGGTGTCCTTGTCGATGGTCTTCCACCTCGGTTCGCCCTTGAGGGTGTGCATGAGGTTCATCAGGGCGGTGTTCTTTACGTACTGGCTGAAAGGTGTTACGAGAGGGGGGTATCCGAGCTTGGGCCATACGTACTCGACCTCCTGGAAGAGCATGACCATAAGTTCGTTGAGGGAGACTTCCTTTTTGCCCTGATTGCGCAGGGACATGTTGATGGCGCCCTGGAATCCCTTGAGATCCGCCATCATGGAACCCATCATTCCGCCAGGCAGGCCGCAGCCTACGAGCAGTGAGGAACTGATGTAGTTGTTGGGCTCGATGAAGTAGCCGAGGAAGTCATCGATGAAGGTCTGTGTGAGACGTCTGGCCTCCATGTATGCGTCCATGTTGATGTCTTTTACGAGGAAGCCCGCGTCCTTGAGCATGGCCTGTATGGTGATCACGTCCGGATGGATCTTGCCCCATGACAGAGGTTCCATTGCCACATCGAGATAGTCAGCACCGGCACGTGCCACTTCCAGCATGGAAGCTACGGAGAATCCGGGACCGGAATGGCCGTGATACTGTACTACGATGTGGGGGTATTTGTCCTTGATGCTCTTGGTAAGACGGCCTAAGAAGGCGGGACGTCCGATACCTGCCATGTCTTTGAGACATATTTCGTCGCAGCCGTACTCTACTACCTTGTCTACTATGTCCATGTAGTATTCTACGGTATGGATAGGGGAGTAGGTGATACTGAGGGCCACCTGGGAGATCATGCCGCCTTCCTTTGCGAGTATTACAGAGTCCTTGAGGTTGCGGTGATCGTTCAGGCCGCAGAATGAACGTGAGATGTTGGTTCCCTGCTTTGCCTTTACCTTATACATAAGTCCCCTGACGTCCCTTGGTACGGGATTCATCCGTAAAGCATTGAGTCCCCTTTCAAGCATGTGTGTCTGTATTCCTACCTTGTTGAAAGGGGCGGTCCAGGCCCTTACGGCCTTGTTGGGATTCTCTCCGAAAAGGAGGTTTACCTGCTCGAAAGCTCCTCCGTTGGTCTCGACTCTGTCGAAGCATCCCATGTCGATGATTACGGGTGCGATTTGAACCAATTGGTCAACTCTCGGGACGTATTTGCCCGAAGATTGCCACATGTCCCTGTAAACCAGGGAAAATTTAATTTCTCGTGCCATGTATGGTCAGTGTTTTGTTAAAAAATTACCTTCAAATATAGAAAATTTGCGTGAATAAGAAAAGTATTCTTATATTTGCACTCCCTTTCGAAGGGAAATTTTTCATGGTGGATGTAGCTCAGTTGGTTAGAGCATTGGTTTGTGGCACCAAGGGTCGTGGGTTCGAGTCCCATCTTCCACCCGATTGAATAAGCCGCCTCAGTTTGTACTGGGCGGTATTTTTTTACGATATTCTGTTTATATTTGCGTCCACATGAAGCGGATCTGTGCAATTACAATGGTCAGAAATGACGGGTTTTTCCTCCGGAAATGGGTGGAATACTACGGTAGCATCCTCGGGCGCGGAAACCTGTATGTCATTTTTGACGGAAAGGATCAGCAGATCCCGGATTTCTGTTCCGGTGTCAATGTCATTGTAAAAGACAGGGTGGAGGGTAAGGTAGTCAAGGCCGACAAAGGACGCATACGCTGTATATCGTCCTTGGCCCGTGGCCTGATGGAGCGCTACGATCTTGCTATAGGCGTGGATGTGGATGAGTTTTTAGTCGTCGATCCGGCCTGCGGAGTCACTCTGCCGGAGTATCTGGACAGTATAGACATAAAGTCAACCGTCTCCGGTCTGGGTGTGGATGTAGGGCAGCATCTTGAAAAGGAGAGCGAAGTGGATCCTGGAAAGCCGTTCCTGTCGCAGAGGCACTTCGGTTATCTGTCATCACGGTATACCAAAGCTTCCGTCATTGCCGGCCCCCAGCGCTGGGGCTCCGGTTTCCATAGGGTCAAAGGGCGGAATTTCCATATTGACCCCAATCTCTACCTGTTTCATTTCGGATGTGTGGATTTCAGGCTTATCGAACAGAAGATGGGCGACAGGGAGAAAATCATGAACGGCTGGTCGCGTCATCTGCGTAAAAGGGTACGCACTATCCGTATCATAACCTCCGCACGTCCCCGCCGGTGGGAAAGCACTGTGCGGATAATGAGGCTTGTCCAGACGGTATTCCGCGTCATCATAGCTCCCAACAAGCCTTCCGACATGTCTTTGAGAGTAGTGGTCGAGATTCCGGAGCGGTTCAGGAATACGGTCTGAGGTTGCAACAAAGTTGCGGTACGAAGAGCGTTCCTTTGCAGTTGTCCAAACATATCCGAATATGCAGAAAAAAGAATTATTCCCCGTCACAGGCCTGGGCTGTGCGGCATGCGCTGCCCGTGTGAACAAGGTTCTCAATTCATGCGAGGGCGTGGAAGAGGCCAATGTCAATTATGCCTCGGCTACCGCACTGGTTACTTTCGATGACAGCAAGTGCTCTCCAGATGCCTTGCGCAAGGCAGTGGAGGAAGCCGGATACGGTCTGATAACGGATGCCGCCAATGAGGAGGAGGCTGCAGAAAAGGAGCGTCAGAAGCAGTATCAGGCATTGCTCAGACAGACTGCGGGGGCTGTTGCAGGGGCTTTGCCGGTGTTTGTACTCAGCATGTTTTTCATGGACCTGCGCTGGGGACAGTGGATATCATCCGTGCTGGCCACAGTGGTCGTATTCGTTTTCGGCAGAAGGTTTTTCATCAATACTTTCAGGCAGCTGCGCCACCGTGCCGTCAATATGGACACCCTTGTGGCCAGCAGTACCGGAGTCGCTTGGCTTTTCAGTACTTTCAATCTTCTCTTTCCCGATTTCTGGCTGTTCCGCGGAATCGAACCTCATCTGTACTTCGAGGCGGCCAGTGTGATAGTGGCATTCATCCTCATAGGCAGATTGCTGGAGGCGAGGGCCAAACGGAAAACCACCGGGGCGATCCGTGCTCTGATGGGACTCCAGCCCAAGACAGTCACCGTGATAGCCGAGGACGGCAGCGAGAAAGAGGTGCCCGTCCAGTGGGCCCGTCCCGGCGATACGATAGTGGTAAAGCCCGGAGAGCGTGTGGCAGTGGACGGTACTGTGCTAAGCGGCGGGTCATACGTCGACGAGAGCATGCTGAACGGAGAGCCTGTGCCGGTATTCAAGGAGAGCGGCTCCAAGGTTTTTGCAGGGACAATCAACCAGAAAGGGGCATTCCGTTTCAAGGCAGACAAGACGGGAAACGATACGATGCTGTCCCAGATTATCCGAATGGTACAGGATGCCCAGGGCAGCAAGGCACCAGTGCAGAATATGGTGGACCGGGTGGCTGCGGTATTCGTTCCGGTAATAATGGGCATAGCCGTGCTCGTATTTGCCGCCTGGTGGATATTTGCTCCCCAGGACGGCTTCATCCACGGGCTTCTGTGCATGGTGACCGTGCTTATCATAGCCTGTCCCTGCGCTCTTGGCCTGGCAACCCCCACGGCCATCATCGTAGGAGTAGGGAAGGGTGCCAAGTACGGTATTCTGATCAAGGATGCGGCCAGTCTTGAAGTGGCCCGCCGGGTGGATACGGTGGTGGTAGACAAGACCGGAACCATTACCGAGGGGCATCCTGAAGTGGTGGACCAGTACTGGGCGCCAGATGCGGAGTCCTCCCGTAATGTCCTCATTGCGCTGGAATCCCTTTCCGGACATCCGTTGGCGGAGGCAGTGGTCAAGGCCATGGCGCTCCCCGGAGTTCAGGTAGAAGAAATGGTTTCCTTCGAGAATATTCCGGGCAAGGGCGTATGCGGAATCTACGGAGGAGTCACCTATTTTGCGGGGAATCTCGATCTGTTGAGGTCAAACGGAATAGAGCCCCCTGCAGAAATGCTTTCATGTGCCGGCAGGTGGCTGGCGGATGCACGTACGGTAATATGGTTCGCCGACAACAGCAGAGCACTCGCTGCAGTGGCGATAACCGACCGTATCAAACCGACATCAGCGGAGGCTGTGGCCAGACTTGGCCGTATGGGCATACGTACCGTCATGCTTACAGGGGACAATGAGGCTTCGGCAGCTGCAGTGGCCCGTGCCGTCGGTATCTCCGAGTTCAAGGCTGGGGTGCTTCCTCAGGACAAGGCTTTGTATGTCAAGGAACTTCAGAAGGCAGGCCACAAGGTGGCAATGGCCGGGGACGGAATCAACGACAGTGCCGCTCTGGCGCAGGCAGATCTGGGCATAGCAATGGGCGGAGGCAGCGACATAGCAATCGATACGGCCATGATAACCATTCTGTCCTCAGACCTGATGAAGATTCCAGAGGCTGTCAGACTTTCCCACATGACCATAAGAACCATCCGTGAAAATCTCTTCTGGGCCTTCATCTACAACATCATAGCAGTCCCTGTTGCCGCCGGCATACTTTATCCCATAAACGGATTCCTGCTGAATCCGATGATCGGGGGAGCCGCAATGGCCCTGAGCAGCGTGAGTGTTGTTACAAATAGTTTGAGACTAAGGCGGAAAAAACTATAAAATTTGCTAAATTTGAGGGAAATATCAATTCACTTAAAATCCGTTTTTATATTCCCTATTCCGACAAGAGATCTTCTGAAGAGCGTTATAATGAACTCAGGGCAGGGCTTCAGAAAAGGTATGGCGGATTGACGGGCATCAGTGTCGAGACTGATGACGTGTGGAATGACGATGATGCCGTATCTGTGACATACCGTGACGGACAGGGCCGCTCGTGCGTGCTCTCTCGGGAATTCCGGGAGGCTCAGGGCGGAAAGAAGTACTATTATGTATTTCTGCGATACGAAGACAATGACGTAAAACTCAAAGCAAGTTATCTGGAGGATCTTTAGTATGAAAAAGGCATTGACAATCATTGTGGCTCTTGCGCTGGTCCAGACATTGGCCGTTGCGCAGACGAAGGTTCAGGACAGATTCATGGGACTCTCGATGGGGCAGCAGTACAACAATATATTCAACTGTCCAGAACTGATGGATGTCGTCGGTGACAGGTACGGCTGGACCCCTCTTAAAAATGTTCCGCTGCGTAGCCTGCAGGTGTTCGGCGTATCTTTCGGCGGACGTTACTGGGATAATATGGAGTATTATTTCAGTCCGTCCGGAGTATTCTATAAATTCAGGGTCTATTCGAGCTATGACAGGGCAAAGGATGCAGAACCCGGATATTCATCTCTCATGGGCGATCTGGATCTTAAATATTCGGGAAAGCCGGGAATAACCAGGGAGGAAGATGACCAGTTCAACCCCAAGCGCGGGGACAGGGAGAAAAGTGTGACTTATCGGGACGGTCGGGGAATGGTCTGCAGACTTGCTCTCGAATACATTCAGTCGACGAATATGGAGATGAACTGCTACCTGATGCTGTACTATATCAATACGAACCTGGAGGAAGAGGCAAAAACCGAGTTTGTAAACGAATTGTAACCTTATTTTCATGAAGTTTCATAAACTGTCCGTTTTTTGGCACGCAGTTTGCAATAGATTAAGTCGGATAGTTTTTTCATAGGTTAAGTATTAGGTTAAGTAATAAAGGCTGCCGAGAACCGGCAGCCTTTATTATTTTTCACCTTTTGAAAGCACCGGAGCACTATGTTGTATTGACTGTCAGGAGCCCTTTCCCCAGAGCAGCACCGCCGCTTCTATTTTATATATATATTTGCGGCATGAATACTGTTGGCGTACACCGTTTCGTTATTTTTCTTTTGGCATCAATTGTCTTACTTTCTGCTTTCTCCTGTTTCAACGGTGAAAGACAGTTTTACTCCGTGCTTGAGGTCGCCGATTCGCTGATAATGAACAGACCTCAGGAAGCATTGGACACTTTGCAGAGTATGCAATGTACCTCATTGGAAGAAATGTCACGGAGTTGTAAGGCTTTCTATGATTTACTCATAACTGAAGCAGAATATAAGTGCTATTATCCTTTTGATAAAGATACAGCCATATTTGAAGCAGTGAAATTTTTCAGACGGCATGGGCCTGAATGCAAACTGGCGCGGGCATTGGTAATGCAGGGAGCACTGCTTTATGAACGGGGAGATGCGGAAGGTGCGATGGCTGCATATAAGGAGGCGGAGCCGATATTGGAACGCAAAGGAGATCTGGAGCAGATAGGACTAATCAATATTCGGATAGGGGAACTATATAGCTCTACTCTTGTAGATATCCCTGAGAGTATTACAAGGCTTAAACGTGCAGCCATTTGCTTTGAACAAGCTCACAAGGAGCACAGAATAGCATCTGTAATGTTTTCTTTAGCAAATTTATGTATTGCATCAGATTCATCCGAGGCTGCATATCGATATCTTGTCAGAGGAATTGAGTATGCAGAATTATCGAAGGATACATTGGCGATTGTAGAAGGAAGCACTTCTTTAGCAGGATATTATCTTTATGCGGAACATCCAGACTATGTAAAATGCAGGGAAGTGGCTATGAAAGCAGTAGATATGGTTAATCATTCAGGTAATAATTATTATGAAACGGAATTCTTGGATAAATTATTTAACTTCTTGGCAGAATCATATATTAAAACTAAGCAGATAGATTCAGCATCATATTATATGGGCAGAATCAGTAGTGAAGATAAAAGATCAGAGATAATGAAGTTGTATCTCAATAGCAAAATAGCTATTCTCAAATACGATACTGTTTCATCTTTGCGAAGCAAAATAGCTGCTGACAGCCTTTATTATGATGAGATTATCTACGGTTACAAAATTAACATGCATAACTTGGATGTAACAGCGGAAAGCAAACTTCTTAGAATGCAGCTTGATAATTCACACCGTATTCAAACAATATATAGATTAGTTACAATAATTATCACTTTATCTGTAATTATAT
>DVIL01000031.1 GCA_018711305.1 Candidatus Coprenecus stercorigallinarum
CGCTTGGTGCTGCCTCCTCCGATGAGGAAGCCCACGGTCATGGGTATCATGGGGAAGACGCAGGGGGTGATGACTCCCGCCAGTCCGGCGAGGAAGGCTATGAGCAGGAAGCTCCAGAAGCCCTGGCCGCCTGTCGGCCTGTCTTTTCCTGCGGGGGCAGCAGCCGCCTCTCCGGGTGCGGCAGAGGGGTCTACCTTTACGGACACCTCACTCTCGTTGAGGGTGCACTCCGCTCCGTTGCAGGTCTGGTATTCGAGATAGCCTGTGACGGTGAACGTCTCCTGCGAGGCGGGAGTGATTACCTGACGGAAGTGCGCTGTACCCTCGAAATATTTGACGTCGATGCCGAAGCCCTCGTCGAACTTGACATGTGCCTCTTCCACGTCTTCAAGGGAGCCGTTGACAGTGAATGAAACGCTTTCGTCTGCGGTGAAGGCGGTGGGCATGGGACCTCCGCTTATGGGAACTGTGCTGTACATGTACCAGCCGGGCTCCAGATTTACAGTAAAGAGCAGCTCGACGTTGCCGTCGGGCAGGACAGAGGCTTTAGAGTCGACTGAAATCACGCCCTGAGCGTTGGAACACAAGGCGATAAGGCCAGCTATGACGGCCATTACAATTCTTTTTAGTCTCATATTTGTGTTATTGTAGAATTTCTTCAGGCAAAAGTATGAAATAATTCTTATTTTTGCGTGATTAATTCCAAAAACACATGACACAGGAAGAAGTATTCAAGCAACTTACCTCCCACGCCAAGGAATATGGTTTCGTTTTTCCCTCAAGTGAGATATACGACGGACTGAGCGCCGTATATGATTACGGGCAGATGGGTGTGGAACTCAAAAACAATATCCGGAAATACTGGTGGGACGCCATGGTGCGCCTCAACGAGAATATAGTCGGCATCGACTCGGCCATCTTCATGCATCCGAAGATATGGCAGGCATCCGGTCATGTGGGCGCTTTCAACGACCCGCTCATCGACAATAAGGATTCCAAGAAGCGTTACCGTGCCGACGTGCTTATCGAGGATTATATCGCCAAGCTCGAGGAAAAGATAGCGAAGGATGTGGAGAAGGGCCGCCGCAAATTCGGAGAGAGTTTCGACGAGGCCCAGTTCCGTGCTACCAACCCCAATGTGCTGCGAAACCAGCAGAAGATGGACGAAGTCCGCTCCCGGATGACAGCAGCCCTCAATGCCAACGACCTTCAGGGTCTGCGTGATATTATCATAGACTGCGGAATAGTATGCCCCATATCCGGTACAAAGAACTGGACCGAGGTACGTCAGTTCAACCTGATGTTCTCCACACAGCTCGGCAATATCTCCGGAGAGGACGGCATTATCTATCTCCGTCCCGAGACAGCCCAGGGTATTTTTGTCAATTTCCTCAATGTCCAGAAGACTGGCCGCATGAAGATACCTTTCGGTATCGCCCAGACAGGCAAGGCCTTCCGCAACGAGATCGTGGCCCGTCAGTTTATCTTCCGCATGAGAGAGTTCGAGCAGATGGAAATGCAGTTTTTCGTGCGTCCGGGCTCCGAGCTGGAGTGGTTTGCCAAATGGAAGGAGGCCCGCCTGCAGTGGCACAAGGCTCTCGGGCTGGGAGATGAGAAGTACCGCTTCCACGACCATGAGAAGTTGGCCCACTATGCCAATGCCGCTACTGATATCGAGTTCGAGTTCCCCTTCGGCTTCAAGGAGCTGGAAGGTATCCATTCCCGGACGGACTTCGATTTGGGCAACCATCAGAAGTTCTCAGGCCGTAAAATCCAGTATTTCGATCCGGAGACGGGCGAAAGCTATACACCGTATGTGGTGGAGACATCCATCGGTCTCGACAGGATGTTCCTGGCGGTGCTTTCAGCATCCTACTGCGAAGAAAAGTTAGAGAACGGAGAGGAGAGGGTAGTGCTGCGCATACCTCCCGTACTTGCCCCTGTAAAACTTGCAGTACTGCCTTTGGTCAAGAAAGACGGTCTGCCTGAACTCGCAAGGGATATCATAGACAATCTCAAGTTTGACTTCAACTGCCAGTACGACGAGAAGGACAGCATAGGCAAGCGTTACAGGCGTCAGGATGCCATAGGAACCCCTTACTGCATCACCGTTGACCATCAGACCAAGGAGGACAACTGCGTTACTATCCGCGACAGGGACACTATGGCGCAGGAACGCATACCTGTCGCAGAGGTAGGCAGGATTATCCGCGAAAGGACAGATTACAAGTCCGTATTACAGAAACTGAATAAAATAGGATAAATTATGGCTACAACAGAAGTAAAGTACCTCGGCCTGGACCTAAAGAGTCCGATTATAGTCAGCAGCTGTTCACTTACTGCAGATGTGGACAAAGTAGTGGAAATGGAGCGCAGCGGCGCTGGAGCTGTCGTCATGAAATCCCTCTTCGAGGAACAGATTCGCGGGGAGGTGGAGTTCATGGCTTCGGCCGGACATTCCTACCCGGAAATGGACGATTATCTGCATGCCTATATACGTTCCAATTCCATAGCCCAGTATGCCGAGAAAGTGAGATCGCTCAAGAAGGCAGTGTCCATACCTGTCATAGCCAGCATCAACTGCTACAGTGACGGAGAGTGGGTGGAATATGCCCGTCAGATAGAGAGTGCAGGGGCCGATGCTCTTGAAGTCAATCTTTACGACCTTTCGGTGGATCCTAAGACATCACCGGTGTCCATCGAGGAAAACTACCTGAAAGTGGTAAAGACTATCGTATCCGAGCTTAAAATACCCGTAGCGGTCAAGATTGGTCCTCATTTTACCAGTATCGTCAATTTCGTGGACAGGGTAGCCGCTTCCGGGGCAAAAGGAGTTGTGATATTCAACCGCTTCTTCACCCCCGACATAGATATCGAGAATTTCAGGCTTGTTCCAGCAGCAGCTCTTTCGCATGAGGGTGAATATGCGGAGATTCTGCGGTGGACGGCAATACTGTCGTCAGCGGTCAGAATAGATATTGCCGCGACAACCGGCATACATGCTCCCGAAAGCGCCGTCAAGGAGATTCTTGCCGGAGCATCCGCCGTCCAGATCTGCTCTGTGGTGTATAAGAAGGGCCCTGCGGTGATAAAGGAGTTCAACGACTATATCCGCGCTTTCCTCGAGAAAAACAATGTCGGGAGCGTATCCCAGATCCGCGGCCGCCTGAACTACTCCACAATCCCTGATCCAGCCATGTACGAAAGAGTCCAGTTCATGAAGACATTCGGTTCGCTGGCTCTGTAGCTGTTGCGGACGGGTCTTCTTTGCGAATAAAAAACCTGCGGAAGAACAGGCTTGATAGCTGTCTTCCGCAGGTTTTTCTTATCTGAGTTCCCCTACTGTCAGGAGTCCAGTCTCTCGTAGCGGGAATTCGCACTCTTGTACTCGGGAACTATACTCTTCATAGCCAGTACAGTATCGTCCTTTTTCATTCCAAGGGCAACCATACGCAGATTCTCCAGTTCCCTGTCCACTTCTGCCATATCATATTCGCGGACCTTGGCCCGGAAAATCTTCTTATGAACCGTAGGCAGTGTATTCTCTTCGTCCTTGAGCAGCTCCTCGTATAGTTTCTCTCCCGGACGCAGTCCTACGTATTTTATCTCAATGTCCTTTCCGAGCTGCAGGCCGGCAAGTGAAATCATCCTCTTGGCCAGATCGTCTATCTTTACCGGATCGCCCATGTCAAAGACGAAAATATCGTTGCCCTCTCCCATTGTTGCAGCCTCAAGAACGAGCGAACATGCCTCCGAGATAGTCATGAAATAACGGATGATACGGGGGTCTGTAACAGTTACAGGACCTCCTTTGGCTATCTGTTCCTTGAAGAGGGGAATGACTGATCCGTTGGAGCCCAGCACATTTCCGAAGCGTGTTGTGACGAATTTGGTCTTGCCCGCCATTTTTCCTGAGGCTATTTCCTTGCCTACTGTCTGGACGTAGATTTCGGCTATGCGCTTGGATGCTCCCATGACATTTGTCGGATTGACGGCCTTGTCGGTGGAGATCATAACGAACTTCTCTACATTGTACCGGATTGAGGCGTCCACGACATTCTTGGTGCCGAATACATTGGCCTGTACTGCTTCCACCGGATTGGACTCCATCAGCGGCACGTGCTTGTATGCTGCGGCGTGGAAGACCACGTTAGGACGGTACTTGTCGAAGAGGGCGTCAATGCGGTCCTTGTTGCGTACGTCCGCTATGACGAACTTTTTCTCCACCCTGGGAGCCTGCGAACGGAGTTCCAACTGCATATTGTGCATCGGAGTCTCCGCAAAATCCACAAGTATCAGCTTGCGGATAGGCATGTTGATCAGCTGGCGGCAGAGTTCCCCACCTATCGATCCGGCACCTCCTGTGACCACTACCACCTTGTCGGTGAGGAACTCGCGGATCTCAAGAATGCTTATTTTGATCTCATCGCGGCCCAGAAGGTCCTCTATCTTGATTTCCCTTATCTTGTTGCGGAAGATGCTCTCGTCGAAAGTAGCCAGTGAGGGACGGACCAGAATCTGGATGCGGCGCTCCGAACAGAATTTGACCATATTGTCCTGCTCGTTGCGGGCAGCCACATTGCTGGGGAATACTATGGCCGAAATCATGCGGGATGTGACCAGACGGGCAAAGTCCCGCTTGTTGTCTATATGGTAAATCTTATAGCCGCACAGCAGTTTGCTTTTGTCGTGGGTATCGTGAGTGATGAATCCTGCACAGCGGTAGGAGGAATACAGGGTCTTCTCCAGGAAATTGAGGGTATTGACCGAGTCATCGTCTGTCCCGAAGATAAGGGTGTTCTTGACATAGTAGTCCGGTACGGACGTAAGGGACAGGGCGCTGTAGATATTTGTCAGCACGATACGCACCATTATCAGAAGGAAGAGGGTAAGGATTACGTCCAGAACAACGAACATTGCGACCCAGTTGGCGCGGATGAAGGTCAGTTCGGCGTAAGAGATCAAGATGTAAAGCACTCCAATTCCCAGCACTCCCTTGATGATGGATGCAAACGATATACGCCACATCTCCCTCATGGTAGTGTGGCGTACTATTCCTGCGTAGCTTTTGGTAAGCGAGAAGGATATCAGGGAAACGACAGCCGATATACCCGCTCCGGCCAGATAAAACCCTGCGGATACCGTCATGGATGAGAAGTAGTCGAACACACCCAGGACACAGAGCGTAGATACGACAGAGGTTATAGTGTCTATAAGCAGTACCCAAAAACGGTTTATGTAATGCTTAGCAAAATATGATATCAATTTGTCAATCTTTTCGTTCTTCATAATCGTACGGATCTGGTCATACCTATTTACTTACAAAAATAATACATTATGCCAACCGTACAAAAAATATATTGCTAATTAGCGGTAGTTGCCGCCGGGCTACTTAACAAAAATCCCGCTGCGCCGTCTCTCGACAGGCTGCAGCGGGATATGACTCAGTGAACCGGCGGTGCTACAACAGGGCGGCCTTGATGCTGTCCACGATGTAGCGAACGTCCTCATCGCTCACGTAGGGACCGCTCGGAAGACAGAGGCCCGTCCGGAAAAGGGACTCGCTGACACCGTTCGTAAAAGAAGGTGAGCCTTTATACACAGGCTGGAGGTGCATCGGCTTCCATAGCGGACGAGACTCGATGCCGGCGGAGTCCAATGCCGTCCTCATGGCCTCGACGTTGCGGTTCGGCTCGCAGTCCGTATGCGTTGTACCGGCTGCGTGGGTTACACCGGCAGCCCCGCCGACCGCTCCCTGCACAGCCGTTCCGTAGGCATCCTCCTCTCCCTTGACATGAAGAGCCGGGTCTAGCACAACTGTACTCAGCCAGTAGTTGCTGTCGTACCTTTCGGAGGGGTTCTCGTGTAGTGTGATGCCGTCCACGTCCTCCAGCAGCTCCCGGTACAGAGCACACACGTGTCTGTGATGGGCGATATGCTCGTCCGCCACAGTCATCTGGCCTCGGCCTATGCCCGCGCAGATATTCGACATGCGGTAATTGTAGCCGATGCGCTCGTGCTGGTAGTATGGATAGGACTCTCGCGCCTGGGTCGCGTAGAACATGATCTCGTTCTTTGCGGCCGTGTCAGGGCAGATAAGGGCGCCGCCGCCGGACGTCGTGATCATCTTGTTGCCGTTGAACGACAGCACGCCGTAGCGTCCGAATGTGCCCAGTACCCTGCCGTCATACTTCGAGCCGAAGCCCTCCGCCGCGTCCTCGATGACCGGAATGTCATAGCGGTCAGCTATCTCCATTATGCGGTCCGTCTGATAGGGCATGCCGTACAGAGCCACAGGGATTATCGCCTTGGGCTTGCGGCCCGTCCTGGCGATACGGTTCTTTATCGCCTCCTCCAGCAGATCAGGGTCCATGTTCCACGAATCCCGCTCGCTGTCCACGAACACCGGGACCGCCCCGAGATACGTCACCGGATGAGACGACGCGCAGAACGTGAAGCTCTGCACCAGCACCTCGTCACCAGGCCCGACACCGCAGGCAATCAGCGCCAGATGAACAGCCGCCGTACCCGACGACAGGGCCACCACCTCCCTGTCCTGTCCGACGAACCTCTTCAGGTCGTCCTCAAACCCGTTCACATTCGGTCCCAGAGGCACCACCCAGTTGGTATCGAAGGCCTCCTGTATGAAGCCCTGCTCCGCTCCGCTCATGTGGGCGAGGCAGAGGTAGATTCTTTTTCCCATAAAATTTATGTTTTAATTCTTAGTAAATGTCAGTTTCTTCAATGTCCTGACATTATCAGTTTGTCCCGTCGAACGGATGCGTCGTCGCCTCCCCCTCGAAAGCAATATCCTCGCGGGCGAACACCTTCTTGACCGTCAGGAGCAGAATCCTGATGTCCAGCCACATCGTCAGATGCTCCACATACCACACATCCAGCTCGAACTTCTTAGTCCACGATATGTTGTTACGCCCGTTCACCTGAGCCCAGCCCGTAATCCCCGGACGCACCTCATGACGGCGATACTGCTCCTTCGAATAAAGAGGAAGATACTTAGGCAGCAGCGGCCTCGGCCCCACCAGCGCCATATCCCCCTTCAGCACGTTCCACAACTGCGGCAGCTCATCCAACGACAACGACCGGAACACCCGGCCGATCCTTGTTATCCTCTGCGCATCAGGCAGCAGCTTTCCATCTGCATCCCGCTCATCGGTCATCGTCTTGAACTTCACAGCCTTGAATATCCTAGCATCCTTCCCAGGACGGTCCTGAGTGAAGAACACCCCGGCCCCCTTGTTCGCAAAGTGCAGGACAATGATGAACACCAGCATGAACGGGGACAGCACCAGCAGGGCGCAGAAGGTGATGCAGAAATCGAAAAAGCGTTTTAGAATCTGTTTAAATTTTATTCAAAAATAATTTTATGGCAGCGATATGCAGCATGGCTTCGTGCGTATCGGCCCCGGGAATTTGTATCTCATGGATTCGAACACCCCTTCCGCCCCTACGCTGTCATGGACGTTAGCCGGATGGACTCTCACTGACATGGGCAGCCCCAGTGTGTCAACCACTATGTGCTCCTTCCTGCCCTTTATTTTTTTGTTTCCGTCTATTCCCCTTTGACCATCAATATGATGGGAGGTCCTGACACTCCTTGAGTCGATGCTCCCAAGGCTGGGACTCTCCGCCCTGCCCGAAAGACGGCGGACAATGCCGCGGAGGGTGTCGAAGATCTCTTCAAGCAGGCCCTCGTTCTTCCACTTGCTGAAATAGTAATACACTGTCTGCCACGGAGCGAAATCCGAGGGGAG
>DVIL01000032.1 GCA_018711305.1 Candidatus Coprenecus stercorigallinarum
TATAAAGTAAGGCAAAGGCATTTGCCCGATTCTTGCAGCATATCCGGCAGAAAAAGGCCCGCATTTTTGGGAAATCGATGATGTAAATATACATTAATGAAATATTTAACACTTAGTATTTCATTTAATCCTTTAGAAGTGACTGTTTCATTACTACCTTGACAGTCAGATCTATCCTATATAAGCTTTTCCTTGTTTACATTTGTCTCCCATCTTTTGTTGTGAGTTGTAAACAGAATTTTATATACATTTGTAAAAAATTAAATTCACAATAATGAATCGGCGTTTACAACAATTTTTAGAGCTCGAACAGCTGAAACCTGCCCAGTTTGCAGACATTATGGGCATACAGCGCTCCAATGTCTCGCACATTCTGTCGGGACGGAACAAACCCGGATTCGATTTCATTCAGAAGTTTCTCATAAAATTCCCGTCCGTCAACCCGGACTGGCTCCTGCTCGGTCGGGGCAAGCCCTTGCGGGAACAGAACACTCAGGCAGTTCAGACAAGGGACTCCTCCCCCGGCCTGTTTGCCCCTGTTATAGAGCTGGAACAGACTGGTGACAATACTGCCTATGAATCCCCGGAAACAGGACACGGAGTTCAGGATTTTGAGGAAGACAGCACAGATGATACCACCCCCGGGCTGCAGAAAACATCTGTACGGGACGTAAGGCGCATTACCCTTTTCTATTCGGACGGAACATTTCAGGAATTTTATCCGCCCAAATAGTTTTTAGAGTATCTTTGCGCATGATCAACCCTTAAACACCATGTACAGACTCCTCATACGACGCATACTTTTCTCTTTCTCGGCTGAAACGGCACATCACATCACTTTCCGTCTCCTGCAGATTCTACGCTATATACCCTTCTCACAGAGCATCATAAGGGCAATATTCCGTGTAAGGGACAAGGAAGGGGAATTGCGCCGCGAGGTATTCGGCCTGACATTCAGGAATCCTGTCGGACTGGCTGCCGGCTTGGACAAGAACGGTGAATTCTACAACGATATGGGCAACTTCGGTTTCAGTTTCGTAGAAATCGGCTCACTTACACCAGAGCCTCAGCCAGGCAATCCCAAACCACGCTGTTTCAGGCTCATAGAAGACAATGCGATAATAAACCGCATGGGTATCAACAACAAAGGAATCAAGTTTGCTGTGGCCCAGCTGCAGAAACGTGTTCCGAATGTCATCATTGGCGGAAATATTGCCAAGGCGTCCAAGACTCCGAATGAAGAGGCCTACAAGGACTATGAACGTTCATTTTCACTGCTTTACGACTACGTTGACTACTTCACAGTCAACGTTTCATGCCCCAACGTAAAGGACCTCACGGTCCTGCAGGACGTAGGGTATCTATCGGAAATAGTGGATCACCTGCTTACACTCAGACGATACTACGATGACTACCGTCCTATTCTGCTGAAAATATCCCCTGACATTCCATTCGAGCATGTGGACCGGATTGTAGACCTCGCCCTCAGTTCCGGTCTTGACGGCATAATCGCCACCAATACAACCAATTCCCGTGAAGGACTCACTACTGATCCGGAAAAGGTGAAGGCCATAGGCAACGGCGGCCTGAGCGGCCAGCCCCTGTACGAAAAGAGCCTTGCCATGGTCCGCCATATCCATAAGAAAACAGGTGGCATCCTGCCTATTATAGGTGTAGGCGGCATCATGACCCCGGAGCAGGCCAAGGAAATGCTGGACGCCGGCGCCTCTCTGATTCAGATATACTCCGGCTTTATCTACAACGGTCCCGGAGCAGTCCGCAAGATTCTGAAATACCTTAAATCCCATAAATAATGAAACGGGCAGCCGTATGTACCATAGGCGACGAGATCCTCATCGGACAGATCGTCGACACCAATTCTTCAGTCATAGCACGGGAGCTGAACGCCATAGGCGTAAAAGTCCTCCGCATGGTATCCATAAGCGATGACAACACGGACATAAAGCAGAGCTTGAAGTCATTGCTGCAGGAGAACGATATAGTGATAGTTACAGGTGGTCTTGGCCCTACAAAGGACGACATCACCAAGAAGGCTTTAGGGGAGCTCTCCGGCAGCCGTGGCACCGTCTTCCATCAGGGACAGATGGAGGTGATAGAGAAGATTCTGGCCCACAGGGGCATCGAGATATCGGACATCAACCGCGACCAGGCCGTGGTGCCCGATACATGCGAGGTCATGGTCAACCGTAAAGGCACGGCCCCCGGAATGATATTCCGCTTTCCGGCTAAAAGTTTCTCCCACTGCCCCGTGCTGTATTCCCTGCCAGGAGTACCGTACGAAGCCATAGGTCTGCTGCCGGCTGTGACGGACGACATCCGCAGCCATTTCGCCCTGGACAGCATACACCATAAGACCATAGTGACATACGGCATTGCAGAATCTACCCTGGCAAAGATGATAGAGCCCTGGGAGGATGCCCTGCCCGCCGACATGCACCTGGCCTACCTTCCCAACCCCCTGACCGGAGTAAAGCTGCGCCTTTCCATATACGGCGGGGAGCGCGAGGATGAGATACGCCGCATAGATGACGAATTCGCCAGACTGAAGCCGGTTCTCGGAGATGCGGTCTACGGTGAGGGCGAAGACACACTCCAGTCTGTAATTGCACGCAGACTGACTGCTGCAGGACAGACCCTGGCAGTAGCCGAGTCCTGCACAGGAGGACGCATAGCCTCGCTTCTGACCTCTCTTCCCGGAGCTTCCAGATACTTTTACGGTTCCGTAACCTCATACGACAACTCCGTAAAGGAGAATGTACTGCATGTCCCGAGCTCAATTATCAGTTCAAAGGGAGCCGTCAGTCAGGAATGCGCTGAAGCCATGGCCCTCGGTGTGCGTGAAGCTCTGGGCACTGATTTCGCCCTCTCGACCACCGGTATTGCAGGCCCGGACGGCGGAACCCCTGACAAGCCTGTCGGCACTGTATGGACCGCAGTGGCATATCCCGATAAGAAAAATCCGGGCAAGACCGAAGTCCTGTCCCGGATGTTCCGTTTCAACAACGACCGTAGCACCAATATCGACCGCTTTGCCGGCAGTGCCCTCAATCTGCTGAGGACTGTGCTGCTTTCTGAGCCTGGTGCATGACCCGGAGGAAATTCCCTCCCATGATGCCGCGGATCTCGCTGCTGCCGTACCCTCTTTCACGGAGTTCGGCAGCTATATTTCCGTACATGGAAATGTCCCTGAGCCGCTGAGGCGCTACTTCTATTCCGTCAAAATCCGAACCGAGCCCCACATGCGCGGCTCCGGCCACCTCCACTGCATGGTCGATGTGGTCTACAACCCTTTTTACGGACGGCGTGGGATATACCGCAAGCTCATCCATTATCCTCCAGTAGTTGTCGCGGTACTCGATATTGTACAGATCGGAGCGGTATAGTTCCTGCCAGTGCTCCCCTTCTTCGCTGAGTTTCAAGAACTTTTCGTCCTGGGCAAAATCCGGGTCGATGAATTTAGGGTAAAAATTGATCTGAATCACTCCGCCTGCGGCGCCCAGATCCCGCAGCATGGAATCGGACATATTCCGCGGATGGTCGCACAGGGTCCTGCAGGAGGAATGTGATGCCACTATCGGAGTGCTGGAATGCTCTAAAAGGTCGTAAAATGTCTCGTCCGAAGCATGGGAACAGTCCAGAAGGATACCCAGACGGTTACACTCCGCCACCACTTCTTTGCCGAACCTGGAGAGTCCGCCCCATTCCGCATCGAGAGGCATGCAGGAGTCGCATATCTGGTTGTGCCTATTGTGGCAAAGCGTGAGGTAACGTACTCCAAAACGGTAATAAAGACGAAGATATGCAAGATCTTTCTGAATGGGAGTACCGTTTTCCATGCCTAAAAAGACGGAAATCAGGCCGCGCTTCTTATTCTCGAAAGCATCTTCCGGAGAAACGGCCAATGCCGCGACAGCGCTGTTGCTGTCAACGGCATCGTAGCATTTGGATATGAGCCTTACCGCATGGACTGTAGCCTCGGTATCAGTAAGTTCCGGCGGGGAATATATCGCGAAGAACATTCCGTCCACCCCTCCTTCCCGGGCCCTCACGAAGTCCACGTGCCCCCTCGGCTGCCGCTTCCCGAGGTCTATCTCCTCGAGCAGCATCGTCGGAGTATCGCAGTGCGAGTCCAGCACGAAATCCTTGTCTGAATGTATCCAGGACATCTTATCTTATCTGCGGTTTCTGACGCTGGATGCTTTGGATACATCCACTAGATCCATATCCTTGGCATTTACAGTTACACTTGAAGCACCACTGGCTTCTACCCTGGCTCTCTTGGCTATAAGAGAGGATGCCTTGCAGCTGGAGGCTCCGCTTACATCCACGTCCAGATAGTCAGCCGTTCCGTTGACATAGAAATTGGACGCACCTGAAAGACTGATGCGGAGGTTCTTCATCCTGACCTCCTCCATATCCACGTCGGAGGCTCCGGAATTATCTACTACGCAGTCAGTGTAATTGCCGCCTATGATGTATACATTCGAGGCACCGCTGCATTCAATATCGGAATTGTCAATGCTGCCTGACAGATCCATTTCAACGTGTGAAGCACCTGATGCCACAATTCTGAGGTCACCCACTGTATTGAAAACCGCTTTCTTGAGGGATGAGGCTCCGCTGGTGCGGATATCGAGCGACTGAGTGTCAAACCGGTCCAGAATACTCATATTTGCTGCACCTGATAGGCGTACGCTCTCTATCCCGGGGCAGCTGACCTTGGCGTAGAGCTTCCAGTCCCCGCTGTTGAACTCGCGGCGGATGTCCCTGGGAGCCTTTTCGAGATCAAGTGTGAGAACCAGTACGCCCGACTGTACTTCGGCCGTTACATACTCCTCCAGTTCTGCAGGGAATGTGAGTTCCAATGCATGTTTAGAGGCTTTCTCCACGTCCACCTCAAAGCGGTTTCCGGCCCTGATGCCGTTGAAATTACGGACTTTTACCTCTTTGGTAATCTCGTCGTAAGACCTTGCCTGTGCGCATACCGGTACCATCAATGCCAGTATGGCTGCCATTGTAATTAATCTTTTCATATCTGCGTTGATTTAAAATGTTTTATTCTGTCTCATTCAGCCCCCTTATGGTTCCTACCACATGATCCAGGGCAGCTATCTGCCTTGCCGAGTACTCCTGCAGAATCTCCCTCTGGCGCTGCGTGTCAACTCCTTCCAGCTGGTCAATCAGGGGCACCGGTTCCCGGACGATATCGTCCACCACAGCCATGGCCTCCTCCGCCCAGTCCTCCGGCATATAGGCCGTCAGGACTGCGACCTCGACGGTAATATCGGCCACCGTGCGGCAGTACTGCTGATAGATGTACCCGGGAGACAATGTATCCTGCTCCTCTGAAAATGACTTCTCTTTCGCTATCTGCACCCGGGGTTCCTCTTCCCGGATGTACGGATTCATCAGGGCCCGTACGCCGAAAATAAGGGCTAAGGAAGCCACAAGGGGGAAGGCAATGACCTTCCACAGGGGTTTCTTGCGGCGCTTGAGGTTCGAGCGGAAGTGTATGCGGTTGTGGCTGGAGTACTCCCAGCGTTGATCGAAGCGGGACTCGTCTCCTTCGGGGATGAGTTCATCTGATTCCTTGATGGAACTGCTTTTCTGTCTGAAGTATTGCTGTAAGTTATCCATTGTCCTGTTATTTTTCATTTTTAATCATTTCCACCAGTTTGCGCTTGCCCCTGAGATACTGCGACCGGACCGTGCTTTCCTCCACCCCCAGTATCTGCGAGGCTTCTGAGTAATCGTACCCCTCGAAGAGCAGCAGGGAGAGCACCGCCCTGTATCCGTCGGGCATCAGGAGCATCTGCCGCTTTATCCTCCCTATCATCTCCTGCGGGCTCTGACTCTGCAGGAGACTGTCCCACTGCTGCGACGAGTCCTCCTCCGGGTCTTCCTCCGCATATTTCTCGAGCTTCACCTTCAGTCCCCTGCGCATGCGGAGCATGTCTATCGAGGCTCTGGTACAGGCTTTTGTGAGCCAGGCCGAGGTCTGTGCCTCGGACAGTTTAGCGGTATTGGTCCTCAGATACTTGATAATAGTGTCCTGGACTATCTCCTCGGCGTCGAAACTGTCGCCGGTTATCCGCAGCGACGTGTTGTAGAGCCTCGTCTTGTATCTGTTGTAGAACGCTGTAATCTCTTTAGGTATCATCTTTTGTTTTTTCCACTTATATAACGTACGGGCAGGGCCGTCTGTTGCATCTGCCGCGTATTATTTTCTTACTATTTTTTCCAGGACCTCCGTGGTCTCCAGTTTCAGGTTCCTGTCATAGGTGTCGTGCCGGACCATACCGACGCCGCGGGCATACCAGGTGCGGGCAGTGGTGACACGGTTGCGCATCATCCCCTTCTCGACCTTGTGCTCGGAAACTATCACGCAGGGGAATGTACCGGCCGGGGTAGTCAGGGTGTCAGTACCGAGGACCCGGCGCTCCGTCACGGTGACGTTCATCGTCATGCCTAATGCTCTGACCTTGCCGGCCGCACTCTGCAGGGTATCGCCGGGCGTCAGGACGGAAGGCAGCAGGGTCAGGCCGCCCTCCGCGGTGATCCGGGCATTT
>DVIL01000033.1 GCA_018711305.1 Candidatus Coprenecus stercorigallinarum
AGAACGGTGTAAGGAGGAATTGTGTACTCCGGCCGACCAACGGTTCCCCGGCCTTGTTTAAAAGGTCGAATGAAGATGAGCCGCTTGCAAGGACGCTGATTCCAGGCACCTCGTCAACAATCAGTTTAAGAACACTGCCAATTTGCGGAATATTCTGCGCCTCATCGATTGCCAGCAGATCGATACCCTCCAGCAGATGCCTGTAGTTGGCAACGGAGCGGGTCTCCAGCAGGGCCAGCGTATCATAATCCTCCCCATTAAGCATCATTGTCCGGCCTGGGTAATCTTCCACTATCTTACGCATCATTACCGTTTTCCCGACACGGCGGGCACCAAATATCAGCACGGCTTTGTTAGGGGCAATACGCGCTTTAATTTGATCTTGAAGAATTCGATTTACAGTTTCCATGATTTTATCTTTTTCCTCTGCAAATATAAAAATTATTCTCCTGACTGGCGAATTTTACGTAAAAATCGTACTCTCAACTGGCTATTTTTACAAAAATATCACCGTCGGCGGAACTCGTAGCAGGTGACTGCAGTGGCTATGGCGACATTGAGGGATTCGGCGACGCCGTCGGGGTTGGAGGCGAATGAGGGAATGTGCAGCCTGCGGGTGGCGGCGGCCATGAGGGCGGGGGAGAGGCCGTCTCTTTCGCTGCCCATCAGGATCAATGCCCGGAAAGTGTCCAGGGCGGCGGAGCGGATGTCATCTCCGTCGAGGGCGGTGGCGTAGACGGGGATTCCGGCGGCGGTGCATCCGCGCACAAGCGCATGAAGGTCGCAGGTGACGGCCCGCTGGCGGAAGATGGAGCCCATGGTGGCCTGGACGGTCTTGGGGTTGTACAGGTCGACGCAGTCGGGAGAGAGGTAGACGGTGCCGATGCCGAACCAATCGGCCAGACGCAGGATGGTTCCGACATTTCCCGGGTCGCGGACAGAGTCCAGCCCGAGACACAGGCCGGAGGGCAATGCGGAGGAGCGGTCCGGAATTCCGTCAGAAGGGATGCGCAGGACGGCAAGGGCGGGGGAGGGGGAGGAGAGAAGGCTCATGCGTCCCATGAGCTCTTCTCCGATGTCTGCGGTACGGTAGACCGCTTCAACGGGAAAACGCTTCTGAGTCAGGGCCTCCCCGACCATTTTCTCCCCTTCGACGACGAAAAGCCCGTGCTCCTGCCGGAACTTCTTCTGTCCGAGGGAGCGGATGAGCCGGATGTCGGCCTTGGAGGGTATACGGTCGGTCAGCATTGTCCCGCAGAACTTCCGTCAATATCCCAGGATCTTGAGCATCGACTTGTAGGTCTGCTCCTTGCTGAAGAGCTTGGTGGTATAGTCCCCGTCCGGGGTCTTGTCGATGATGATATGCTTGGGAGCAGGCTGGAGGCAGTGCTGGATGCCGCCATAGCCGGCTATTGACTCCTGGTAAGCTCCTGTATGGAAGAATCCTATATACAGCGGCTCGGTGTCATCGGAAGTGATTTTGGGAAGGAATATGGCATTGGCATGTTCCTCTGCGTTGTAGTAGTCCTGGCTGTCGCAGGTCAGGCCTCCGAGGAAAACCCTCTCGTACGGACGGTCCCATTTGTTGATAGGGAGGAGGATGAACTTCTGCTTGATGCCCCAGATGTCGGGGAGGGTGGTCATGAAGGAACTGTCTACCATATACCATTTCTCGCGGTCGTTCTGCTGCTTGACCCCGAGAACCGAGAATATTGTAGCACCGCTTTCACCCACGGTGTAGGAACCGAATTCCGTGAAAATATTGGGTTCTTCGACTCCGCGGGAATTGCAGATACTCTTGATCTGGGCCACTACCTCTTCTATCATGTATTCGTAGTCGTAGTCCATCCCAAGGGAATTCTTGATGGGAAGGCCGCCTCCGATATTAAGGGAGTCGAGATCCGGGCATACGGCTTTCAGATTGCAGTAGACGTTTACGCATTTTCCCAGCTCGTTCCAATAGTAGGCATTGTCCTTGATACCTGTGTTGATGAAGAAGTGCAGCATTTTGAGCTTGAACTTCTTGTTCTGGCTCAGCCTGTCCTGATAGAACGGTACTATGTCCTTATAGCGGATACCGAGTCGGGATGTGTAGAAATCAAACTTGGGTTCTTCCTCGGCTGCAATCCTGATGCCTATCATGCAGGGAACGTCTATCATTGCATCCAGCTGGTCGAGCTCAGGCATATTGTCCAGTACCGGGATGGTATTGTGCCATCCGCCGTTGATGAACTGCGCAATGTTCGATATGTATGACTCTTTCTTGTATCCGTTGCAGATGATATACAGATCCTTGTCAACTGTATGGCTGTCGTACAGCGACTCGATCAGGTTGAAATCGAAAGCGGAGGAAGTCTCGATATGTATATCGTTCTTCAGCGCCTCCTCGAGAACAAAGGAGAAATGAGAACTTTTGGTACAATAACAATAATGATAGTCCCCCTGATAATCAACCTTTGCCATTGCAACATTGAACATTCTCTTTGCCCTCTGTATCTGGGATGAGATCTTTGGCAGATACGATATCTTCAGCGGTGTCCCGTATTGCTCGATGATGTCCATCATGAGTATGTCATGAAAATAGAGAAGTCCGTCCTCTACCCTGAATTCATCCTGAGGGAACTCGAAAGACTGTTCAACCAAATCGATGTACTTGTTCTTCATTCTGCGTAATCCAATTAAGTTACTTTGTCATTTTTACGGCAATTCGGCAGACCCGGATTTTTTGCCCGTGCAAATATATTCAAGTATTTTGATTTACACATAAAAATTATAATTTTGCAGAAACAAAAATCGATGCATCCGGGCAGATTACCAAATATTCGTCTCCTTATCCTATCCCTGCTGGCGATCTTCCTGCTGGGATCCTGCAGCACTACCAGAATACTGTCCGAAGACCAGACCCGTCTGAAAAGCAATGTGATCACTGTGACAAACCGCAAGCAGTACCCGGACTACAAGGACTCGCATCTCGACAACTACATACGTCAGAAGGCCAATACATATTTTATCAAGACCAGGAGGGGAGGGTGGAATCCTTTTCTGTATGTTGCCAACTGGACCAACGGGAAGGGGAAAGGCTGGGACAAGTTCGTGACAAAGCTCGGCCAGGCACCGGTGGTGTTCGATCCGAATCTGGTGGAAGACAGCCGAGAGAATATCGCGACGCATCTCAAATACGTAGGCTATTACGGCTCGGAGGTGCAGGCAAGTGTGGAAGTGCGGAAGCAGCAGACAATTGTGGACTACAATGTGACCCTCGGGAAACAGTATCCGATATGCAGGATATTTTACGAAGTGGATGATCCGGCTTTGGCGGAAGAGATATACAGGGACTCCGTCAATTCGCTTATAAAGATAGGTACACCCCTGTCCGAAGATCTTCTCGACAGGGAGTCCGAACGTTCGGCCGCATACCTGAGAGACTGCGGCTATTATGAATTTACAAAGAATTACTACTTCTTTGCAGCCGATACTGTATCAGTACCGGGGTCCGCATTGCTTAAAGTGGAAGTGCGCAACTATACCAGGAACGAGACTCCTGACGATGCACGCAGCCACAGACGTTTCTATTTCGGGAACGTGCAGATATATCCCGTATCGGACAATATCCGCTACCGTGCATCAGTGTCCAGGAAGATTCCCCAGATTTTAGATACTGTCCGATATGAAAACATTACCATACTGTATGACAGGAAACGCAAGATACGCCCTTCTGTCCTCTACAAGATGAACCGTATCGAACCGGGACAGACCTACAGCGAAAGCATTGTCAACAGTACATACCAGAGGATGTCCAACCTCAGGCTGTACAACAGTGTGAGCGTCGAGCTTACAAAAGCGGATACCAATGTGGTCGACTGTATGATACGCCTTCTTCCTGCCAAGGTCAACGGATACAAGATAAATCTCGAGGCTTCTACCAATTCCACAGGACTTATCGGTATTTCCCCGACGATATCATACAACAACCGCAATATCTTCAAGGGAGGGGAATGGCTTTCGCTTTCAGTCATGGGAAATTTCCAGTTCTCGGTGCGCGACGCTACCCGTGCCACCGAGTTCGGTGCTTCTGCCGGCCTGAGTTTCCCTACATTCGTGTTGCTGCCTGACCGCATGTTCAAGAACATCGTCCCGCGTACGGACATGGAACTGACATACAACTACCAGCGCCGTCCGGAATACACCCGCAACATGATAGGAGCCAATTTCGGTTGGAACTGGAGCAGCCAGTCCAACAAGTATTATTTCAAAGTGGTTCCCATTCAGATAAATATCGTCAATCTTCCCGTCTATAGCGATGCATTCCTGGCGTCTCTGACAAATCCGTTCGTGCGTGAGGCATACAAGAATCACTTTGAGCTTGGTCTCGGATTTGACGTGCAGTACAGCAGCGACCCGAGCATAAATCCGGCAGGTTCGTTTTTCAAGGCCGACTTTCAGTTTGACCTGGCCGGCAACCTGCTGTCAGCATTCAACAGTATGATGCCTGTCGACTCGACCGGCTTCCGTACTATCTGGAATTCGCCTTACTCCCAGTTCGTAAGGGCAGAACTGTCACTTGCGTACACATGGAAATTCGGCAAGGAGAACAGACAGGCCCTTGCGGTAAGGGCATTGGGAGGGGCCGGTTATGCCTACGGCAATTCCATGAAGATGCCTTTCGAGCGTCTTTTCTGGGCAGGGGGTGCCAACAGCCTCAGAGGATGGACCGCCAGGGGAGTAGGTCCTGGAACCTCCCCGATGGACACTACCTTTTCGATCCCCAACCAGACCGGAGATATGAGACTGGAAGCCAATATCGAGTACAGGTTCCCTCTTTTTTCCATATTCAGGGGTGCTGTCTTCGCAGACTGGGGCAACGTATGGAATATAGACCGTACGGGACGGAATCACCAGTCCATGGAAGGCAGCCAGGAAGACCAGAGTGCTGAGGAACTATCCTATTTTTCTCTGAAAAACATGTTCAGGACCTCTGCTCTGAGCTGGGGCGTAGGCATAAGGATGGACCTTAATTTCGTAGTTGTGAGATTCGATTTGGGCATCAAGCTCTATGATCCTTCGGTACAGCAGTGGCAGCATGTCAGCTCGTGGTTCAGAAGGGGCGGATATGCCTTCCAGTTCGGTATCGGATATCCATTCTGATAACAGGGCAGGATTCAGATGACCCCGTTTACGGCTTCCCTGATTGCAATGAGCTGCCTGAGCAATGGCTCCACTTTAGAAAGCTGAAGCATGTTGGCTCCGTCTGAAAGGGCAGAGGAAGGGTCGGGGTGCGTTTCCATGAAAATGGCATCGGCTCCGGCGGCAATTCCTGCACGTGCGATGACCGAAATCATTTCCGGATGTCCTCCGGTGACTCCTGAAGCCTGATTCGGAGCTTGTAACGAATGTGTTATATCGAGAATGACGGGATAACCTAAGCCTCGCATGACAGTAATTCCACGGAAGTCGACAATAAGGTCTCCGTAACCGAATTGTGTTCCACGCTCAGTAAGAGCTATTTTCGTATTTCCGGCATGAACGGCCTTTTCTGCAGCGAACCGCATGGCGGCAGGGGAGAGGAACTGCCCTTTCTTTATGTTGATCCACCTGCCGGTACGGGCGGCGGCCTCTATCAGGTCTGTCTGGCGGCATAGAAAGGCCGGTATCTGAAGCATGTCGATGCCGTACGATGCTGCTTTACCCGCTTCTTCGGGAAGGTGTATATCGGTGACAATGGGGATTCCCATATCCTCGCGTATACCGGCGAGAATCTCGAGTCCGCGTTCGTCTCCTATGCCGGTGAACGAGTCATATCTGGAACGGTTTGCCTTGCGGTATGAGGCCTTGAATATAAACGGAATGCCGTACCTGCAGGTTATTTCCTTCAGTTCGGATGCTATTGAACGTGTAATTTCCTTGCCTTCGATAACGCAGGGGCCTGCTATAAGTGTAAATCCGGATGTGCTGAAAGTAATATCATTCATAGTTTTATTTCTTGTATTTTGGCCACATACGTTCCAATCTGGAACGAATCTCGTTTTCCTTGGGATTGTTGCCCGGATTATAGAATACCGTGCCGCTCAGTCCGTCCGGCAGGAATTCCTGGTCAGTAAAATTCCCTGCGAAATCATGCGCGTACTTGTAATCCTTTGAGTACCCGAGGTCCTTCATAAGTTTGGTAGGGGCGTTGCGCAGATGCAGCGGGACAGGGCTGTTGTCACCGTTTTCCACCAGAGCCAAAGCCGTGTCTACGGCCATATATGCCGAATTGCTCTTGGCGCAAGTTGCCAGATAGATAGCGCATTCAGACAGGACAATGCGGGCTTCCGGCATTCCGATCCTGTGCACGGCATCGTACGTTGACTGTGCCAGCAGCAGGGCATTGGGATTTGCCAGCCCGATATCCTCAGCGGCAAGTATGACCATCCTCCGCGCAATGAAAAGCGGATCCTCCCCGCCGGCGAGCATTCTTGCCATCCAGTACACGGCTCCGTTGGGATCGGAACCGCGCATGCTCTTGATAAAGGCCGAAATGATGTCATAGTGCATTTCTCCGCCCTTGTCGTATATGGCGATATTCTCCTGCAGACGGTCTGCCACAACGGCATCATCTATCGATATCGGGGCATCCGGCGGGAATGAGTTGATGACTATTTCCAGAATGTTGAGCAGTTTGCGTGCGTCACCACCGGAAAATCTGAATAA
>DVIL01000003.1 GCA_018711305.1 Candidatus Coprenecus stercorigallinarum
GACAGGTCAAGGCATGAAAAAAGCACCTGCAAATCGTTGCAAGTGCTTCATTCTGTGCTCTTTAAGGCTGTGGACCCGGCTGGGCTTGAACCAGCGACCCCCTGATTATGAGTCAGGTGCTACTAACCGACTGAGCTACGGGTCCTAATCACTATCTTTGAATCAGAGCTGCAAAGATAGTGTTTTTTTCTTAACGTCAAACTTTGATTTCAACTTCGACTCCGCTGGGAAGCTCGAGTTTCATCAGAGCGTCAACGGTGCTGGGTGTCGAGCTGTAGATGTCGAGGAGACGACGGTAGGAATTAAGCTCGAACTGCTCGCGTGACTTCTTGTTGACGAAAGTAGAGCGGTTGACGGTGAATATCTTCTTGTCTGTAGGAAGAGGTATGGGACCATTCACGACAGCACCGGTAGCCTTCACCGTTTTCACAATCTTGTCCGCGGACTTGTCCACGAGGGCATGATCGAAAGATTTCAGTTTTATTCTTATTTTTTGGCTCATTGCTTTTAATTTTAATCTGGTTATTCTTCATCCTCGTCATACTTGCGGGCTCCGCCTGCCTTTTCGATAACCTCCTTGGCGAGGTTGGCAGGAAGCTCTGCATAGTGCGAGAACTCCATAGTACTGGTCGCACGTCCCGAAGTGATGGTACGGAGGATGGTGACATAGCCGAACTGCTCTGCAAGGGGCACTTTGGCCTTGACGATCCTCGCGTTGCCCTTCGAGTCCATGTTGGTGATCTGTCCGCGGCGCTTGTTGAGGTCGCCGATGACGTCTCCCATGTACTCTTCGGGAGTAACGACTTCCAATGACATGATAGGTTCCAGAAGAATAGGATTAGCTTTGGGCAGGGCATGCCTGAATGCCATACGGGCGCAGATCTCGAACGACAGTGCGTCGGAGTCCACAGGGTGGAAGGAGCCGTCGAGCAGTGTGACCTTGAGCGAGGGTACCTCGAATCCGGCAAGGACACCGTTGGCCATTGCGGACTTGAAGCCCTTCTCCACTGCAGGTATGTACTCGCGGGGAACGTTTCCTCCCTTGACCTGGTCGATGAACTGAAGTCCGGTAACTCCTTCGTCGGCGGGTCCGATCTCGACGATGATGTCGGCGAACTTACCGCGGCCACCGGTCTGCTTCTTGAATACCTCACGATGCTGTACGGTGGAGCGGATAGCCTCTTTGTAGTTGACCTGAGGCGCACCCTGGTTGATCTCCACTCCGAACTCGCGTTTCAGACGGTCCACGATGATCTCCAGATGGAGCTCACCCATACCGCTGATGACGGTCTGTCCGGTCTCATGGTCTGAGCGCACTGTGAATGTAGGGTCCTCCTCGGAGAGCTTGCCGAGAGCGATACCGAGCTTGTCGAGGTCCTTCTGGGTCTTGGGCTCCACTGCCAGTCCGATCACAGGATCAGGGAATGTCATGGATTCCAGGACGATAGGATGATTCTCATCGCAGATGGTATCACCGGTACGCAGCTCCTTGAAGCCGACTGCGGCGCAGATGTCGCCGGCCTCTACGAAATCGATGGGGTTCTGCTTGTTGGAGTGCATCTGATACAGACGGGCCACACGCTCCTTCTTGCCGGAACGGGTATTGAGCACGTATGTACCTGCATCCAGCCTTCCAGAATAAGCCCTGAGGAATGCCAGACGGCCTACGAAGGGGTCTGTGGCAATCTTGAAGACCAGGGCGCAGAAAGGCTCCTTGGCATCGGGACGGCGCACCTCCGGCTTGTCATTTGTGGGGTTGGTGCCTTCCACCTCGGGAACATCCAGGGGGGAGGGCAGATACCTCATGACAGCATCCAGGAGGAACTGTACACCTTTGTTCTTGAATGAGGAGCCGCAGCACATGGGCACGACTGCCATCTCGATGGTAGCCTTGCGGATAGCGGCGATAATCTCATCCTCGGTAATGGTGGCAGGATCATCGAAGAATTTCTGGAGAATACGGTCGTCATACTCGGCGACAGTCTCCAGCAACTTGTTCCTCCACTCCTCGGCGTCGGACTGAAGGTCTGCCGGAATGTCCTTTATCTCGTAGTTGACGAGTTCCTTGCTGTCCTGATCGTAGTAGATGGCCTTCATGGCTATCAGGTCTACGATACCTGCGAATTTGTCCTCCGATCCGATGGGGATGCAGATGGGAAGAGGGTTGGCGCCCAGCTTCTCGCGGATCTCATCCACTACGGCGAAGAAATCAGCTCCTACGCGGTCCATCTTGTTGACGTAGGCGATCTTGGGTACATGGTACTTGTCAGCCTGACGCCATACGGTCTCAGACTGAGGCTGTACGCGGCCTACTGCGCAGAATGTCGCAACAGTTCCGTCAAGTACGCGCAGAGATCTCTCGACCTCCACGGTAAAGTCCACGTGGCCCGGAGTGTCTATCAGGTTGATCTGATATGTCTCTCCGTTGTAATGCCAGAAGGCTGTGGTGGCAGCGGAAGTAATGGTTATACCCCTTTCCTGCTCCTGGACCATCCAGTCCATGGTAGCAGCTCCGTCATGCACCTCACCTATCTTATGAGTCTTTCCCGTATAGTACAGGATACGCTCGGACGTGG
>DVIL01000034.1 GCA_018711305.1 Candidatus Coprenecus stercorigallinarum
TTCACCTTTCCCTCACGGTACTGGTTCACTATCGGTCTTCCGGTCGTATTTAGCCTTGCGGGATGGGCCCCGCAGATTCAGACAGGGTTCCTCGTGCCCCGCCCTACTCAGGTGGTCATTTGAACAGTCCATGCCCTACGCGTACGGGCCTGTCACCCTGTGCCGGTCCCCTTTCCAGAAGATTCCGCTTTTGATGGACTGCTCGCGGTATGACTCCTACAACCCCGACACTGCCGTAACAGCGTCGGTTTGGGCTCTTTCCCTTTCGCTCGCCACTACTCGGGAAATCGATCTTTCTTTCTCTTCCTCCAGGTACTAAGATGTTTCAGTTCCCTGGGTTCGCGCTGGCGCGGACGAGCTTCACTCGTCCGGGTTCCCCCATTCGGATACGTGCGGATCAAGTCCTGTTGGCGGATCCCCGCACATTTTCGCAGCTTACTGCGTCCTTCTTCGCCGCCGGAAGCCTAGGCATCCTCCGTTCGCCCTTGTAACTTCTCTCGATATGATTTCGTATTCGTCTCGTATTGGATCATTGTAGTCCCTTAAAATTTTACTCTTAACAGACTTTCTTTAACCTATACTTTTTACCTCGTTATCTCTCTCAGTCTTTTCAATGAACTACCGTTTTTTCTCAAACGGGCTGCAAATATATGGGCGATTTTTTAAACCACCAAATTTTTCTGCAAAAATTTTTGAAAAAATTTTGAAAATATTTTTCACTTTTTATCTAATCAACTTATTATCAAGAGAATTACTTTTTAAAAAATTTTTCATAGATTTGTACGAATTTTAGAGACAGTCATGAAAAAAAGAATTACCATCATCATTCTGCTCTCCACCATGAGCAGCCTCATGTCCCTCGGACGGACATTCGATCTCGGCGCATACGGGATACTCCCGGGCGCCGGAGACCTTTCCGGGAAAATAGCCTCCGCCCTCGACATTATCCGCAAGCAATGCAGGGAAGGCGACTCCGTCACATTGAGGCTCATGCCCGGGCGATACGATTTCCACCCGGACGAAGCCATGCAGCACACCTATTATATATCAAATCATGACCAGACCGGCTCCCAGGCCATAGGAATTGCCCTTGAAGGGTGGGACAACCTTACCCTGGACGGATGCGGGGCCGAACTGGTTTTCCATGGCGTAATGATTCCGCTGGCCGTCACGGACTCCAGGGGCTGTACCGTAAAAAACCTGTCCATAGACTTTGAAAATCCGCAGATTGCCCAGGTCCGCATAGTAGAGAACAGAGGCGGCGGAGGCATTGTATTCAAGCCGGAAAGCTGGGTCAGGTACCGGATTACCAGGGACTCGGTGTTTGAGACATACGGAGAGGGCTGGGCTCTAAGACCGTCCACCGGCATTGCCTTCGAGCCGGAGACGCGGCACATCCTGTGGAACACCGGTGACATTTTCTACGACACGAAAGGTGTAAGGGCAACGGAAGACGGACTGCTGGCCCCCCGCTGGCAGGACAGCCGTCTTGTTCCTGGAACCGTAGTGGCCATGCGCACATGGTACCGGCCCGCTCCAGGCATATTCCTGTATGGCAATACCGGAACCACTCTGAAGGATGTAAGGGTACATTACGCATTCGGCATGGGACTGATCGCCCAGTTCTGCGACGGGATCACTCTCGACGGATTCAGCGTATGCCTCAAGGGGGAAGACGACCCGAGATATTTCACCACACAGGCCGATGCGACCCACTTCTCCCAGTGCAAGGGTGTTATACACTCCTCAGGAGGGCTCTATGAGGGGATGATGGACGATGCCGTCAATGTTCACGGAATCTACCTTAAGATAACAGGCCGGACCGGGGAGCGCACGGTCACCGCCAGATTCATGCACGACCAGGCCTGGGGATTCAGATGGGGAGAAGCCGGTGACTCGGTCAGGACAATAGACGCAGACGTAATGGAATATACCGGCACTACGCTGCACATCGAATCCATAAGCCCCGATGAAAGCTGTCGCGGACAGAAAGAGCTGACCATCACGTTCAGGGAGCCGCTGGACACAGGCATCTTCCACAAAAACATAGGGATAGAGAATCTCAGCCGCACCCCTGAAGTGCTGTTTTCCGACAATATGGTACGGAACAACAGGGCCAGAGGCGCCCTCTTCAGCTCTCCACGCAGGACCGTAGTGGAGAACAACGTCTTCGACCATACCTCCGGCACAGCCATCCTGCTCTGCGGAGACTGCAACGGCTGGTACGAATCCGGTGCCTGCCGGGACGTGCTCATACGCGGCAACCGCTTCATCAATGCCCTCACCAGCATGTACCAGTTCACCATGGCGGTCATATCCATCTATCCCGAGATTCCCGATCTGGAAATGCAGGCCGGGTACTTCCACGGCGGCACCCCGGGAGCAGTCACCATCACCGGCAACACCTTCGAGACATTCGACATGCCCATACTTTACGCGAAATCCATAGACGGGCTGATTTTCAAAGACAACATCATCACGGTCAACGACAGTTACAGGCCATTCCACAAAAACCGGAACAGATTTCTGCTCGAAAGGACCGACAATGTCGGGATATCTTATTAAATTTGCTATCTTAGAACCCAAACCTTCCTGATACTTATGAATGAAGAAAAGAAAAAAGTAACGCTTCCCGAGAACGCCTTCCGGGAGCTGAAGCCCGGCGAGAAGTACCAGCCCCTTCTCAATCCGGACAAAGTCTATCCAGAGGTCACCGTATGGTCCGTGACAATCGGCCTTGTGATGACCATAATCTTCTCCGCCGCAGCTGCCTTCCTCGGACTGAAGGTAGGACAGGTATTCGAGGCTGCCATCCCCATATCGATTATCGCGGTCGGTCTGTCCAGTGCCTTCAAGCGCAAGAACGCCTTGGGTGAAAATGTCATCATCCAGTCCATCGGAGCCTGCTCCGGCGTCATCGTGGCAGGCGCCATCTTCACCCTCCCCGCCCTGTACATCCTGCAGGACAGATACCCGGAACTGACAGTGGATTTCTCCAAGATATTCCTCAGTTCCCTCATCGGAGGCGTCCTCGGCATCCTGCTGCTCATTCCTTTCCGCAAATACTTCGTAAAGGAGCAGCACGGCAAATACCCCTTCCCTGAGGCCACTGCCACCACACAGGTGCTCGTCAGCGGCGAATCCGGCGGAAAAGGGGCCAAGACCCTGTTGATCAGCGGTCTGATCGGAGGACTCTACGACTTCATCGTCTCCACCTTCGGCTGGTGGTCCGAAGTGTTCACCTCCAGGGTATTGCCTTGGGGCGAACAGGTGGCTACCAACGCCAAGCTCCTGTTCAAGGTAAATGTCGGAGCGGCTGTCCTCGGCCTCGGCTACATCATCGGCCTCAAGTATTCCTTCATTATATGCTGCGGCTCGTTCCTGGTATGGTTCATCATCATTCCGCTGATGAATCTCATCTTCGGGGACAGCGTAGTGGACCTGATGGGCTCAGGCCTGACAGCCACCGTCGGTTCCATGTCGCCTGAGGAGATATTCACCAATTACGCCCGCCACATCGGCATCGGAGGCATCGCCACAGCAGGTATCATCGGCATCATCAAGTCCGCCGGCATCATCAAGTCCGCCCTCGGTCTGGCAGGCAAGGAGTTCCGCGGCAAAAAAGACGGGGCCGGAGCCCAGGAGGCACGTACCCAGAGAGACCTCTCCATGAAGATTATCATCATCGGTCTGGTCATTACCCTGGCCCTGATGTTCGTATTCTTCTATTTCGGAGTGCTGGACAACCTCTGGCACGCAGTGATAGCCCTGCTTGTAGTAGCCGTCATAGCATTCCTGTTCACCACCGTGGCTGCAAACGCCATTGCCATCGTCGGCACCAACCCTGTCAGCGGCATGACCCTGATGACCCTTATCCTGGCATCCATCATCCTCGTGGCCGCAGGCCTCAAAGGCACTTCAGGCATGGCCGCAGCCCTCATCATCGGAGGCGTGGTCTGCACCGCCCTCTCCATGGCCGGAGGCTTTATCACCGACCTGAAGATCGGTTACTGGATAGGCTCCACCCCGCGCAAGCAGGAGGGATGGAAATTCTTAGGGACTATAGTGGCAGCCGCCACCGTAGCAGGAGTGATGATGATCCTCAACGACACTTTCGGATTCACCGGTGAGGGAGCCCTCGTGGCACCTCAGGCCAATGCCATGGCCGCAGTCATCGAACCCCTGATGCTCGGAGGCAGCGCACCCTGGCTGATGTACGGCATAGGAGCGGCGATAGCCATCATCCTGACCCTGTTCAAGGTACCTGCCCTGCCATTTGCCCTCGGCATGTTCATCCCCATCGAGCTCAACCTTCCCCTTATGATTGGAGGAGCCGTCGCATGGTACGTAGGCTCCCGCAGCAAGGACAAGGCTGTCAATGAGGCCCGTAAGGAGAAAGGGACCCTCGTGGCATCCGGATTCATCGCCGGCGGAGCCCTCATGGGCGTAGTCTCGGCCATCATGCGTTTTGCGGACGTCAACCTGGTCAACACCGCATGGCAGTCCTCCACACCTGCCGTATGGGTTGCCCTTGGAGTCTATATCCTGCTGATAGCCTACATGATATGGGCCTGCAAGAAAACAGACGTCGTTGAAGACAAATAATGATGCTGAGCGACAGTAATTTCCCCATCGCACTGCTTCTGACCCTGATCGCGGGACTTTCCACCGGACTGGGCGGCGTAATCGTGCTTTTCACCCGTAAGTTCAGCACGAAGACCCTCTCCTTTGCCCTCGGATTCTCGGCCGGAGTGATGCTGTTCATTTCCCTGACGGAGCTGTTTACCGAGGCCTGTTCAAGCCTCGGCTCCGCCTTCGGGGACAAGACCGGAATGCTGTACACCGTGCTTGCATTCTTCTCGGGGATAGCACTCATCGCCCTCATAGACAACGTCATTCCCTCAAACGACAACCCTCACGAATATTCCGCCGCCCCCACCCCGGAGGGATGTCTGCCGGAAGCAGACAGTTCGAGGCTAATGCGGCTGGGACTTTTCTCCGTGATAGCCATTGCCATACACAATTTCCCCGAAGGCATGGCCACCTTCGTAAGCGCGATGGAGAATCCCCAGACCGGCATTTCCATAGCCGCGGCAGTAGCCATCCACAACATCCCTGAAGGCATAATGGTGGCGATACCCATATACTATGCAACGAGAAAAAAGGGCAAGGCCGTCGGAAACGCATTCCTGTCGGGTCTTGCCGAGCCTCTCGGGGGTGTCATCGGCTACCTGCTGCTCTCGAACATATTCGACAAGTCCCTGAACGGAGTCGTACTTGCCGCAGTGGCCGGTATCATGACCTACATTGCATTAGACGAACTTCTTCCGTCCGCCGAGAGGTTCGGTCATCACCACCTGTCCATCATCGGTGTCATAGCCGGCATGGCGGTAATGGCGGCAAGCATTATTTTGATTTAAACACTAAAACCAAATTGATATGGAAAAGATTGTTGACAGATTCCTGAGGTACGTGGCTTTCGACACCACTTCGAATCCGGACTCGCAGAGCCAGCCCAGTACCAACAAACAGTTCGCCCTCCTGGAACAGCTCCGCAAGGAACTCGTTGCCATGGGGCTGGAGAATGTCGAGCTGGACAAATACGGTTACCTGACGGCCTCAATTCCCTCAAATATAGAGGAAGATGTGCCCGCCATAGGCTTCATCGCACATGTGGACACATCCCCCGATGCCCCCGGCAGCGGCATCAAGCCCCGCTTCGTCGAGAACTACGACGGCAAGCCCATCGTGCTCAATGAACTTAAAGGCATGGAGCTCAACCCGGAGGAATTCCCGGAGCTGAAGGACTACGTGGGACAGACCCTGATCACCACCGACGGCAACACCCTGCTCGGAGCCGACGACAAGGCCGGAGTGGCCGAGATCATGGCTGCAGCCGAGTACATCATGGAGCATCCCGAATTCAGGCACGGCCCTGTCAGGATAGGCTTCACTCCCGATGAGGAAATAGGCCGCGGAGTAGACCATTTCGATGTGGCCAGGTTCGGGGCCAAATACGCCTACACCATGGACGGCGGGGCTATCGGAGAGCTTGAATACGAGAACTTCAACGCCGCCTCCGCCAAACTGCACATCCAGGGCCGCAACATCCATCCCGGCTACGCCAAGAACAAGATGCTCAATGCCATCCTCATAGCCTCTGAGCTCAACGACATGCTCCCGGTATGGCAGAGACCCGAATACACTGACGGATACGAAGGCTTCATCCACATCACCAAGTTCTCCGGAGTAGTCGAAGAGGCTGAGATCCAGTACATCATACGCGACCACGACTTCGAGCTCTTCGAGCGCAAGAAGAAGATGATTCAGGAATGCGCCGACTTCATCAACGGCAAATACGGTGCAGGCGTCGTGACTGTAGAGATCAAGGACCAGTACTACAATATGAGAAAAGAAGTGGAGCCCCACTACCACATCATCGAGAAAGCCGTCAAGGCCATGGAGGATGCGGGAGTGAAACCCAACATCCGCCCCATCCGCGGCGGCACAGACGGAGCCAGGCTCTCGTTCATGGGACTGCCCTGCCCCAATATTTTCGCCGGCGGACACAACTTCCACGGCAAATACGAGTACCTGCCCGTACAGAGCATGGAAAAGGCATCCGAGGTCATCCTCAACATCATCAGGAATTTCACTGAAAAATAAACTGCCAGAACTACTCAACATCATGATAGTCTCAACAACAAGCACTCTGCAGGACAAGCAGATAACAGCCTACCACGGAATAGTAACCGGTACCTGTATCATGGGAGCCAATGTCTTCCGCGACCTCTTCGCCGGCATACGCGACATAGTCGGAGGACGCTCGGGGGCATACGAGGAAGTCATCGAGAAAGCCAAGAACGAAGCCATACAGGAGATGGTGGACAAGGCCATGGGCATGAGGGCCAACGCCATCATCGGAGTGGACATCGACTACGAGACCGTGGGCGGCTCCATGCTTATGGTGGCAGTCAGCGGCACGGCGGTCACAGCCTTGTAAAACGTCGGAACAATGGAAGACATCCAGCTCAACGCACACAACAAGGAGGAATATCCCCCGATGCATACGGCCGAACACATCCTGAACCAGACGATGGTGAGGATGTTCGGCTGTCCCCGTTCGCGCAACGCCCATATAGAGCGCAAGAAGAGCAAGTGCGACTACCTGCTCTCCGAATGCCCGACTCCGGAGCAGGTGCAGGCCATCGAGGACAAGGTCAACGAGGTCATCGCAGCCGGTCTGCCGGTAAGGGTGGAGTTCGTTCCCCTGGCCGAGGCAGGCGCAATAGTGGATCTGAGCAAACTGCCTGAAAACGTCTCGGACACTCTCCGCATTGTGCGCATAGGGGACTACGACGCCTGCGCATGCATAGGGGCACACGTGGCAGACACTTCGGAGATAGGCCGGTTCAGAATCATCTCCCACGACTACGCCGACGGACGCTGGCGGGTACGGTTCAAGCTTGAAGAGCCGGAAGGACTGCATCCGTAATCCAGTGTCACAAGTGGCACGGTAATTGACAGCTTTCATATCCAGGAACACTAACAAATCTGAGATATGAAAGCTTTTTCTTTTTTCACGGCAGCTGCAGCGGCCGTCATCATGTCCTCAGTCACGCTCATGGCCCAGGACGCACCTTATACTGAGAAATTCCGTTACATCGAGGTCACAGGCACCTCAGAGGTGGAGATAGTCCCGGACGAGATTCATTTTGTCATAGGCATCAAGGAATATTTCGAGGAAGAGTTCGACGGGGTATCCAAGCCGGAAGACTACAGGACCAAAGTCCGCATCGAGACCATCGAGTCGCAGATGCGGGATGCCCTGCACTCCATCGGTATCAGTGACAACGATATCCGGACCCAGGAGGTAGGCGACTACTGGAGGGAGCGCGGAATGGACTTCCTCATCGGCAAGAACCTGGACATCACCCTGCACGACTTCACCATGATAGACAGCATTATCTCCGTCATCGACACCAAGGGAGTAAGTTCCATGCGTATCGGCGACATGAGCCACAAGGACATCCTCAAATACCACGAGCAGGGAAAGAAGGACGCCGTGCTGGCAGCCAGGCATAAGGCCGAATACATGGCCGGGGCCCTCGGTGAAAAACTCGGCCAGGTACTGAGCATCGTAGAGCACGGCGGCGGTACCGACCACTACACCGTCATACAGAACAGCAAGATGCGTATGGACGGAGCCGCTTTCGGCTCTGAAGCCGCCCTTGCAGCCCCTGCCGCCTCAGCCTCCGACGCCTTCCGCACCATCAAGTACACCTACTCGGTCACCTGCCGGTTTGCACTCAGAGGGTTCTAAGATTCAATTGAGAATTGCACGGTGTTTTCCAAGCAGCTATAAGCCAACACTTTACAAAACGGCCTGCAATTCTCGCTACCTCAGAAGCAGTCGAAAATTGCGCACTGTTTTACATACTACTGATAATCAAAGATTTGGAAAAAGCCGTGCAATTCTCGCACTGCTCCGGATGCCTGAGAATTGCACGGCATTTTCCAAACAATTATAAATCAACACTTTATAAAATAGCCCGCAATTCTCACTACCTGCCGTATATCTTTTTGAGCAAATCCGTACTCAGGCCGGAGAGCCTGGCCATCTGCTTGATGCTGCAACCGAACTGTTTTCTAAGATATTCGGCCAGGTGGCACCTCTGCTCCACACCCAGACTCCCAGTATCCGATGTGCCGAATTCCCGAAGGCATATCTCCCTAACGGAGCCGAGCAATTCCCCGTCGGTATAGGAGACAGTCCCCAGTACCCCCTCGGAAAGAGACATTTCCATCCTCATATTGCGCGACAGATAGTGCATAAATCTGGCCGGGGAACCGAAAATCTCCTCTACTTTTTTATGGTTGACATAATTGGCTGGACAGATTGTCCCCTCCGGAGTCAGCCGATAGTCATCTGGAAGTGCCAGGTTGGAGTGCAGCATCTTCCTTATCTCCCTGTACCCGAAATCGGATACCCGTCGGTATTCCACCGGCAGCAGCAGACTGTCCTTCCTGAAATAGCAAGAGCCCGAACCCCATTCATAAAAAAGCGGCAGCACTTCCGGATCCGAAGAAAGAGAATTACGCAGTACGTAGGCGACCGTCCTCATGAAGGTTTCCTTGTCCGGAATCTCCTTCATACCCACAGCGCTGTTTCCTCCCATATCAGCCAGCCGGGACAGCCTGCGCCTATAATTTCTCATAAAACCGAGACACGAATCCTCACGGCCAGTGACTACGAAATGTACATGATTGGTCATCAGTGTGAAAGACAGAACATCTACACCACACATCAGCGCACAGACAGGCACTCCGTTCATTCCGTAAACGAAATCCTCCCTGCTTCGGAATATCAATCCCTTCTCCAGCCCCCTCGTATACGCGTGCCAGTATTTCATATATCCCCAAAGTTAGCGAACTTTTTGAAAGAGGCAATAGGCCAAATGTAGAATTTTACCAAATGGGGGAATAGGGTAATCCGCTTGGAATCCGAGCTACATCAATCGGAGATGCTTGACTATGGAAAATATGGTTACGCGCAATAATACCCCTTGGCCGCAAGAAGAAGCCGCCCTAACCTCCACTATGAATTTTATTATGTTGAAATTTATCGATACTCAGGATGTCTGTAAAATCGAGAAATGCACACCGTTTTACAGACTTCTGATAATCAAAGACTTGCAAAAGGCCGTGCAATTCTCAGGCACCATGGACAGTGCGAAAATTGCACGGCATTTTCCAAGCAGCTATAAGTCAACACTTTACAAAACGACCTGCTATTCTCACTACCTCAGAAGCTGTCGAAAATTGCACAGCTTTTTACACACTCCTGGTAATCAAAGGTTTACAAAACGACCTGCAATTCTCAAAAACTCTGAAGCCTCAGGGTCATTTGGCGGGAAGGACTTTCATTCAGCGAGTCGGCAAAGTTGCCGGCGGGCGAGAATCTCGCGGGTACGGAGGGAGTCCTTGTAGGCGTTGTGGGCGTTGAGCCGGGTGATGTCGAGGGCGGCGTCGGAGTTGCCGGACCAGCGGCGGCAGTTGTACAAAGGTTCGTATATGCGGCAGATGCGGTACTCGCGGGTCAGACGGAGGGCCACGCCGTAGTCCTCGCCGTAGGAGACGTTCTCGAATCCGCCGACCGAGCGCAGGGTCTGCACATGGAAGGCCCGAGGTGCTCCCAGACCGTTGATTCGCAAGGCATTGTTGTGGCCGTTAGTATCGGTCCACTCGCGGTGGTCAATGATTCCGGGTGGAATCGGGCGCAGGTCGAAATCGGTCATCGCATAGCTGCCGATAACCATGGCGCACCGCTCCCGGCGGAACACGTCCACAATCCGCTGCAGGGTATCCGGTCCGCTGTACATGTCGTCGCTGTCCAGCTGCACCACATAGCGTCCGCAGAGCGGGTGATTGATTCCCAGATTCCAGCAGCCACCTATACCGAGACCGCTGTCAGGCCCCGGAATAATGTGAACCACACGGCTGTCCTCCGAGGCCACGGCCTCTATCCGCTCGGAAGTTCCGTCAGTGGAGCGGTTGTCTATCACGAGTACATTGAAAGGGAAATCCGTCCGCTGCGAGAGAGCCGAGCGGAGCGCATCCCCGATCGTGGCGGCGCGGTTGAGCACCGGAATGATGACAGAGACGCTGTCCGGGCAGCCAGTACCGGAAGCGGCAGCTTTCTCCGTCACTGCATTCCCATCATCCGCAACCGTCCGGGTCCTCGGCGGCAGCCACGCCCCCATTTTTCTGAGATGATCCGTAAAAATCGCCTCCATTTCTATCTGGGCCTCCCGGTTGCGAGGATCCACATAGTCGAACTGTTTCTGTCCCGAAGCCCTGGCATCGACCTCGTCCACACCGTACAGCAGCTCAGGCAGATGCAGCAGCTCGCCATGCCGTGAGAGGAAAAGCCGCAACGAGTACCACTGACCGTATCGCAAAGACAGCGCGGACGGACTGGCGGGATTTCCAGACTCAGCCGTCATATCCTGCCCCGAACCGCCAGCTGGCTGCACCGGAAAGCATTTCACTTCCGTCTCCCATTGCTGCATCAGACCCTCATCGACCGCCACCAGAGCCCCGAAGTCGAAATCCTCCCGGACACTTCCGAGCTGGCAGTCATTGACGGGGACATCCTTCCGCCCTCCGTCAGGCGTCACGAGCCAGTAGCCGCTGTACACCATCGCCGCCCCGGTCCTGACCGCCTCCTCCAGCAGCCTCCGTCCGGCAGCCTCGTTTCCATACATTCCGCGCTCCGGGCCTATCCGCAGCAGCGCGTATCCATTGTTTCTATCAATTATTTCCATAGATTATATATAATTGTTCCTATTTATCAGGTTTACAAGCACCTTTACCATCGTATCCTTCTCTTCTGCCCGGCTTTCAGCGATCATCAGCGTAAGAGCGACAAGAGTGTTGTCAGCTATGCGCTTCGTGCCGTCCGGATTGTAGAGGATGCCGTTTTCCGCCATAAACCACAGAAAAAGAGTTGCGGCAATGCGCTTGTTACCATCTGTGAACGAATCATCTTTTTCATTTGCAAACCACTTGCTTCCACCGAACTTTGCCTTCAGTTCGCGGATAACATTCATAGCTCCTTCGTAGGTGGCGTGGAACTTTTCTTCACTGGTGGTTTGTTCTATTGACAACTGCTGATAATCGTACCTGTCCAGAATATCCAATGCATAAGTGTAGTTGGAAACGACTTCTATCAAGTCCAGTGCATCTTTGGAAGTCAATGCCTCCTGTGATTTGACTGTCCGTCCCAGGACGGCCACCAATTGCTTCAATTCTGAATATCGCTGTTCGGTCAAGGCCTTATTTACAGCATAGCCCTTAACCAGATAATCTTTCAGTACCTTATTGGCCCACATACGGAACTCGACGCCTTTTTGCGATTTCACGCGATAGCCTACTGATATTATCACATCCAAGTTATAGAAACTCACATCATGTGTCTGAGTTTTTCCAGTCATGGCTCCGTGCTGAGTGGTTGTCGCAAATTTTGCGACAACCACTTCTCCTGCCAGTTCTTCACGAATGGCATTGTCAATATGCTTTCTTATAGTCTTAGAATCTCTTCCAAATAATTCTGCCATTTGACTGACATTCAGCCACACCATTTCTTTATCGATCTTTACCTCCAACTGCGTTTCTCCATCAGCAGAACGGTAAATTGCTATTTTATCACTCAAATCCATATCTAAATCCCTAAACAGATTCTACAAATTCCTTTCAGATGAAGCGGCCGGTGACGCTTTCAGGGCAGCGGCGGATGTCTTCGGGAGTGCCGGTAGCTACGATGAGGCCGCCGTCCTCGCCGCCGCCGGGGCCCATGTCGATGATGTAGTCGGCCGAGCGGATGACATCCAGGTCGTGCTCGATGACGATGACGGTCGCGCCACGGTCTATCAGCCGCTGGAATACCTGCAGGAGGGTACGTACATCGGCCGGATGCAGGCCGATGGTCGGCTCGTCGAACACGAATACCGAATCGTCCTGGCCGCGGCCCATCTCGCTGGCCAGCTTGAGACGCTGGGCCTCACCGCCGGAAAGTCCGGGAGTCTGCTCGCCGAGAGTAAGATAGCCGAGCCCGAGGTCGTAAAGCACCTGCAGTCTCTGGCGCACGGTCCGCAGGTCTCCGCAGGCCACCATCACATCGTCCACATCCATGGCCATCAGCTCCGGCAGAGAATGGTACGTTCCCTCGCTGTTTTCCCGTCGGATCCTGTACGCCGCCCTGGAATACCGCGAGCCCCGGCAGTCCGGACAGGGTATGTCCACATCCGGCAGAAACTGCACATCGAGGCTTATCACGCCCGTACCGTCGCAGACCGGACACCGCAGCCGTCCCGTATTGTAGGAAAAATCCCCGTTCTTCCAGCCCCCGGCCTTTGCATCCGGAGTCCGGGCATAGACCTTCCGCAGCTCATCGTGGACATCGGCGTATGTGGCTACTGTCGAACGGATATTGATTCCGATAGGCGAAGCGTCTATCAGCTTGGCGTGACGGATGCCTTCGGCGCGGATCTCCCGCACGTGGTCCGGCATCTTCCCCCCGGAGACCATAGCCTGCAGGCCCGGCACCAGACTCTCCAGCACAAGCGTCGTCTTGCCCGAGCCGGAGACTCCCGTCACCACGGTCAGCCGGCCCTTTGGGATATCCACCTCCAGCGCCTTCACGGTATGCACAGGACCGGTGGACAGGTGAATGCGGCCATTGGCAAACAGTTCTGTCCCGAGTGTACGATTCCTGACATTTACCACAGCAGCCCCGCTCAGGAACGGGCCTATCTTCGAAGCACTATTCCGCACCACATCCTCCAGCGTTCCCTCGGCTATCACCCGTCCGCCCGAAGAACCGGCCCCGGGCCCCATCTCTATCAGCCAGTCTGATTCGGAAAGTATCTGTATGTCGTGGTCAACCAGCACAATGGAATTGCCGTCCGCTATCAGGTCCCGCATCACCCCGGCCAGTCCCACGATGTTGGCCGGATGCAGACCGATGGAAGGCTCGTCCAGAACGTAGAGCACCCCGGTGGTACGGTTGCGCACCGCCCGGGCCAGCTGCATCCGCTGCCGTTCCCCCGTAGACAGGGTGGAGGCCGCGCGGTCGAGGCTCAGATAGCCCACGCCCAGATCCAGCAGACGCACCGAAGCGTCGAGGAAGGACTCGCAGATCCGCTCAGCCATCGGACGCATCTCCTCCGGAAGGGAAGCCGGCACTCCCCGCACCCATTCCACCAGTTCCCGCAGGCTCATACGGCTGGCCTCGTCTATGGAAATGCCCCGGACCTTCGGAGCGCGGGCAGCCTCGGAAAAACGCGAGCCTCCGCAGTCCGGGCACGGTCCGGTCTTCAGGAACTTCTCCACCCGCTTCATCCCTTTCTCGTCCTTGACCTTGGACAATGCGTTCTGCACGGTGTATACGGCATTGAAATAGGTGAAATCCAGCTCTCCGGCCTGATTGGTATTCTTCGAATGGTAGAATATATGCTTCTTCTCCGCCGGCCCATGGAAGACGATTTCCCTTTCTTTCGGAGTCAACTGATTGAAAGGCACATCGGTACGCACTCCCATCGCCCGGCAGACATCGGTCATCAACGACCACATCAGGGTATTCCACGGAGCCACGGCCCCCTGGTCGATGCTCAGAGTCTCGTCCGGCACGAGGGTGGATTCATCCACGGTACGGACAGTCCCGGTACCGTCGCAGGTCGGGCAGGCCCCGCTGCTGTTGAAGGACAATTCCTCCGCCCCCGGGGCATAGAAATGCGCCCCGCACTCCGGGCAGACCAGCTCCATCCCGGCGGCAACATTCAGCGAAGGCTGGACGTAATGTCCGTTGGGGCAGCGGTGGGAGGCCAGGCGGGAATAGATCAGACGCAGCATGTTGAGCAGCTCCGTACCCGTTCCGAAGGTACTTCGTATGCCGGGTATGGCCGGACGCTGATGCATCGCCAAGGCCGCCGGGACGTACAGCACCTCGTCCACACTGGCCCGGGCGGCCTGGGTCATTCTCCTGCGGGTATAGGTCGAAAGCGACTCCAGATAGCGGCGCGACCCCTCCGCATACAGCACCCCAAGTGCCAGCGAGCTCTTGCCCGAGCCGGACACCCCCGCAATGCCGACGATCTTCCCGAGCGGCACATCCACGTCTATGTTCTTCAGATTGTGTACCCTCGCCCCGCGCACTTCGATCCTGTCCGGTCTGTTTTCCTTATTATCCCTTTCCATAATTTTACCGATACTAATGTTCCCGCAAAATTACTATTTTTACGGCATGAAAAGACAACTCTGCACAATAGCCATGATGGCAATGACATTGGTCGGGGCGGCTGCGGCAGGCAGCGACAGCCTCTCGAGGTGGGTCAATCCCATGATAGGAACCAACGGAATGGGGCATACGTTCCCGGGAGCATGCTACCCTTTCGGGATAGTGCAGCTCAGCCCGGACACGGACACGGTGCCGCACAACATCGACGGACGGTACCAGCCCGAGGCGTACCGCTACTGCGCCGGCTACCAGTACGGCGACAGCACGATAGTGGGCTTCAGTCACACGCATTTCAGCGGGACCGGACACTCGGACCTCGGGGACGTGCTGCTGATGCCGGTCACCGGAGAGCTGAAACTGCGGCCCGGAACAGCAGCAGACCCGGATGCGGGATACCGGTCGAGGTATTCGCACGAGAGTGAGGTGGCCCGTCCCGGCTACTATGAGGCATTCCTGGAGGACTACGGCATACGGGCCCAGCTGACCGCCACCCCGAGGACCGGAGTCCACAAGTACACCTACCCCGAGGGAGCCACGGAGCAGCGGGTCATCCTGGATCTGATACACGGCATCTACAACTACGACGGCAAGGTGCTCTGGGCCCAGATCCGGGTCGAGAACGACACCCTGCTGACCGGCTACCGCATCACCAACGGCTGGGCTAGGACCAACTACACCTATTTCGCGATATCGTTCTCCCGGCCAATACGCGAGTACGGCTACAAGGAGTTCGGGAAGGTGCTGTACAACGGCTTCTACCGCAAGTTCGACCTGGAGCACAATTTCCCGGAAATCGGGGGCAGGAAAATCGCGGCCTGGTTCGGGTTCGACCCCTCGGAGGGACGGGAGCTGGAGGTCAAGGTCGCCCTGTCTGGAGTGAGCACCGCCGGTGCGGTGAAGAACCTGGAGGCGGAGGCAGTCGGGAAGAATTTCGACATGGTCGCACAGGAGGCTGAGGCGGCCTGGGACAACGCTCTCTCGGTCATCGAGGCGGAGGGCAGCGACGACCAGCTGGCCATGCTCTACACCTCCCTCTACCACACGATGATCAACCCCTCGGTCTACTGCGACACGGACGGACTCTACAGAGGTGTGGACGGCAACATCCACCGTGCCGAGGGCTTTACCAACTACACCATTTTCTCCACCTGGGACACATTCCGCGCCCTGCATCCGCTCTACAACATCATACAGCGGCAGCGCAGCCATGACATCATCTCATCCATGATCGCCCACTCCGAGCAGAGTGTCCACGGAGCCCTGCCGGTATGGAGCCACAACGCCAACGAAAACTGGTGCATGATAGGCTACCACAGCGTTTCCATCGTAGCCGACGCCATAGCCACGGGCATTCCGACAGACACGGCACGGGCCCTGAAAGCCATGGTGCGCAGCTCCTCGATCCCCTACTACGAGGGCACCGGCGAGATGATGCGCCTCGGCTACGTCCCCATGGAGGCATCCGGCAGCTCCGCATCAGTCACCCTCGAATACGCCTACGATGACTGGACGGTCTACAGGACGGCCTCAGCTGCCGGAGACAGCGATATAGCCGCAGAGTACCTCAAACGCTCCGGCAACTGGCACAACGTATTCGACCCCGTCACCCGCCACGCCCGTCCCCGCCACGAGGACGGTAGCTTCAAGGCTGACTTCGACCTGCTTAGCACCCACGGCCAGGGCTTCATCGAGGGCAACTCCCTCAACTACTCCTTCTACGTGCCCCACGACGTACCCGGCCTCATCGAGGCCATGGGCGGCCCGGAACAGTTCGAGGCCAACCTCGACACCCTCTTCACCATGCACCTGCCCGACGAGTTCTTCGCAGGCACGGAGGATGTCACCCGCGAGGGCCTGCTCGGCGGCTACGTACACGGCAACGAGCCCAGCCACCACATCCCCTTCCTCTATGCATGGACCTCCAGCCCCTGGAAGACACAGTACTGGCAGCGGGAGATCATGAACCGGATGTACCGCAACAACATCGACGGTCTCTGCGGCAACGACGACTGCGGCCAGATGTCCGCATGGTACATATTCTCGGCAATGGGATTCTACCCCGTATGCCCCGGCAGCGGAGAGTACATCCTCGGAGCCCCCTACCTGCCCTACATGAAGATCAACCTTGAAAACGGCCGGACCCTCGAAATCAAGGCCCCCAAGGTATCCGACCGCAACCGCTACGTCCGCTCCGTCAGCCTCAACGGCACACGGCTCCAGCCCGGAGAGGACGGAGTCCTGAAACTCACCATCGGCCAGATCCTCGAAGGCGGCACCCTCGAGTTCGAGATGAGCGCCCGGCACTGATTTTTATATTGGCAATATAAAAATTTAACCATTTTTATATATCAGCAATATAAATTTGCTATATTTGCGGTAGCAAAATATCCGCACATGGCAATAACAATCGATACATTCCGGACACTGATAAGCGAGGGACAGGAACTTCTCAGAGACATTGACCTGTATGACAGGCAGTTCGAATTTGAGGGCAGCGGCCGATACGTCCTTACAGGCGTGCGGCAGGCAGGCAAGTCCTACATGCTGTTCAAACGGGCAAGGCAGCTGATGTCCGAAGGCCGTCTCCCGGAAGAATTCATCTACATCGATTTCGACGACGAGCGTCTCATAGGAATGGATGCCGGCGACTTCGACACGATACTCCAGGCATACAGAAGCACCGGCGGGCAAAAGCCGATACTGATGTTCGACGAGATACAGAACATAGAGGGCTGGGAGCATTTCGCCCGGAGACTTGCCAACCGGAAGTTTCAGGTATACATCACAGGAAGCAACGCTAAAATGCTCAGCCGGGACATACACACGACCCTCGGGGGCAGATACACGGAAGGGACGGTATATCCCTACTCCTTTTCAGAGTATCTTGAGTCACAGGGCATTGTGCTTAGCCAGGGATGGGAATACAGTTCGGAGAGATTCAAGGTCATGGAAATGCTCTCCCAGTATCTCCTGTGGGGAGGATTCCCTGAGCTCATGCTTTTCAAGAACAAGAGAAGGTGGCTGAACGACCTGTATGAGAAAATCCTGTTGAACGACATAGTCGTCAGAGGCAGGATCCGCAATGAGACCGCCCTGCGGATGGTGTTCAAAAGACTCGCCGAGAGCATCGGAAAACCCATAGCCTACAACCGGATAGCCAACCTGATAAAAAGCACCGGAATCAACACTACCCCGGCATCGGTCATCCAGTATGTCGAAGCCGCCAAAGACGCATACATCCTCCTGCCCATTGAGAACTACGCTACCAAATCTACGGAAAGGGAAACTGTCAAGAAGCATTATTTCATTGACAACGGCCTCCTGAGCATATTCCTCAGCAACACTGCCGCCCCTCTGTTCGAGAACCTCTGCGCCGTCCACCTGAGCAGGACCTACGGCGACAAACTGTACTTCTACCACAAGAATACCGAAGTCGATTTCTACATACCGGAAGCCGGATACGCCGTACAGGCCTGCGTCACGCTCAGCGACCCCGACACAAAGGAGAGGGAGGCCAATGCGCTTGTCCGGCTGGACAAGACCGAGGGCCTTTCGAGGATGGTAATCGTCACCCGCGACGAAGAAGGCTCCATCCCCCTCCCCGACGGCAGGGCCATAGAAATACTTCCCGCCTGGAAATGGCTGCTACAGAGCCGGGACCATTCGGAGAGTGTACCGATTTGACGTATTTAATCATATACCTGCCGTACAGCACCGTATAAGGCAGGTCACACAAAAAACGCATGGGGAGAGTGCCGCGATTTCCCACATTTCCGGTACACTCTCCGAAACGCCACAGAAAGATGACAGAACTACAGAGTCTCCTGAAGAGACAGCTGGCCGGATGGCCGGAAGCGGCACGGAGATACCGTGACCTGCGCGAGGTACAGACCAAGGAAATAACCATCGGCGGTATGCCGGTCAGGGTGCAGTACAATCCCGCCCGGGCAGTCTCCACAATGGCCCGCACCGACGCGGCCTCCATCGCGGCCCGGCCCTGCTTCCTGTGCCGGGGGAACCGTCCGCAACAGCAGGAGGCCCTGCCCTTCGAGGGCTGCAACGGCCGCCGCTACGAGATACTGGTCAACCCCTTCCCCATTTTCCCCGAGCACTTTACCGTACCGGCCGTGGACCACGTGCCGCAGCGGATAGCGGGCCGCTTTCCCGACATGCTCCGCCTCGCCGAGGCATTTCCCGACATGACGGTCTTCTACAACGGCCCGGAGAGCGGAGCCAGCGCGCCGGACCATTTCCATTTCCAGATGGGCTGCAGGGGATTCCTGCCGGTGGAAAAGGATTTCGGGCTGCTGGGGCCGAGAACAGTCATGCGCCCCGGAGCCGCCGTCATTGCCCTGACGTCCGCCTACATCCCGGGACTGCCGGTCATCACCGCCCCGGACGCCGAGTCAGCCGAAGCGGCATTTCTCCGTGTACTGCGCTCCCTGCCGGTCAGTCCCAGGACCGGCGAACCGCAACTCAACATCCTCTGCTGGAGGGAACAGGACATTTTCCGCATCCTCATCATTCCCCGCAAGGCACACCGCCCGTCCTGCTACTACGCTCCGGAAGGAGAGGCCGTGCGCATCAGCCCCGCGTCCGTGGACCTCGGAGGGGTGTTCATCGTACCGGTGGAGGAGGATTTCCGCAGGACCGATGCCGGGGTGCTGCAGAACATCATCCGGGAGACGGTCGACACCTCCTGGCAGCCGGTCATCGACGTGGGACTGCTCACCGCCCCGGAGCTGAGGGTGCGGTTCAACCAGCCGTTCTCAATCAGCGGCATCCGCGGTCAGGAGGGACTTTCCGGGGACATGAGCAATATCTCCGGCGAACAGGTCTTCTCCCTTCAGGACGGGATGGTGCGGTGGAACGGGAAATGCTTCGGGAAAATGGAGTTCAGGCCGGCTTCCGCGGAAAGCACATTTACTCTGCACCGGGTGAAAATAGGCATCAATTTCCACTGGGAGCGGGAGGAGGACCAGATGTTCTCCGGCGGACTGACCATCCTGCCCACGGAGGAAGGGCTTACGGCCATAAACAGCGTGCCGGTGGAGGATTACCTGCTGAGCGTGATTTCCTCGGAAATGAACGGGGATGCGCCGGAGGAATTTCTCAAGGCCCATGCCGTCATCTCGCGGTCGTGGCTGCTGGCCCGGCCTACGCTCGGGGGCGGAGACAGCAGCGGACTTCCGGACCCAGTTGCCGACAGTTCTGAAGAACACTCAGACAATGGTCCCGAGCGCATCATCCGCTGGTACGACCGGGAAGACCACACCCTCTTCGATGTCTGCGCGGACGACCATTGCCAGAGGTACCAGGGTCTGCTGCGGGCCGGCAACGCCAATATCCGGAAGGCCGTGGAAGCCACACGGGGACTGGTGCTGACCGACGGACCTGACGGCAGCATCTGCGACACCCGTTTCTCCAAGTGCTGCGGAGGAGTGTCAGAACGGTTCTCCGCCTGCTGGGCCGACGAGGATTTTCCCTACCTGCAGGCCATCAGAGACAATGCTGCCGGGTACAGAATGTCCCGCACGACCTGTTCCGGACCGGCAGAAGATACCGGAATCATGGCCAGCCAACCTGAGAGCGTTCCGACACCGTGTACCGAGAGCCGGGCTGAATGCCATTCACGCCGCATTGCATCGGAAACTACGGCAAAGACTGCTTCAGAGACATCAGAATTTCAGAAAGATACCACATACCAGCCCGATAAACGCACTGCCATTGTCTCCAAGCTGCCAGATGAAAGCAGTGCCGATGTCCCGGACCTTTCCGACGAGCAGACTGCCCGGGAATGGATACTGTCCTCGCCGGAAGCCTTCTGCAACACCTCCGACCCGGACCTGCTCTCCACAGTCCTGAACTCCTACGACCAGGAGACCTCCGATTTCTACCGCTGGAAGGTGGAATACACCCAGGCCGGTCTGAGCGACTTGCTCCGCCGCCGTTCAGGCATCGATTTCGGAGACGTGCTGGAACTCCGGCCGCTGAAGCGCGGAGCCTCCGGACGCATCATCGAGCTGCTCATCCGTGGCACCCTCCGCACCGTCATAGTCGGAAAGGAACTGGAGATCCGCCGCTGGCTGTCCGAATCGCACCTGTACAGTTCGGCCTTCGTGGTGGACACAGTCAATGGTCAGGGGCCAGACATTTCAGAGACCGTAACTACCGGGGTTAATCCGGTGGGCGGCCCGGTTGGCGAGCCGGTGACAAAGCAGACATCAGTGCCAAACATAACCGGGGCGGCCAGAACCGATGAAACAGCCGCAGCAGAAACGGGCAGGACATCCGCTTCTTCCGACACCGATGGCACACGTACTGATAATACTGAGACTCACACTGTTGACACTCATGCGAGCTCCGAGATTCACCCGACCCCTATCCCCGTCAGATTCATCCTGCACGGAGCCGGATGGGGGCACGGCGTCGGACTCTGCCAGATCGGAGCCGCAGCCATGAGCGCACAGGGCTGCACATTTGACCGCATCCTCGCCCACTACTTCCGGGGCTCATGCCTCACCCGACTGTACTGATGCTGAGGCTGAGGCCTACCAGAAGATTGCGCGGAACGCACCGCCCCTTACAAGCCGCTTTAAACCAACGTATTGCAAATTGCCTTGCAATTCCCGGACTCACTTGACACCACGAGAATTGCACCCTATTTTGCATGTAACTTCAAACAAACACATTACGAACAGCCCTGCATTTCTCACATGGACAAACTCGGAATCTGCTACAACATAGAATTCCCGACAGAGTGTGCGGACTACCACCACTGCCGCACACTTAACTCCATCGCCACAGCATCAAATCTCAAGCACGGAATATGCTACTTGTAAGGATAAACCGAAATCTGTCCCCTACCGCACCGGCAACGATTTCCACGAGTTACTGCCACTGTTGTATGTCTGTTTTCTTATGGCCACTTCTACAGACCGATCTATCCCCGATTACCACCCAGCCCCTTTCCACAACGGCAGCATTTCCCGCGATCCGGTGCCGTTGCGGATAGCCGATGGGATAACGATACTTCCCATAGTGCCTGTCAAGAGGCGGTCACGGGCTACTCTTGCCACAACGGCAGTAATTTGCGGGATTCAATGCCGTTGCGGTATATGTCGAAAAGAAAAAAGCCTCCCAGATGCGGCTGTCGCAAGGACGTTACGAAAAATGCAAATTCTTTGCACTGCTCTCGGCTTCTGCGCAATTTGGACTACGTCCACATATACTGGGGCGCCTCGGCTGTGCAAATCGAACAAGTTCATTTGCACTGCTCTCGGCTTCTGCGTATATTTACGGCATGAAAAACAAAAGAATACTGCCGATGGCCTGGATTCCGACACTCTATGTGGCGGAAGGGCTGCCGTATGTGGCCGTGAATACGCTGTCGGTCATCATGTACAAGAATCTGGGTATGTCGAATACCGACATCGCTTTCTATACCGGATGGCTCTACCTGCCCTGGGTCATCAAACCGTTCTGGAGCCCGTTCGTGGACATCATACGCACCAAGAGATGGTGGACCGTGACTACACAGTTCATTATAGGAGCGGCTTTCGCGGCCATTGCCCTGACCCTGCCGCTGGACTCCTACGTGGTGATGTCGCTGGCGGTGTTCTGGCTGATCGGATTTGCCTCTGCCACGCACGACATAGCGGCAGACGGATACTACATGCTGGCACTGGATTCCTCCGACCAATCGCTGTACGTAGGAATACGCAGCGCGTTCTACCGACTGGCGACAATCATCGGACAGGGCGGTGTCGTGATGGCGGCCGGATGGATGGAGACGGCTTTCGGCAATGTCCCGAGGGCCTGGGCGGTAACCTTCCTCATCCTGTCGGCATTGTTCTTCGCGGTAGCCGTGTACCACTCGCGGATATTGCCCCGGCCCGCAGCTGACCGGCCCTCGGGAACCGTTCCCGGGACAACAGAGAAAGACGGCAGTTACACAAAGCACGGGGCATCCCGCATCCTACGCGAGTTCATCGGTACATTCGGCTCCTTTTTCCGGAAAAAGGACGTATGGATAGCTGTCACATTTATCCTCCTGTACCGCTTTCCCGAAGCCCAGCTGGTGAAAATGATCAACCCCTTCCTGCTCGATCCGGCATCAGAGGGAGGCCTCGGTCTCAGCACCGCCCAGGTCGGTCTGGTCTACGGCACGATCGGCATCATCGGCCTTACCCTCGGCGGCATACTCGGCGGAGTACTCGTATCCCGTTACGGCCTCAAACGCTGCCTCTGGCCCATGGCTCTGGCCCTCACCCTGCCCTGCGGAGTATTCTGTTGGATGAGCATGGCCCAGCCCGACCCCGCCTCAGCCCTCAATCTCATCCTGATCAATGCCTGCGTCTTCATCGAGCAGTTCGGCTACGGTGTCGGATTCACCTCTTTCATGCTGTACATGATGTATTTCGCCGAAGGTCCCAGCAAAACCTCCCACTACGCGATATGTACCGCCTTCATGGCCCTCGGCATGATGATTCCGGGGATGTTCGCAGGCGCGCTCCAGGAATGGATGGGCTACACCGGCTTCTTCTGGTGGATCATGGGCTGCTGCCTCGTCACCCTCGCCGTCACCGCACTAATCAAGGTTGACCCTTCCTTCGGACTGAAAGGCAATGGCGGGCAGTGATGCGGCACACCTCCCTACTCTACCGACTCCTTCGGAAGGAGTTAAAGCCGCGGCGGAAGGATTGCACCTGCACCCGCACTTCCGAATGATATTTTTTCATAAATTCGCAGAATGAACTGGAGTGAACTGAGCCTGCCAATAACCGACCCGACCTGGATATTCCTGATCGTGCTGCTGATTATCCTGTTCGCACCGCTGCTGTTCAACCGGCTGCGGATACCGAACATCATCGGCATGATTCTGGCCGGAGTACTCATAGGCGAGCACGGACTCAACCTGCTGGCCCGCGACAGCAGTTTCGAACTTTTCGGCAATGTCGGTCTGTACTACATCATGCTTCTGGCCGGACTGGACATCAACATGGAGGACTTCAAGCACAACCGCAGGAAGGCCGCCTTCCTCGGCCTGCTCACATTCTCCGTCCCGATCGTCCTCGGCATCATAGTCAACACCTCCCTGCTCAAGTACAGTCTGGCCACGTCCATCCTTCTGGCCAGCATGTACGCCTCCTACACCCTCATCTCCTACCCCATTGTGCTCCGCCTCGGTGTATCCCGGGAGAGAAGTGTCAGCATAGCCGTAGGAGCCACTGCCGTAACCGACACCCTTACCCTGCTGGTCCTGGCTGTGATGAGCGGCATTTTCGAGGGAGGGACCGGAAAATCTTTCTGGATAACCATGGCATTCAAGGTACTGATGTCCGGCGCCCTCATACTCTACTCCTTCCCGAGAATCGCCCGGTGGTTCTTCCGCAAGTACGAGGATACCGTCATGCAGTTCATCTTCGTGATGGTCCTGCTGTTCGCGGCCGCCGGACTGATGGAGCTGGCCGGACTGGAAGGCATTCTCGGAGCATTCCTCACAGGCATACTCCTCAACCGCCTCATCCCGTCCATCTCCCCGCTCAAGAGCCATCTCGAGTTCGTCGGCAACGCCCTCTTCATACCATATTTCCTTATAGGCGTAGGCATGCTCATCGACCTGGGCGTGATATTCGGCGGCTGGGGAGCCATCAAGGTAGCGCTGGTGATGACAGCAACCGCCCTGACCGGCAAATGGATTGCCAGCCTGCTCACCCAGAAGACATTCCGCATGGCCGCCACCGAACGCCGCCTGATGTTCGGCCTATCCTCCTCCCAGGCGGCCGCCACCCTCGCCGCAGCCCTCATCGGCCACGAAATCATCCTTCCGGACGGCAGCCGCCTTCTGAACGAGGACATACTCAACGGCACCATTCTTCTGATACTTTTCACCTGCATTGTCAGCTCCATTACCACCGACCGGACCGCCCGCAGGATAGCGATGGAAGAGCCCGTCATTGACCGCGACCCCGACAGCCGCCCCGAAAAGATACTGATTCCCTTGGCCAACCCTGACACCGTCAAGGACCTGGTCTGCCTCTCAATGGCCGTACGCGACCCCATGCTCACGGACAACCTCTACGCCCTGAGCATACTCTACGACTCCGACAACTCCAAGGCTGTAAGCACCGCGGGCCGCAACCTCGAGACAGCCGCAAAGATAGCCGCCTCGGCCCATGTGGACCTCAAGACCCTCAGCCGCTATGACCTCAACATCGCCTCCGGCATCATCCACACAGTCAAGGAGCAGAACATCACCAGCCTCCTCATAGGGCTCAGAAGGGACGCTGACAGTCCCATTCTCGGCAACCTGGCGGTAAACCTGCTGAAAAGCCTTTCCTGCGAGGTGCTCCTCTCCCGCATGATGGTTCCCATCAACACCCTCAGCCAGATAGTGGTGACCGTTCCGCCCAAGGCTGAGTACGAGGCCGGATTCAGCCGCTGGGTGGAGCACCTGTGCCATCTGAGCACCTCCCTGGAGCGCCCCCTGCATTTCCACGCCAGCCCGGAGACCCTGAAGATACTCCGGAAAATGCTGGAAGAGAATACCCGCCGCCTGGAAGCGCTGTACATCCCGATGGAAGACTACAGCAACCTGACCGCCCTCGCCTCCGAACTTGACGACGACAGCCTGCTGACAGTAATCAGCTCCAGGCCCGGCTCCATCTCCCACGACAGCTCCTTCGAGAAGCTGCCCCGCCTCCTCGGCCGCGAGTTCACCAGCTGCAGCCTCATCCTCCTCTACCCCGAGAAATTCGACGACTCCGCTCACAGCCTCAATCTCAGTTAAATACAAACAAATATGAGACACCGAATTACCGCCATAATACTGATTTCCCTTCTCACCCTTGTCCGCCCGGCACAGGCACAGCAGGTCCGCACCGGCATCGACGTCCTCGAGGCCAACGGTTTCGCGCAGCTGCAGGGCAAGCGCATCGGGCTGGTGACCAATCCCACCGGCGTGGACCGCTACCTCAACTCCACCATCGACGTGCTGCACAGTGCCCCCGGGGTGGAGCTGGTCGCCCTCTTCGGTCCCGAGCACGGGGTCAGGGGCAATGCCCACGCTGGCGAGCACGTCGAAGGACAGGCCGTCGACCCCCGCACCGGAGTCCCCATCTTCTCCCTCTACGGCAAGACCCGCCTTCCCTCAGCTGAGCAGTTCAAGGGCCTCGACGCCATCGTCTACGACATCCAGGACATCGGCTGCCGCTCCTACACCTACATCAGCACCATGGGCAATGTGATGAAAGTCGCGGCAATGGAAGGTGTGGAAATGATCATCCTCGACCGCCCCAACCCACTCGGAGGCCTGAAGGTCGAGGGACCGGGGGTGGAGGACTCCCTCATCTCATTCGTAGGACAATACAATATCCCCTATGTCTACGGCCTCACCTGCGGGGAGCTGGCGACCCTGCTCAACGAGGAGGGGATGCTAAAGGTCAAGGGCCGTGACGGACAGGACTCCACAGTCAGATGCGACCTGACAGTAGTGAAAATGGAAGGATGGAAACGCAGCATGAACTTCGACGCGACGGGGCTGCTCTGGGTTCCCTCCTCCCCCCACATCCCGACTGTGGAGGCGGCCTACCTCTACCCGGCGACCGGTATTCTCGGAGAGCTCGGGGTGCTCTCGATCGGAGTGGGTTACACCCTGCCCTTCGGCATGATCGCCTGCCCGGGGATGGACGCAGACCTGCTGGCCTCGCGGATGAACGCACTCTATCTGCCGGGGGTGCTGTTCCGGCCCGTCTACGCCACTCCGTTCTACGGCTCGCTCAAGGGAGAGGAGATCGGAGGAGTGCAGATCTACATCACGGACTTCGGGGCGGCACGGCTCTCGGAGATTCAGTTCTACGCTATGCAGGTCATCGCGGACATTCAGCCTAACTTCGATCCGTTCGGGTCGGCAGGTGCCTCCCGGCTGGAAATGTTCGACAAGGTGACCGGCTCCACGGAGGTCCGCCGGGCCTTCGGAGAGAGGTACAGATATGAGGACATTTTCAATATATGGAATGATTTTGCGGATAAATTTCGGAAACTGTCGAAAAAATACTACCTTTACGGTCTATGAAATCTCTCAGAATCCCATACCTGATACTGGCGGCAGCCGCAGTCCTGCTCGCAGCAGCCTCCTGTAAAAAGGAACGCAGTACGGACTATGACATCGTGGCGCTCGATTTTACAGGCGTCTACAACGGTGCCATCGGCAACAATGGAGAATGCAACTACTACATCTGCCTCTCTGACCAGGGATTCAGCACTTCCGGAGAGCCTGTTCCGGGAGCCTCGTACTACTACTTCGATATCTTCTCCTCCGCCCCCTCCGAGCTGTCGCAGATTACCGTTCCTACAGGACTCTATACCCTCGGCGCGAGAGGAGCCACGGCAGTCGGCACATTCACTCCGGACTACTCCCGGTTCTATCAGAGCGGCCGCTATGACGTACCTACCGAGCTGGTATTCAGCGACGGATACCTCGAGGTGAACCGCGATGACAGCGGCAGATACACCTTCGAGGCCGAACTCACCGACGTTGCCGGCATGACCCACCACCTGTTCTATTCCGGCCCGGCCACCCTGACCGACAACTCCCCTGTCGAATTCAAAGACCTCAATCAAGACCTCAGCATTCCGGCCGTCAACGCAATAGCCAGCAAGACAGATATGCCCGGACTTGACCGGGACATATCCAACGTAATCATCTCCCTGACCGACATGTCCAGCAATCAGCAGGGCTACGTAATTCCGCCGGGCAGCATCATAAACATGGACTGCTACATGACACTTACCCAGGACGGCAGGCTTCAGGAAGGCAGATACACCATATCACCGGACAAATGGGGTGAGGAGCCTCTGACTCTCAGCCCGGGCGAGACATCCACCAACGGATACTACGTCGGGACTATCGCAGAGCACTACACTGATTCCAAGACCGGCTACCTCGGATTCATCAACGATGGCTTCATGACCGTTCAGAACTCCGGCTCCGAATACACAATCAGGTTTGAATTCAAAACCACCACCGGGCACTCTGTCAACGGCCACTACACCGGCCCGATTACAATTCAGTCGGAAAGTGCCACCGCAGCCGGGACCGACACCGGCACCGCAGGCCGGCTCCACCGTCCGGTATTCAGGCCCATGACCCATTCCCACTTCCCCATACGCCCTGAGCGCTGAAAAATCACGGTTTTCCGCGATATGAAAAGTCGCATATTATCACATACTTTGTGCTTTCTTTAAAAGCACAAGACATGAATACTTTTTCCAGACTATCCCGCATCGCCGGCCTCACCCTGGCCAGCGTCCTCACGGCCGCACTCCTTCTCAGTTGCCAGGAGCCTGAGCCCGCACCACTGACCATCGACTCACAGCCCTCGCAGATCGCAGCCGAGGGAGGCAGCACATCATTTACCATCACCGCTACCGGTCCCTGGACCGCGACAGTGCAGCCGGTAGCTGAAAGCACCGATGTCACCTGGCTCACCGTCGATCCCGCCTCGGGTGAGGCCGGAGAGCACACCATTACTCTCACAGCAAAGGCCAATACAGCCGAGGAAGAGCGCACCGCCAGCGTCTCAATAACCAGCGGCAGCTCCTCCGCCACCGTCACCGTCTCACAGGCCGGAGCCACCGCACAGGATGAGCCGGAAGAGCCTGAGGTGCCGGATATTCCGGACCATACAGGGCTGGTCAAGTCCGTGGAATTCTCCCAGAGCGAAGGTGAGTACGGCTGGTCCTATTATTTCAACTTCGGGTACGACGACCTCAACAGAGTATCCTCGGTTCAGGTCATAACAGGCGAGTACTCAGATGAGACCGCATACACCGGCACATTCACTTACAATGAGGACGGAAGCGCAACATTTGAGCGCAGCATGTATGGAGAGACTGAGATTATGAACATACTTTTCGACTCTGACGGAAAAGCAACGGAAGCTACTTCTGAATCTTACTCATTTAACTTCTCCTACAATGATAAGGGACAACTACAATCCATTGAGGACATGCTCGGCATCTATGACTATGACTATGACGCGGAATTTGATTTCGAATGGAATGACGAGGACAACATAAAAGTTATCAGCAGAAATGACAGGGAAGATGTGTATGACATTCCTTTCTCTGAATATGAGAACACAATCAATATCGATATCAACTGGCTCGCAAGCTGGAAATCTCTAATATACATCCACTCTCCCATCCAGTTTATGGGAGCTGCCGGCATGCTCGGGCAGAGGGACGCACACTACGTTGTCCCTGCGGACGCATCAGACAACTATACTTCTCCCGATGATATCTCCATGCCAGAGAATTATCCTTATTATCCGGGCTTAGACGAGAGGCCTGATGTTGACGGTAACGTACTGTACTCCCGTACGAGCTATTACTATTTACCGGAAGAATCCACTCTGGAATATGACATAGACAGCGACGGCCTACTGCACAGCATCCGCTACGAGATGCCGCTCCATGAAGTTACCATTACCTGCAAGTGCAGAATAATCGTAACTGACAACAACACCGGAGAAGGATATCTGGAACCTATAGAAGAACCTACACGCACTGACCAGCCTGCTGGATATTCCCACATAACCACTGTCAACGTCACCTACTACTAGCAGCCAGGCCTGACCCAGCCGCACAACAGAAGGCGTATGCCCCGGCTACCGCAGCCGTGCATGCGCCTTTTATTTTTCCTTCAACCTTTTCTGCTCTTTCTCAAAATTTTCCAGAAAATGGATTTCCACAGGAGAAAGTTCATACTGGGTGCGCTGTCTGAACTTGTCATATTCCTGATTGGCTTTCTGCCTGGCAAGTTCCGCTGAGACAGTCCCTGCATGGGCCAAAAGTTCTTTGCCGGACAGTTTCAGGAAATCATCCAGCTTCTGAATCCAGTCCCTCATATACATCGGCCGGTGCGACTGCGCCTGAAGTTCCGCAAAGTCAAGATACAGGCTGACGATGCGGTTCAGTGTGTCCAGTTCATCGGAAGACAGGTAGTTTTTGGCTATTTCCGCATCGCTGCGTTTTGGGAATCCTCCTGACCAGGAAGTCAAGCCCATGAAATCCTTACCGGCATCCGCTCTCTGATAGATAACTTCCGCCGCCGTATGACCATGAGCCGAATAGTGCATTTTGTTCTGTACGGTCCTGAAAAATTTCTGCGTGGCCTCCGCCCGCGGGTCATAATCTATACTTAGAGCATATATCTCCAACACTTTGCGGTAGAAAACCTTCTCCGACGAGCGTATGTCCCGGATGCGGCTCAGAAGCTCATCGAAATAGTTGCCTCCTCCTGCCCGCTTCAATAAGTCGTCATTCATGGCAAATCCCTTTACCAGGTACTCCCTCAGCACTTGTGTGGCCCAGATGCGGAACTGGACACCTCGGTGGGAGTTGACACGGTAGCCTATGCTGATAATCATGTCGAGGCTGTAGTAAGCTGTTGTGTGAGTTTGCGTCTTCCCTTTTACGGCTCCATGCTGCGTGGTTGTTGCAAAAAATGCAACTACCACTTCCGGTTTAAGTTCTCCCGACTCAAACACATTCCTGATATGTCTCGATATGGTAGATTTGTTGCGCTGGAACAGCTCTGCCATCTGGTCGGCAGTAAGCCACACATTGTCGTCTGCAAGTGTTACTTCTATCTTTGTCAGCCCGTCCTCGGTCTGGTAGAGAAGTATATTTCCTTTAGAATCTGTCGTCATTCGGTCTTCTGTTTCACGTCTACGCAAAGATAGGAAATATCATGCAGCCACGAGCCTCATCACGATAAAAAGCATATAAAAGAAAACGGGAGAGAGAGCCGTCCCTTGCAGGTTTACGGTTCTCTTTCCCGTTGTCGATGAAGCAGTCCGGGGTTAGAACTGGAGGATGAGGGAGGTCATGCCGGGCACGGCTAAAGGCTCGGTGCTGCGGGACACAGTCGCTCCGGAAAGGATGTCGGTGGCCTTAAAGCTGTCGGTGCCGAGGGCCGCCGCTGCAGCATCGAAGATCTCGGCGTAGTGTGCCCAGTCGAGGGAGACAGGCTCCACTCCGTTGTTGATGACCACCATCACCAGATCCTTGAAGTCGGGAGTATAGCGGAAATACACGTAGGTATTCACCAGGTCGCCGAACGGCATGAAGTGCTTCAGCTTGCCGGCGGTGACTGCCGGTGAGGTCTTCCTCCACTGCATCAGGGTGCGGGCGTGGTCGAACATCTCATTCTGCAGTGCGGTGCGTCCGGCAGATGTGAAGGCATTGACCTTGTCACCGGGCCAGCCGCCGGGGAAGTCGGTCCTCCACCAGGCATCGCCCTTGCCCACCATTTCCTCGGGTCCGTGCATCAGAATCTCATCTCCGTAGTACCACTGGGGCACTCCGCGCATGGTCAGCAGCAGGGTCGTGGCATTCTTCATCCTCGCCAGCACGGTCTCGTCCGGATCCTTGTAGGTGCCGAAGCGGATGGCCGGACGCTCCATATCGTGATTGGTTATGAAGGTAAGGAGGTTGTAGGGATTGTAGTAGGCAAAATCGAGGGACACCGAGTTGTACACGCGCTTGATGCCGTCATCGTAACCTAAATTGTCATTCTGCACGAAAGCCTCTGTCAGCGCGTCTGTCAGGGCGAAGTCCATCACCATGGGCAGGTGCGAGGTGTAGCCGTCGGCATTGGTCTTGAAGCCTCCGTCAGCGGTGCGGCAGCCCTCCCAGTAGGCTATCTGCTGGGTATTGTGGAACCAGCACTCGCCCACGAGGGTGAAATTAGGGAATTCCTTCAGAATACCCTCAGTCCAGGCGGATATATCCTCCTTGCGGGTGTAGGGATAGGTGTCCACGCGGATACCGTCCAGGTCGGCGTATTCTATCCACCACACGGCCAGCTGGATGTAGTACTGGAGACAATAGGGGTTGCCCAGGTTCATGTCCGGCATCGAGGTGTCGAACCAGCCGGTCACGCATGCATCCAGATCAGTCTGAGCCGCATGAGGGTCGGAATGTCCGGACATGGCATAGTTGGAGCGTGTAAACGTAGGATGCTGGTGGATCCAGTCCTGGAAAGGCAGGTCGTTGTACCACCAGTGGGCGGTGCCGCTGTGGTTGGGCACGATGTCCTGGATGAACTTGATGCCCTTCTCATGGGCGGCTGCCACGAGGGAGCGGTAAAGCTCGTTGGAGCCGTAACGGGGGTCTATCTGATAATAGTCCGCGCAGGCGTAGCCGTGGTAGGAATAGGTCGGTTCGTTGTCGAGGGTAATGGGAGTGGGCCAGATGGCTGTGATACCGAGGTCGGCCAGATAGTCCAGATGGTCCATGATACCCTGCAGGTCACCGCCGTGACGCCCGCCCGGCAGCTTGCGGTTGCCTTTCTCGGCGGTCAGGGGCGAAGAATCGTTCTTCTTGTCCCCGTTGGCGAAACGGTCCGGCATGAGCAGGTACACCACGTCGGAAGGGCCGAAGCCCACCCTCTCGCGGGAGCCTTCCCTGCGTTCGCCTATGCTGTAGGCAAATGTCTCGGTCTTCCCGTCGGGGTAGTTGATGGTAAATGTGTACTCGCCCGGAGCTAAGTTATCGGCAATCTCGAGATCCACGAACACGTAGTTCGGGCTCTCGGCATAATGCACGGCTTTCACCGTAATCCCGTCAGAGTCCACGGACACACCCGCGCCCGAAAGTCCGGGAGCGTGCAGCATCAGCGTCAGCGGGGTCTCCATCCCGGTCCACCAGCAGGGCGGCTCCACGCGCAGTCCCTCCTGGCCCACAGCTGCGGAAGCCATGGACGACAGCCCCATCGCAGCCAGAATCGTAGTCAGTAAATTTTTCTTCATAAATTATTGCTATTTGCTATTTGGCTATTTGGTTTTAAATATCGTTACACTTTATCCACCTTCCGAAGGTGGGACGTTTTCGGTCTCTCTCCGCCCACCTTCCGAAGGTGAGGCATTTCCGGCCGTTTTCTGCACACCTTCCGAAGGTGGGAAAATGGGAACGCGGAAAACGCAGAGCGGCATCAGAACACGAACTGATATCCGTGAGCGGGAAGGGTGTAGCTCTGTCCTGCGATGCTGCCCTCGGAGACGGTCACTGTCACCTCCTCAGCGGAGAAGTTGAACACGGCCGCAAAGCCGTCGCTGCCGTCAGAGAGCCTGCGCTCGAAGGAGAATACCTGCTCCGGCTTGTCGTTGGCCAGGATGACCATCGGTGCACCCTCGCGGGGAGCATACATCGACGGATGTGCATCCCGCATGGCGATAAGGTCCTTGTAGAACTGCGTATAGCCTCCGCGGTCCTCCCAGACGATAGGGTCGCGCATGAAAAACTCCAGCGAGTTATCAGAACCCATCTCCTGACCGCTGTAGATGAGCGGCATACCCGGCTCGGCAAATGTCAGGGCGGCGAACTGGCGGGCAGCCTCCCCCATCCTCTCGAACTCGGTGCCGTTCCAGGAGTTCTCGTCATGGTTGGAAGTGAAGTTCATCTCGATGCTCTCCACCGGCAGCTTGCCCTCGTGCTCCACACGGTAGGCGGCGTACTCGGCGGCAGTGGCCTTGCCCTGAGCGAGCCTGTTCATAAACGCATGGTTGGACCAGCCGTAGTAGGCGTCGAAGGCGTCGGTCATCAGAGCGGGCTCCTCGGACTCGGCCAGCATGAAGAGGTCGGGACGGATCTCCCGGAGCGCCGCCACGGCGTCATTCCAGAAGTCCACCGGCACCTCGTGGGCCACGTCGCAGCGGAAGCCGTCTACGCCTACCTCGGATACCCAGTAAGTCATGGCGTCGAGCATGGCGGCACGCATATCGGCATTGTCGTAGTTCAGCTCGGCCACATCGGTCCAGTCGAAAGGAGCCACAGGCGTACCGGTACTGTCATCCATCACGTACCACTCGGGATGCTCGGCGATCCAGCCGTGGTCGCGGGAGGTATGGTTGGCCACCCAGTCGAGAATCACCTTGAAGCCCAGCTCATGAGCCTTGTCAACCACGGACTGGAAGTCCTCGATGTCTCCGAACTCGGGATTGATGGCCTTGTAGTCGCGGATTGAGTAGTAACTGCCCAACTCACCCTTGCGTTCCACCTCTCCGATGGGATACACGGGCATGAACCAGAGGATGTCCACCCCGAGTTCCTTGAGCCGGGGCAGATGCTTTTCGAAGGCCTCGAAGGTGCCCTCCTTGGTGTACTGGCGGACATTGACCTCATAGAGGACTGCGGAGGCCGTCCAGTCGGGATGGCTCACGTTGCTCACAGGAGACTGCACCTCCTGTCCTGATTTGCCGGCGCATCCTGCAAGCAGAAGCAGGGCTACGGCCGCAAAAAAGATTGTCTTGATCATCTTCATAATACAATGTTATTTTAGGAAAACAAAATTACTTTCTTCTCACAGTCCCGATGCTTCAACTGCGCTCCACAACGGCAGCGATTTCCGCGATTCGGTGCCGTTGCGGATGTCAGTGCAAAGCCAGTGGTATGTTCGCGGACGTTCATTTACTTCTCAACGGGCCGGATTACTACTGCCGCACCACCGCCCGGCGCCAAGGGAATACGGAGGGTCGCGGATGGCTTCACCTTCTTGGTATAGATCCGGTAGCTCTGGGGATTGTCCTTCCAGTCGGCATCCTCCCCGTCGGCATAGACGGTGGCCTCGTATTTCTGTCCCTCCGGGAGGAATGACAGGGGAATCACTGCCTCGCGGGCATTCTCGTCGGTAACGGCTCCCACGAACCACTCCTGCGCGTCACGGGCCTTGCGGGCTACGGTGATGTAGTCGCCCGGCTCTGCCTCCAGGTACCAGGAGTTCTCCCAGTTGAGGGCGACGTCCTTGATGAACTGGAATGCGTCCATAAACCGCTCGTAGTTCTCGGGCAGGTCGCAGGCCATCTGCAGGGGCGAGGGCATGGTCACATAGAGGGCCAGCTGCCGGGCCAGTGTGGTACCGGCCTGCTCCCCGGGCTTACTGCCGCCCTCGTAGTAGTCCAGTTTGGTCTGGAAGAGGCCGGGAGTGTAGTCCATCGGACCTCCCTTGAGACGGGTGAAGGGCAGGATGCAGGTGTGGTCGGGGTCGTTGCCGCCCATCGACTCGAACTCTCCGCCGCGGGCCGACTCCTGGGCCACCCAGTTGGGCCAGGTACGCATCAGTCCGGTCGGACGTACGGCCTCGTGGCTGTCTACCATGATCTCATATTCGGCGGCAGTACGCGCCACGTGGATATAGTGGTCGTTCATCCACTGCGAGGAGTGATACTCGCTGCGGGGGATGATGTAGCCCACATATCCGGTCTTGACGGAGTGGTAGCCGTGGTCAACCATATACTGGAAGGCGTCCTCGAGCTGGCGTTCATAGTCTGCGGCGTTGGAGGCCGTCTCGTGGTGCATGATCATGTTCACGCCTTTCTCCGCAGCGTATGCGGACACTGCGTCTATGTCGAAATCCGGATACGGCTTCGTAAACAGGAAATGACGGTCCTTGCGGTAGGAGGCCCAGTCCTCCCAGCCCTCGTTCCATCCCTCGACAAGCACTGCATCGATACCGTGCTCCGCCGCGAAATCTATGTACCTCTTCACGTTCTCGGTATTGGCCGCATGCCTTCCGTTGGGTTTCAGGGCCGAATAGTCAGTAACCCCGGGACGCGCCTTCCAGTAGTCGCTGTAGGCCCAGGTAGCACCGGCCCCGGTAAACATCTCCCACCACACTCCCACGAATTTCTGGGGCTTCACCCACGAGGGGTCCTCGATGGCGCAGGGCTCGTTCAGATTGTAGATCAGCTGCGAGGCCAGGATGTCCCGGGCATCGTCACTCACGATGACCGTCCTCCAGGGCGAATTGAACGGAGCCTGGAGATAGCCGCGCACCCCGTTCTTGTCCGGCACCAGATGGGCCTTCAGCCGGAAATTCACATCATCCACATCGAGGAGCATGGCGGCATAGTGCACCAGTGCGGCCTCGTGGATGTTGATGTACAGCCCGTCATCGGAGCGCAGCATCAGCGGAGTCTGCACGGACAGCCCGCCCTCTGCCTTCGTCTCGTAGGTCTTCAGAGCCAGCCGCCGCTCTATCTCATCCTCCAGCCCGGAGATACGGGCCGTGGAATAGGCAAACTCGTTGGAATCGTAGTCTCCGGGGATGCAGTAGGCCAGATGGTCGCCGGAGAGGTTGAACTCGGTCCGTTCTCCGCGCAGGGTCAGATAGTTCAGATGCTCCTGCTCGGGCACCTCATAACGGAAGCCCAGTCCGTCGTCGAAGAGGCGGAAGCGCACGGTCACCACACGGCCGGTCTCCTCCTGCTCAAGAGTCAGGGCCATCTCATGGAAATGGTCCCTCACCTCGGCATACTCACCCCACACCGGACTCCAGCTCCTGTCCACGGTATCCCGGCTCACGGCCACAACCGAGAAGCCGCCGGTCAGGTCCGCCTCGTCGCTCACCAGTCCCAGGCGGCTGGGGATAATGACGGGCAGTCCCTTGTAGGTCAATTCATAAGTCACCGTCCCTCCGGCGCACCCGACATTGAGGGACAATTCCCCGGAGGGAGAGTTCATCTGCTGCGCTCCCGCCTCCGAAGGCAGGACGGCCGTCAGGAGGAGAAGGGCAGCGGTTGTTATCAGATTCTTCTTCATATTGTATTGTTTAGATTAAAATTCCGTTCTGCCGGAGAGCATCACACGTCCTCTGAACACCGGTACGGTGATATCGCCGCCGGCTCCAGCCGCATTGTGCGAGAATATGCGGATGAAGGAGGTATCAACATCCAGGGCATTGTACGGGACATGAACTGTAAACACACCGTTCTTGCGGTACGACAGGCAGTTACGGTCAAGCAGGGTATTCTGCCACAGGACCAGATAGCTGGCCGGGGTATTCTTGACCTCGGCCGTAAACTCCCGGCCTCCCATCGTACTGCCCGCTGTCGATACTACGGGCGTACCGGGTGCCTCCGCCACCTGACGTTTGAGCACTATAGCCCCTTTTTCAGACCCGGAGCTGACAGTCAGGATGGAAATAAAACGGGAGGCCGGCCTGGCCACAACCAGCACAGTATCCATCCCTTCCCTGGAGACCGGCACCACCTCATAATCACCGCAGGTAACGGTGTCCACCCTCCCTATCCCGGGGAAATAGTCCCGCACTATCACGACTGTGGTATCAGAGGACACAATGCATGGCGCAGCCGGTACAGACTCCTTGTCGAAAAAAGGATTGTCCGGCACCCGGTAGGTGCAGGACTGCAGCATAACTGCGGCAGCCAGTGACAATGCTGTACAGATACGTTTCATTTTTTGCAAATATAAAGAAAAAGGGCGGGTACATCACGTCCCGCCCTCCATTCATTATCCTCTGTTACTTTCCAGCCGCAGGGACCTTTGTTACAGTGATAGTCTCGTTTTTCTCGTTATATACGATATTGAATTTGCCGGCTTCCGTAACCTTGATGTTCGAGCCTCCCTTCTTCACCTTCATGGGGGTATTCAGGGCAAATTTCACGTTATCATCAAGACCGCGGTCGTCATCCCAGGCTTTCTTCATTCTGATCTTGAACTCACCGTCCTTGTTGAACTCCAGGTTCTGGGCTGTCCAGGTTCCGGCAGTCTCGTCATAGAGCATGGGAGCATCGTTCGCCCAACCGTCACCGGATACCTGTCCGATAACGCCCCAGCCGAGGAAGTACATCTTCTTAGCCGCAGAGTCGAGCACGATAACCTGACTTCCGGCCTGTCCTTCACCGACTCCGAAATTGACGGCATTGGGATCGTCAATCGTTATGTCGACAGGCACACCGACCTTCAGTTTTGTATCTCCGTCCTTGCCTGTTCCTCCGATAATGCCGTACTCAGCATTATTGTTGAAGTGCAGGATGAACTGGCCGCCCTCAGCCATGGTGATGGCAGGGGTCGTGTAGATCTTGCTCTTGGGAGGGAATTCGGAAAGATAGCTGTACAGCTTCCAGTTGCGGGCTTCCGTAAAGTCACCTGTCGCACCCCACATATTCTCCTGAATCAGAGACTGAGGAACAAAAGCCGCAACCTTTGTCTCGAGGCTGCCTGTAACGAGGGTCTCCATTCCCTCTACAGGGTTGGACTCACTCATCATCTCGGCCTCAACCCTCAAATATACCGTCACCAGCTCATCAAAGGGGCAGTTCAGAGTCATGAGTGCATTGTTGATGGTGTTGGCATCAACGGTTATTCCTTCGGAGCAGTCTGTCACGCTCGTAAGGTTCTGCTTGCTGGAGAAGTCCTGCTTTACATCGGCAACAGCCGTATACCTGATGCTGGTAGCCACACCGTAGCTGGCTTCCGAGATCTTCAGAGTCACAAATTCGCCGCCTTCCTTGATATCATAGCTGGCCGCAAGATTCTCCGTGAACTGAGGAGCCACCATATCCTCAGGATGGTATACCGTAAGGGTCTTCTCCTGGCACGATGTAAGCACAAGGGCAGACATCGAGGCGGCCAAGAGTATATTGAAAATCTTTTTCATATTGGTTTCTGTGTTTTTGTTGTTCTGTTAATAGCCTGGATTCTGCTTCAGCTTGCTGTTGGAGTTGATCTCATTGGCAGGAATGGGGAAGATGTTGTAGCGTTCGTCTACAGACCTTCCGTTGAGATCACCGCCCTTCCAGTCCCAGAGATAGCTTCCGGTAGTGAGGAGGTTGAAGCGTACAAGGTCCTGACGGCGCAGGTTCTCCCAGTAGAGCTCGCGGCCGCGCTCGCTGATGATATCGTCGAGAGTAATATTGCTGATCGATGAGACACCGGCCCTGGCACGTACCGCATTGAAGGCATCCCTTCCGTCCTGCTCGAGAGAACCGTTGCGGATCTGGGCCTCAGCCAGCATCAGATAAGCGTCGGCTGCCCTGAAGATAGGATAGTCGGTGTTGGGCCATGCGGCTCCGGATGTGGGACGCGAACCGTCTGCATTGCGGTTTGTGAACTTGAGGGCGCACATACCGCTGCCGAAATCGGAATTGTTGATAATATAGTAGTCATGCTTGTCCTCTCCGGTAAAATCTGTACCGTCTGTAAACAGATACCTGCTGTCATTCTCCTTATCATCAAACCTGTCAAGGAACTTTCCGGTTACGACCACACCGCCCCATCCGTCATCGACTCCGAGTGAATCGGCCCAATCCTTGTTTCCTGCTACGAGGGAGGACTTGATGACGAAATTGGAACCGCCGTAGGTCTGGATATTCTCGGCATCACTCTGGACGGCAAAGATAATCTCGTTGGTAAACTGATGGTTGTCGGCAGAGAAGAGTCCGTGATAGTTGGCCTCCAGTGCAGGATAGGACTTCAGGAGGCTGCGGCACTCGTTGATGCACTCGCTCCATGCGGTGACGGGAGCACGGCCTTCAGCATCGTTGGAGGTGTAGACCTCGGCATTGAGGTATATTTTGGCCAGCAGCATGGTAGCGAATTCCTGGCTTGTACGGCCGTACTCGGTGGAAGCCGCGGGACGCAGATCGGAGCGGAATCCGTTCTCGCCTGCTATCTCCTCGATGAGCCACTCATAGAGGTCGTAGCGGGAAATCTGGTCGGGACCGGTGGATCCTACTGAGTTCTCCTCTGTAGAGAAGGGCACGTTTCCGAACATATCCATGGCGTGCCAGTAGCTGAGAGCTCTTAAAGCCCTGGCCTGGGCAATCATGTAGTTCATCTCCTCGCCCTTAAGATCATCTGAAGCCAGGTTGGCACGGCGGATGAACTCATTGCAGATACCTATCTGATAATACAGACGGGAGAACATGGCTGTCACGAACACGTCCGAATTGGTCCAGCTGAGTCCGTGAAGGGACTTGATGGTCTGGTCGTTCCAGCATGTGCTGGCCTCGTCGGTAGGAAGCTCGTTGAGGTAGAAGAGGGCACGCATATACTGTCCGAAACCGCCGTCGACACCGCTGATGTCGGGGTCACCGTTAGGACCGAGAGAGGAGCTGACGGACAGACCGCCGTAGCACTTGGCCAGCAGCTGCTGGTATGCTCCGACACTGTTGAGCACATCCTCGGGCATGTCGATATTGGGGTCGATAGGACGGACATTGAGGTCGTTCACGCAGGATGTTGCAGTGAAGAGCATCGCTGCGGAAACCATTACCGATGTCAATATTGTTGTAATTTTTTTCATGATATTCAGATCCCTTTAAGATTAGAAGTTGTATTTAAGACCGATGATGTAGGTGGTAGGACGGGGATACAGGTTGTTGTCGATACCGTTGAACACCTCAGGGTCGATACCGGAGTACTTGGTGATGGTGGCCACGTTCTGGACTGTTCCGAAGAGGTTCAGGCTACCGCCCTTACCGAGGTCGAAGAGATAGCTGAGGGTGATGCGGTCGATCTTGAAGAAGGAACCGTCCTCAAGCCAGTAATCGGACAGATAAGCGGCATTGTTGAAGCCGAGACCGATGGCGTTGCTCATACAGTTGCGCACAAAAGTGTTTGTCCACAGGTCGGAGAGCAGGGACAGACGGGATGCGTTGTTGTTGTACACCGTGTTGCCGAGGTTACCGTGACCGGAGATGGCCAGGGTCAGATTCTTCCAGGATACAGAGGTATTGAAACCGATGGTCCACTTGGGAGCGGCCTGTCCGGTATAGTAGAGGTCGTCCGCGTCGATAACACCGTCATTGTTCCGGTCAACGTAAGCGTCGGGGATGGGAGCACCGCTCTCGTCGTAGATCTGCTCATACACATAGAAAGTGTTGGCTGGATAGCCGACCATGTGCCTCTGGATGTTGTTGCCGATACCGCCGCTGATACCGCCGGTCTCCACACCCTTGTAGCCGTCACCGTCGTTTGTGGTCAGCTTGGTGATGCGGTTCTGGTTGTATGCGAAGTTGGCTCCTACTGTCCAGTTCCAGTCCCTGGTCTGTACGGGAATACCGGTAATCTCGAACTCAACTCCCTTGTTGACGAGAGAACCGATGTTGGCGGTCAGATAGTTGGTCAGGTTGGCTCCGGCAGCTACAGGAGTGTAGTTGAGCAGGTCTGTAGTCTCCCTGTAGTAAACATCCAGGGTACCGAACAGACGGTCGTTGAAGAAGCCGTAATCAATACCGACGTTGTAGGTGGTGGTGGTCTCCCACTTCAGGTCTGCATTGTAACCGTCAGCCGTGATGGGGATGATGGGCACACCGTTGAACATATAGTAGCTTCCGATCAGGTTGGTCTGATATGTAGGAAGTGTAGGATAGTCACCGGCATTGAGGTCCTGCTGACCGGTCTGGCCCCAGCTCAGGCGGAGCTTGAGGTCGGATACTGCCTGAGCGTCCTTCAGGAAGCTCTCACCCTTGATGTTCCATCCGAGAGCCACGGAAGGGAAGAAACCCCATTTGTTGTTGGAGAAACGGGATGTACCGTCCCAACGGACTGTGGCTGTCACCATGTAACGGTTGTCGTAGTTGTAGTTGGCACGTCCGAAGAAGGATACGAGGAAGTACTCGGACTTGTTGTGCACGTCAGCGAGGACTACAGGCTCGGCCGTAGGATTCTCGGGGTCAACCTGAGTACGGGATACGCTGTTGCTCTCAGTGTAGAAGTGCTGCCAGGAGTAACCGGCCATGATTCCGAAGTTGTGCTTGCCGATTTCCTTGGTATAGTCGGCGTAGGCCTCGAGGGTCATGTCCTGCTTGGTCTGGTCATAGGGATTGTCGAGACCGCGGCCGTTCTGGGTCTGGTCGTGGGCACTCTGCTCAGCTCCGTAGGGAATGGTCACCTGACCTTCCGAATGGGAGTAGTCGAGACCGAGGTTGAGGTTCAGTCTCAGGTCCTCGAATCCGTGAATCTTGTAGTCGAACTGGGCGTTGCCTATGAAACGGGAAGCCTTGGAACGGTCATCTTTCTGATAGAGAGCCGCCACAGGGTTGAGGGTTGACTGGGTATTGAAGGCGTCCGCACCCATCCATGCCCTGTAGGATCCGTCCTCGTTGTACACGGGCTGAGTAGGATCGTACTCAACTGCAGCCGAGATGGCTCCGGTGTTGGCGAAGCGGTTGTTCTGGAACATACCCTTACCGTTGAGGGAGATGGTCAGATGGTCGTCGAAGAGGGTGGGAGTCAGGTTGAGGGAGACTGTTCCTCTCTCCATTCCTGAGGTCTTCAGAGTACCTTTCTCATTGAGATAGCCTCCGGACACACGGTAAGGCATATAGCCGGCCTTGCCAAGCTTGAAGTTGCCCTGGAGACCGATATTGGCCTCATGGCTCATTCCGAGCTGGAATATCTCTTTCTGCCAGTCGGTATTCGCATCTCCGAGAACATCGAGGGCGGGAGCGAATGTAGGATACTTGGCTGCATACTCTGCCAGACCTGCCCTCATCTCATCGGCCGTCATCACGTCCAGATACTTGGTATTCTGAGACACTGAGAAGGTATAGTCCGCGCTGATTTTAGGCACTGCGGAGTCATTCTTGCTGCCCTTCTTGGTGGTGATGATGATCACACCGTTCGACGCACGCGAACCGTAGATGGCGGTCGCCGAGGCGTCCTTGAGGACGGTGAAGGTCTCGATATCGTTGGGGTTGATGGAGGAGAGCTGGTCAGCCACACCGCTGATACCGGTGTTGGTGATGGGCAGACCGTCGATCACGATCAGAGGGTCATTCACTGCAGACAGGGACGAACCTCCACGGATACGGATGGTGGATCCGGAACCGGGGGCACCGTCGCCCTCTGTAATAACGACACCGGCCGACTTGCCTTTCAGCAGCTCTGCGGGAGAGGTAACGACACCCTTGTTCAGCTGGTCGGCACGGACTGTAGCTACCGAACCGGTCAGGTCTTCTTTCTTCACTGTACCGTAACCGATGACCACAACCTCTTCGAGCATCTGTGTATCATCCTCGAGGGTAATGACTGCAGGCACCTGGTCGGCCTGGAATACGAGTGTCTTGTAACCGATGAGCGTGATTTCGATCATCGAGGAAGCAGAGGGAACGACCAGTTCGAAATAACCGTCCAGGTCTGTTTCCGTACCGTTGAGTGTCCCCTGTTCGAGGACTGCAGCTCCGATTACGGGTCCAATCGCATCCACAACCTGGCCCTTCACAGTGTACTGTGCCCAGGCCGTACTGAGCGAGAGGAGTGTAATCGAGATTAACGCTGTCATCAATCTTTTCATACGTTAAATGTTTAATAATTTTACTTTTGTATAAATTAGTTTAATTGTTGTTTCTTCTTGCCGAAAAGCCGCAGCTGCACAGGGTCGTCCTTGTCCTCCACGAAGATGACCGAGATGGAGGCTATCAGCAGACAGAGCCCTGAGAATACCATGGCGTAGATAGTGTGGCCGCCGTACACATGATTGACGAGAACCCCGCCGAGAAGGCCGTTGCATACCTGCGGTATAGTGATGAAAAAGTTGAAAATCCCCATGAATACCCCCATCTTGGCGGGAGGCAGGGAACCTGCAAGGATAGAATACGGCATTGCGAGGATGCTGCCCCAGGCTATGCCGACTCCGATCATGGAGACAATCAGCAGATTCGGATTCTTGAAAAGGAAGAAGGAGGCGAAACCGAGAGCTCCAAGGAGGAGGGAAAGGGAATGGGTGGCCTTACGTCCTATCTTCGAGGCTATCCAGGGCAGGAGGAAGGCATAGACTGCAGCCACACCATTATATATGCCCTGCAGTACCCCGACCCAGTCTCCGGCATTGCCGAATGCCACAGAGTTACGGTCGACTGTATTGTAGCAGTGCTCTGCCACGGCGGGAGTCATGTACACCCACATCGAGAAAAGTGCGAACCAGGAGAAGAACTGCACTACGCCTAACTGCACCATTGTCTTGGGCATACGGCCGAAATCCTTGAATATCTCGAGGAATCCTCCGTCCTTTTCTTTCTTCTTCCCCTGCTCCGGAGGGTATTCGTTTGTGCTGATGACTGTCCAGAGGACACAGATCAACAGCACGGCCGAGCCGATGTAGAAAGCTGTCCTGACATTGGGGGCGACACCGCCATCTACGGCAGGGGTATTGGACATTCCGAACCAGTTGGTAAGTACATAAGGAAGGACGGCTCCGACAACGGCGCCGATGCCGATAAGGGATGTCTGCATGGAAAAGCCGAGGGTCCTCTGCTCAGAAGGCAGCTTGTCGGCGACCAGGGCACGGAAAGGTTCCATTGCAACATTGATGGAGGCATCCATAATCATAAGAATACCGGCACCTATCAGCAGAGGAGACAGGAAACCGGCAAGGGATGGCGAGTTGGGCATCAGGAAAAGCATGATGGAGGCGAGTATGGCGCCTGTGAGAAAATAAGGACGCCTCCTTCCGAGCCTGCACCATGTACGGTCGCTGTAATGTCCTATGATGGGCTGGACAATCATGCCAGTAATGGGTGCCGCCAGCCAGAAATATGACAGATGTTCCACGTCTGCGCCGAATGACTGCAGAATCCTGCTCACATTTGCATTCTGCAGGGCAAGGCCGAACTGAATTCCGAGAAACCCGAAACTCATGTTGAATATCTGCCAGAATGTCATTTTCCTTTTTTCCATATAGGTCTTAGCATGGTTTTAAGCGGTGACAAAAATAGAAAGCCGTACCTTTTTAAACATTATAGTTTTCGACGAGGTGTTAAATTTTCATGACGAATTGTAACATTATTTTAACAAACGGGAAATAAGTCTTAACTTTGCGGCCGAGTATGAAAGTCCTTATCATAGAAGACGAGATACCTGCACAGCAGATTCTGATAAAGCTGATCGGAAAGTACTTCCCCGACTTTACAGTATCGGGGACGATAGACTCCGTAGAGGAAGCGGTCAAGTATTTGAAGCATCACTCTCCGGATCTCATCTTCATGGACGTGGAGCTGTCTGACGGCAAATGCTTCGAGATTTTCAGGCAGACGGAAATATCCTGTCCGGTCATCATCACCACCGCATACGCTGACTATGCCTTGGACGCCTTCAAGGCCAAGTGCATCGACTATCTGATGAAACCCATAGAGGCGGAAGCCTTCAGGGAATCCGTAGACAGATGCATGCAGTTATGCGGGGTAACTGCCGCCGCGCCTCCCCCGGCCAAACCGGTCCCGAGCGTAACATCCTATGCCAAGACTGCGTACAAACATCACTTTACCATCAAGTTAGGAAGCCAGATTCTGGTTATTGACGTCAACGACATAGCTTATTTCTATTCCACGGACAAGTCCACATGGCTTGTCACCCGCGACGGGAAACAGTATATGACCGACGAATCCCTGGTGACTGTGGAGGGCGAAGTGGATCCCGCCAGATTCTACAAGATATCGCGCAAGTGCATAGTCGGCATCAATTCCATATACACCATCTCCAAATACTTCAACTCCAGGCTGAAAGTCACTCTGTCACCCAAGAACATCGAACCGGTAATCGTTCCACGCGACAGGGTGCAGTCCTTCATGGAGTGGCTCGAGGGGGCATAGCCGTCAACTATTGTATAAGAGGTATACGCACAATGAACTCGGAATCCGTCTTCCGGGCCTCCACCCGGCGTGAAAACAGGATTTCGTACTGCCGGCTGATATTCTGCAGTCCGGTACCGGATGGGATGCCTTCTTCGGATTTCTTCGGATTGAGATTGTTGCGGACCACGACGCACCTGTCCTCCACCGTAATGCCGATATGCAGGATGCTGGTGGAGTTCACCACATTGTGCTTGACAGCGTTCTCGACCATCATCTGGAGTGTACAGGGGACAATCATGGACTGGTAATATTTTTCGGGAATATCAATTACGGTCACAAAACCGCAGCCGAATCTTTCCTTGAGCAGGTCACTGTACTTGCCTACAAACTCCAGTTCTTCCTCCAGCATGACGAGGGTGTGTTTCTCGAGATTCAGGAAATAGCGGTAGACTCCCGCCAGTTTCCCCGCATAATCACTGGCCCTATCTGCATCCTCATGTATCAGATACTGAAGGACATTGAGACAGTTGAAAAGAAAATGAGGATTGGTCTCGCTCTTCAGCAGCTGATACTGGTAGTTGGCCCTGGCCTGCTTTTCGGCCTCCACGGCCACTGCCCTGCGGTTCGTCCAGCGGTAATAGAAAACCAGATCCATGGTCAGGATAACCACCGCGTTGAATACGAAATTGCTCACATAGGTAAAGAGGAAAAGACGGCTGAAGAATCCTACCCCGTCCTGCACATGCGGATACTGCCACGCCCGTACCAGCACCGAGACCACAAAGGCCATCAGCAGGATCAGCACCACCTCTGCCGCAGACCTTACAATGGTCCTGCCTCCATAGGGGAACTTACTGACCAGCAGGCGTACCAGAAAGAAATCAGCTATCACTGCCCCGATCGTCAGGGGATAGTTGGAGAGTGTCTGAAAAAGGAAGTCCCCGAAATATAGGCCGAAACTTTCATAGAACATGGGCATGACCTTTTCTATCACCACCCTCACGAAGAGGACCACTACAGTGATGATCAAGAGGTCTACTGCCGAAACCTTTCCGCTGCTATCTGCCTTTGACATGCCAGTTCCTGCGTACTAACAGAATGATGATCTCGCCGAGCACTCCGGTAGTCACCATCGTGACTATCACATTGATCCACACACCCCACGACGGCACGGCCCTCTCGAGAAGCCCCGCACCTTCCGTCCCTATGTAGAATCCGGCGAAACAGGAAAGGAACGCCAGTCCGAGGAACACGTCGAAAGTGGCTCCATAAAACTTGATAAGGGCAAACACCATGGCTATCGTCAGGCATGTCAGGAATATCCCGTCCCCCACTTTTGTGTCATGCAGAACAAGACAGGTAAGGGCATGGGCAAGGACGAAAAGCAGAACTATGAAATTGGAGGTGAGAAGATCCCTCCGGGCATTGTCTGATCGTGAGAAAAACCGCTTCATAGTGTCTTGAGAGATATTTCTGTAAAATTAAGGATTTTTCCATAAATTTGCAAAAAATCCAAAAGATGATCATTCATTTTTCTATAAACTTCCGCACTGTCTGGGGCCAGAACCTTTATGTCACAGGTTCTCTCCCGGAGCTTGGAGGCGGGGACCCGGCACGTGCGGTGCCGATGAACTACTCACCTGACAATTACTGGAAATGCGATATCAAGATATCCGCTTTAGAAGAAAGGGTCCTGTCTTATAAATACTTCGTGAAGTCAGAAGACGGCAGTTCCTTTTACGAGGCCGGATCGGAAAGGGTACTGGGACTGAACAGCGCGTCCCGGGAGCTCTTCCTCAACGACGAGTGGCAGGGCAACTCGGAGGCGGCACCCTTCCTGACCGCCCCTTTCTCGGAGATATTCTACTCCCACGCCCATCAGGAGTCCACCCAGATCCACATACACTCCCGTGAAATAATCATCCGCGTCACCGCACCGGCTGTCGAACCGGACTGTGTCATCTGCCTCTGCGGAAGCTCTCCCCTGCTCGGAAACTGGAATCCCGAGGAGGCCATCGAAATGACTCCCGTACACGGTTCCCGCTGGGTAGCCCACCTGTCTGCCGCCCAAACCGGCCGCCGTCTGGAATTCAAGTTCATCAAACGCAACCGTTCCAATGGCATGACTGTCTGGGAGAACAGGTACAACCGTATCCTCGAAGTCCCCGGGGACATCACTCCGCACAGGACATGGTCGGTGGAATATTCCCAGGCCGCATTCCCGGTCGGAAGGCCCCGCTTCTCCGGCACCGCCGTGCCCGTATTCGCCCTCAGGACAGAGAACAGCTGCGGTATCGGTGACTTCACGGACCTGAAGACGTTCGGGGACTGGATCCACCTGATCGGGCAGAACGTCATTCAGATTCTGCCCGTCAACGATACCACATCCACCGGGACATGGACAGACTCCTATCCGTACGGCGGCATCACCGTGATGGCCCTGCATCCCATCTTCATCAATATCACAGCCATCGGCCCCATCAAAAACCCGGGGCAACGGTCCGCATACACCATGGAACGGCTCGCACTGGAGAAACTCCCCGCAATCGATTACGAGAAAGTCCTGGCCCTGAAAAACAAATACCTCAGAATACAGTTCAACACATACAGGGAAGACACCTTCGCGGAGCCGAAGTTCCTCTCATTCTACCGCAGCAACAAATCCTGGCTCCTGCCCTACTGCGCATTCTGCGCCCTGAGAGACAGCCACGGCACCGCCGATTTCTCCCGATGGGGAGAAGACTCCCGCTGCACGCCGGAACTGCTCGCCCGCATCAATTCGGAAGACAGCCCGCTCTATCCTGAGATATCCTTCCATATTTTCACCCAGTACCACCTGCACAGACAGCTGCAGAGTGCTGTGCAATATCTTCATTCTTTAGGAATCGCACTGAAAGGGGATATCCCCATCGGCATCACCCGCAACAGCGCCGACGCATGGGCCACTCCCGATCTCTTCCACATGGATTCCCAGGCCGGAGCACCGCCCGACGACTTCGCCGCAGACGGACAGAACTGGGGATTCCCCACCTACGACTGGGACCGTATGGCTGCCGACGGGTACAGCTGGTGGAAAGAACGCTTCCGCCACATGTCGGAATATTTCGATGCATACAGAATAGACCACGTCTTAGGTTTCTTCCGGATATGGGAAATACCCCAGGACCAGACAAAGGGGCTGATGGGACATTTCTCGCCTGCCCTGCCGATGAGCTATGAGGAACTCTGCTCGTACGGGTTCAGCTTCGACTTCGCCCGCCATGCCACGCCCTATATCCGGTACTGGCAGCTGAAGGAGATGTTCGGCGGACGCACCGGCGAGGTAATGGACAAATACCTGGACAGCAATGAATACGAAGTGTTTACCCTCAAGCCGGAATTCAACACCCAAAGAAAGATAGAAGAATATTTCGGACCGGGACAGAACGATGTGAAAGACGGGCTGCAGGCCCTTGTCAGCGAAGTGCTCTTCCTCGAAGACTGCAAACGGCCGGGCCTGTTCCATCCCAGGATATCGGCCCAGTTCACATACTCCTACCGCGATCTGCCGGAGGATCAGAAAGAAGCCTACAACCGGCTCTACGACCATTTCTTCTACAAGAGACACAACGGTTTCTGGAGGGACTCCGCCCTGCGCAAGCTGCCTGAGGTGACAGCCGCAACCAACATGCTCACCTGCGCCGAAGACCTCGGCATGATTCCCGACTGTGTCCCGGAAGTCATCAGAGACCTGAGAATCCTGTCATTGGAGATATTCCGCATGTCCAAGGACCCTAAGGAAGCCTTCGGCAACCCGGCCCGTTACCCCTACATGAGCGTATGCACCACAGGTACCCACGATACCAGCACCCTCAGGCAGTGGTGGGAAGAGGACCGCACGGTATCCTCAGCCTTCTGGCACAACGTGCTCCACGAAGGAGGGGAACCCCCGTATTTCTGCGAGCCCTGGCTCTGCGAACGCATCATACGCATGCACACAGCATCTCCGGCAATGCTGACTATCCTGCCGCTGCAGGACTGGCTGTCCGTGGACGGACGGGTAAGGGCGCAGGACCCGGCCTCGGAACGTATCAACATACCGTCCATACCCAAGCACTACTGGAGATACCGCATGCACCTGACTATCGAACGGCTGACAGCCGACACAGAACTCAACTCAAAACTTAAAGACCTATCAAGACGATGACCTCCGACAACACAGAAGCGGGTACGCCCCGCCCCCGCAGGAAACTGCGCTTTGCTCTGCACTGGCAAATACTCACAGGAATCGCTCTCGGAGCAGTATTCGGCATATTCCTGCCCCAGTGGACCGGATACATTGAATGGATCGGCGACCTGTTTCTGAACGCCCTCAACATGATTGTCATTCCGCTGATCGCATCCTCGATCTTCATCGGAGTGGCAGGCATGGCCGGAGGCAATCTCGGACGCGTACTCGGCAAGACACTCACCTACTATCTCTGCACCACTATCACAGCCATTGTCATCGGACTGGCTCTGGTTTCGCTGGTCAAGCCCGGCGTAGGCCGCGAAGTGGTACTCCACGGAGACGCCAGCGGAATCACCGCACAGGACGTAAACATGGTGGACCAGCTTACGGGGATAATACCATCCAACGTGTTTTCCGCCATGGCTGACGGCAACATCCTGCCTATCATATTCTTCATGATCGTACTCGGAATTTTCTCGACCAAGCTGGACAAGAAACACTACACCGTTCTCCTGGACTTCTTCACCGCCGTGTACGAGCTTATCATGAAAGTCACGATGTTCATCATCAAGCTGACCCCCATCGGAATATTCTCCGTAATGGCCTGCATGATGGGAGCACAGGCAGGCAACCCGGAATCACTCGTGGACATTGTCAAGGGACTCGGGCTGTTCGTCCTTACCGTATGGGCCGGATGCCTGATTCACGGCGGTCTGGTTCTGCCGGGAACCGTATGGGGACTTGCAAGGGTCAATCCATACCGCCACATGCGCAAAGTCTCCACCCCGCTTCTGACGGCCTTCACCACTTGCTCGTCCAGCGCCACTCTGCCGCTTTCCATCCGCTACACCCAGGAGCAGTGCGGAGTATCCGAGCGTCTGGCAGGACTGACACTGTCACTCGGCAGCACTGTCAACATGAACGGAACGGCCCTGTTCGAATGCGTCTCGGCCATATTCATCGCCCAGCTTTACGGTATTGAACTTACTCTCGGACAGGAGATAACCATCGTGCTGACCTCCCTGCTTGCAGCGGTAGGCTCGGCTGGCATACCGATGGCCGGGATAGTGATGATGGCAATAGTATTCAACGCTGTCGGGCTGCCTATGGAAGGAGTCGGTATAATTCTTGCAGTACAGCAGATCTGCGAGATGCCCCGCACCTGCCTCAACGTTTACGGAGACCTCTGCGGAGCGGTCATTGTAGCCCGTTCAGAAGGAGAGAAACTCACTATATGAAACGATTTGCCAAATACCCGTACATAGCGGCAGCAGCATTGGCGGCACTTGCCTCCGGCTGCAGCACTTCCCCGTCCGCATCCATCGAAGGGGAATATGAACTGAATTCCCAAAGCGTCCAGATCAACGGAGTGATAGTCAACCTCGCTGACTGGCCCGGCAGTTCGGTCAGCGTCACGTCCATGGACGAAGACCGGGTGCTCGTAAGCATCGACAGCCTTCTGCCCGGCTTCGACACCCTCTCCATAGACGCCAAGGCGGTAAAGGAAGGGAAAGACAAGTACTCCTTTTCATCCTACGACCCGTACTACCTGAAAGACAGGGAAATTCAGATATCCGGCACTGTAGACAAAGGGGAACTGTCCCTGAGTGTCACCGACATCTACCAGTCTGAAATCACAGGCAGATGGAAGCCCGCCTTCGACAGTGACGGGCTGGCCGACATGAGCATCGTGTTCTCCAGTCCGGTGCTGACTGAGATCGACATCAACGGACAGACGATCTCCATGGATGTGGCAGTGACATTGATCAATGTCCTCGCGAAATCCGCCCTCACCGGCTACCTCGGAGACCTGCGAAGGATAGAACTGGACAACACCGGTTACGTCAACATATCATGGAACGGAGACATCTCCCCGGAACTGGAACCGGCACTGACAGGTGTCGTCCAGTACTGGAGCGAACCGGAAGACTCCTGCTTCCATCTTTATCTGCGCAGGACCATCTGTGACGGACTGGGCCTGCCTGTATCACCTCTCGACTTGACTTTGAGATACTTCACAGAAGAAAACGGAGACACCATCGGCATCGGGCTGGACCGGGCGACAGCTCTTCCGCTCTTACTCAGTCTGTCTGAGTCCCTCAACACCCTGACCTATGCGGACTACACTGCGGCCGGCGCCCCTCTCGGAGACATCGGGGAAGAATCCTTCGACCGGCTGAAAGCCACAGTCGCCCTGCTGCCGGCTGCCATGGCCATGCCTTCCACTGAGTTCCGTATCGAGTTCCACTTGTCAAGAGAAACAATATGAAAATGAGAAAAACGATTATCCTTGCAGCTTCAGTGCTGCTGTTCTCCTGCAACACAAAGGAGAATGACATGAGCGTGTATGATGGAGAATATACTGTGGACAACGCTACAGTCATTACAATGAACGGCAATCAGGTATCCATCCCGGACTACTCCGGCGCTGCAATAAGGATCGCCGTCACAGCTGGCAACGACTGCGACATTACCCTTATCAACTTGATTACCGGACAAACGGAAGTGGATATACCCGGCACCCTATCATCCACTGCTGAAGGGAGCGACGGAACCGTATTCTCGGGCGAGACCGTGAGCGGCGACCGTTCCGTCACTGTCGAAGGAACGACATCCGGCACGACCCTGGCCTCAGTAAAGATCACAGAGAAGATCAACGTCCAGGGCATACCGGGAAAATGGACCTTGGGCAGCATCTCCCTGGAGTTTTCCCATCCTGACATGAACACACTGGATCTGAGCGGTCTGGTTCCCGGAGCATCTGTCCCGGTATCCGATCTGGTCACATCTGTCAATGAACGGCTGAATTCGCTGATCTCCGCAAATCCTTCGATAAAGGAGAACTACGTGGAGCTGACCGAAGACGGATATGTCAACACCGGAGATGCCGTAAACGGCACGGATTCGCCTGAGGACATCATATCATACTATATCCGGCAGGGAGACAAGACACTCAACATACATCTGCCCAAGTCAGTGGTAGAGGCCATCTTTCTCAGTCTGCTCGAAGACCCCGAGTCCGAAGCCATCATAGAGGCATTCGAATTGGGCAGTCTCATATCCAATCCCCAGAGCATAGTCATCCCATTTGACTACAACATAGAGAACGACATTCTCTCCGTTACCGCAGACCAGGAAATCGTGTCTCCGTACCTAAGCTCCCTTTCAGGTGCCATAGACCGTATAAAGGAAGCTATTCTTCTCCTGCCCGCAGATTATTCCAAGATCATCGCCGAGCTGATAATGCCGGAGTCCGGCCAGCTTATCAACGATACCAACTACACAGTGATAAACAATCTGCTGATCGACATCATCGATGCCCTCATAAGCCCCGACGCCACATACTCCGTCACTTTCGGCCTGACAGCCGTAGAGATATAACGCCATGCCTTCCAAAGCCAAGACAGTATGGTACTGCACTTCCTGCGGGAATGAGACCGGCAAGTGGATGGGCCGCTGCCCGGCCTGCGGAGAATGGAATACTATAAAGGAAGGTCCTTCGAGGGACAAGACATCCCGTTCCCGCGACAGGGTCCTCGTAAATGTATCCGATTCCGAACCTATCCCACTGAAAGACATTTCGGTAGAAGAAGACTGCCGTATCACCGTAGGATCTCCGGAAGTGGAAAGGGTATTGGGGGGCGGCATCGTCCCCGGGTCGATGATTCTGCTCGCAGGAGAGCCGGGCATAGGCAAGTCCACTCTCGCCCTGCAGATACCGCTCAGGAGCCGCGGCCTGCACACCCTCTACGTCTCCGGAGAGGAATCCCCCAGGCAGATCAAACTCAGGTCAATGAGGCTGCTGCGCAAGGAGGAAGGCGACACGGAAGAGGGCTGCACCGTCCTTGGCGAGACGGTCGTCGAGAACATCATCCGCTATGCACGGGAATGCTCACCCGATCTTCTCGTGGTGGATTCCATCCAGACAGTCTACTCCGAGAACATCGATTCAGCTGCCAGTTCCGTGTCCCAGATACGTGAATGTGCCGCGGAACTGCTGCGCCTGGCAAAGGAAAGCGGCATACCGGTAATCCTCATAGGCCACATTACGAAAGACGGCTCGATTGCAGGTCCCAAGGTGCTCGAGCACATAGTGGACGTAGTGCTGCAGTTCGAGGGGGACACAAGGCACTCCCACCGTATTCTGCGCAGCATAAAGAACCGTTTCGGTTCCACTGACGAGATAGCCATATTCGAGATGACCGGCAGCGGCCTGAGGGAAGTGGAAAACCCTTCCGAAATCCTCACGCCCCTGCACGGAGAAAGCCTGAGCGGAGTGGCTGTAGGCAGCATGGTGGACGGCTCGCGCCCTTTCCTGATCGAAATACAGGCTCTGGTCTCTACGGCCGCATACGGAATGCCCCAACGCTCTGCCACGGGCTACGATGCAAGAAGGCTCAACATGCTGCTGGCCGTACTGGAGAAAAGAGCCGGTTTCAAGCTCTCGGCCAAGGATGTTTTCCTGAATGTGGCCGGAGGAATGAGGGTCAGCGACACGGCCTGTGACCTTGCAGTGGTAGTCGCTGTCCTATCTTCCAACTTCGACCTTCCTGTCAGTCCCGGCATCTGCTTTGCCGCAGAAGTAGGTCTGAGCGGGGAAATCCGCCCGGTAGGCCGGATAGAGGCCCGCATCTCCGAAGCCGCACGCCTCGGTTACAGACAGATCTACATTTCTTCCTACAATCTGTCCGAGGAACTTCGCCGGAGCATTCCACGCACCGGAATACAGATTGTAGAAGTTTCCGACATAGCCGCACTCTGCCGCCGGCTGTTCAGGGCAGAGGAATAAAACCAGTTCAGCAATGAAGAGACTATCCGTATTACTGTCATTCCTGCTTATCATCAGCACTGCCCCGGGGCTGGCCCGCAACAGCGAAGAAATTCGCAAGGACATAGCCAGTTACGCAGAGCAGGTGCGTACCCAATGGAAAATCCCGGGCCTGTCACTCTCTGTGGTGCAGGGAGACTCGGTGATATTCTCCGGAGGGTTCGGAGTCAGGGAAAAGGGAAAATCCGTGGAAAAGGACGGGCAGCAGGTGGCCGTGACTCCGTCCACACTTTTCCACATAGGATCCATGACAAAGGCGTTCACGGCGACAGTCATCGCTTCCCTTGTGGACGAGGGGCTGCTGCATTGGGAAGATACCGTAAAGGACATTCTGCCGGACTTCGACTGGTACGATGACAGCGTTGAAAACATCATGCAGGTAAAAGACCTGCTTACACACACCACAGGGCTGGTAGCCCAGGCAGGGACCTATATCCCCAACCTCGGATACAACAGGGATGACGTCTACCGCATGTTCCGGTACATCGAGCCGGTCTACCCGTTCCGCACCAAATTTGCATACAACAACATCACATTCATCATCGCAGCCCGCATAATCGAAAAGATCACCGGAAAAACATGGGAGGACAATATCCGCGAGAGGATTTTCATTCCCCTCGGCATGAGTTCCTCGGTTCCAGGCACTGAAGGCTATCTCAATGCCGGCAGGAACGCCTCGGTAGCCCATTACTTCGGTTATTCAAGGGGGAAAGGGGGAAGCCGCGGCTCCATCTATGTCACTCCCCTGTACGGAGAAGAGAGGGCCCTGCACTGGGTCGATGTCATCGGTCCGGCCGGCAGCATAAGCTCGACGGCGGAGGATATGGCCAAATGGGTAAGTCTGCATCTGCACAACGGATTGATCGTCAAGGAAATCACTCCGGACAGCACATGGCTGTCCTCCTTCCCTGCCGACTCATCTGCCCTGGCCGCATTCTTTCCGGAAACGAGCCTTTCCTACGCAAACGGATTCAGGTTCTATCCCTACTGCGATACTGTGCGGCTCATCTCCAGCCGGCAGATGGAATTCCTGCATACAGGGACGGTAAACGTACGGCGGGACTCCACAATGACCAGAGACTACGGATACTGCTGGTATGTCGAGCAGAATGAGCGCTACCGGGTCATCTATCATACCGGCACCACCTGGGGATTCACAGGAGTCTGCGGGTTCGTTCCCGAGCTGGACCTGGGCATAGCCATCCTCTGCAACTCGGAGGTGTCGGAATACGCCCGCCTCGGCCTCATGCGACACATCATCGACCTCTATCTTCCGGGTGACACCCTCAGAGACTGGAGTACAGAGGGGCTGGAACAGTGGTTCGCGGACAGGCAGAAGCCACGGCGCCGTGCAGTCCCCTGCATCATAGAGCGCAGCAGCGTGACTCCGGATTTCAGCAGACTGACCGGCAGATATACCAAACCGGCACCCTTCGGGGATGCAGAAGTGAGCCTCAAGGACGGAAGACTGTACCTGACCATAGGACGGTACGGATGGACCCACAGGCTGGACCACCATAAAGGCAATGAATTCTGGCTCCGTTCAGACGGCCACACATTCCCCGTATTCTTCCACAACTACACTGACGGAGCGGAAGCGCCGGTCGACTTCGAGATAGATTTCAACTACAACGAAAATTTCGGCCCGTGGATAAAGTCTGAAGATTAATCCCTTACGGGCACGTCATCCACCCACACCTGACGTTCTATCGCCTGATCGAGCGAAATCATAGTGTCCGTGCCGGCAATGTAGGGGATGTTCTGGATAGTGTGCACCAGTATACTCATAAGATGATCGTGGTCCGTACAGTAAATTTTCAGCAGCAAGGCATGCTTGCCGGTCACGAAATGGCACTCCACTACCTCCGGAATCCTGCGGAGATTGTTGATGACTTCGTTGTACTTGCTTGTCTCGGACAGGGATACGCCCACGAAGGCGCACACGTTCAGGCCCAGGGCCTGCGGCTTGACGAGAAGACGGGAACCGGTGATAATTCCCATATTCTCCATCTTTTTGACTCTCTGATGGATGGCTGCTCCAGACACCCCGCACTCACGGGCTATCTCGAGAAAAGGCATCCTGGCGTTCTTGACTAAGTAGGACAGTATCTTCTGGTCAATTCTGTCCAATTGGTATTTTGTACTCATAACTATTGCTTTTTCCTGGCCGGGAATTTCCGTTTTCCGCTGCTGCCTCCCGCACTGATGATGGCACGGCATTCCTCCTCCGTCAATGCCGCCGGGTCGGTTCCCTTAGGTATTTTGTAATTTTCACCCGCATGCTTGATGTAGGGACCGTAACGTCCGTTGAGGATATAGATGTCCGCATCCGGGAATGACTTGATATCCCTGTTCTTCTGCCGGGCCTCATGATCCTGGATAAGGGATACCGCAGTCTCCAGCGTCACCGTATAGGGATCCTGCCCGCGCTTCAGCGACACATAGGTGTTTCCGTACTTGACATAAGGCCCGAACTTGCCCTTTGAACATGTCACCGTCTGTCCTTCGTACTCGCCCAATGTCCGGGGAAGCACGAAAAGCCTGAGGGCATCTTCCAAAGTCAAAGTCTCTATAAGCTGCCCCTTTTCCAGTCCGGTAATACGCTTTTCGGGGTCATCGTCCTCTCCTATCTGCACGATGGAGCCGTAGCGGCCCATTCTCGCTATCACTGTCTTGCCTGTCGCCGGATCCTGACCGAGCACCTTGCGGGATTTCATGGGAGCGCTCTCTTTCATGGTCTCCTCCACCCTTTCATGGAAGGGCTTGTAAAAATCCGCCACAGTCTTGTTCCACACCAACTTGCCAGCCGCTATCTGGTCGAAATCCGCCTCGACTCTGGCTGTGAATCCATAATCCATGATCGAGGGGAATGTCTTCTCGAGGAAATCCGTCACTAAAATACCGATATCCTCAGGACAGAGACGGGCCTTCTCGGAGCCTGCCACTTCCTTCTTTCCGGTACGGGCGATACTGTCTCCCTTGAGAGTCAGTACAGCCACTGTCCTTTCTTCGCCTTTGCGGTCCTGCCTGGTGATGTATCCCCGCTGCTGCAGGGTGGAAATGGTCGGGGCATAGGTCGAAGGACGCCCGATGCCGAGTTCCTCCATTTTCTTGACGAGAGACGGCTCGGAATAGCGCGGGGGATGCATGGTATATTTCTCGGATGCAGTAACAGTATCACGCAGCATCACATCTCCCTTTTTGAGAGGCGGAAGGATCATCTCCTCCTCACTGCCGTGAGCCTCATCATCCGTAGATTCTATGTAGACTTTGAGGAATCCGTCGAAGAGTACAGTGGTACCGGTCACATCGAAACGCTCTCCGATACCGTCTCCCGCGATCCTTATATCCGTCTTCCCAAGGCGGGCATCCGCCATCTGGGACGCCACCGTGCGCTTCCAGATCAGGTTGTAAAGCCTCTTCTCGGCCGCCGTCCCGGGTATGTCTGTCCTGAATATATCCGTAGGGCGGATGGCCTCATGGGCCTCCTGTGCGCCCTTGACTCTGGTCTTATACTGGCGGGCCTTGTGATACTGGGCCCCGAAATTTTCTGTAATCCAGCCTTTCGCCGCACCGATTGCCAGTTTTGAGATAGTAGTCGAATCGGTTCGCATGTAGGTAATGAATCCGGACTCGTACAGATGCTGGGCGATGGACATGGTCTGGCTCACGGACAATCCGCACTTGCGGGCAGCCTCCTGCTGGAGGGATGAGGTCGTGAAGGGAGGCGCGGGGCTCTTGACCACTTCCTTCTCCTCCACCGATTCCACCGTGAAGCGGCATCCCTTGCATTTCTCTAAAAAGGCCTCGGCCTCGGCGGCACTGTCGAAACGTCTGTCGAGGACTCCGGTCACCTTCTGGGCCTTTTCTCCGGAAGCTGACTTCTCCGGCACAAACACTCCTTCCACACGGAAATAGGCCTTGGGGCGGAACTCATTGATCTCCCTCTCCCGCTCTACCACCAGCCTCAGGGCTACCGACTGCACGCGCCCCGCCGACAGGGACGGCTTTATCTTTTTCCACAGAATCGGCGAAAGCTCGAATCCCACAAGACGGTCCAGCACCCTGCGGGCCTGCTGTGCCATGACGAGATTCATGTCCACATCACGGGGAGTCTCAATGGCATGAAGTATGGCATCCTTGGTTATCTCATGGAATACGATGCGCCTGGTCTTGGCCGGATCGAGTCCGAGTGTCTCCCTGAGATGCCATGCTATCGCCTCCCCCTCACGGTCTTCATCGGATGCGAGCCAGACAGTGGCCGCCTTGTCAGAAGCCGTCTTCAGATCGGACACAACTTTCTTTTTATCAGGAGATATCTCGTATTGAGGGATAAATCCGTGGTCTATATCTATACCGAGATTTTTCTTGGCCAGATCCCTGATATGGCCGTAACTCGAGCGCACGGTATAATCCTTGCCCAATATCTGCTCAATGGTCTTTGCCTTCGCCGGCGACTCAACGATTACTAAATTCTCTACCATATTCCCGTTAAATGAAGGTGCAAAGTAAAGGATATTTTTCTAACTTCGCACGAATTTATTTTACAAAAATGAAAGAAAAAGTCAAGAAAAGAATCATAATTGCAATCTGGTGCATAGTATTCATCCCCATTGCAGTCCTGCTGCTTTTCATAACCGGGGTAGGCCTCTTCGCGGAGATCCCGTCCTTTGAGGAGCTCGAGAATCCCAGGACATATCTGGCGACTGAACTCATTTCCGAAGACGGAGCCGTGATAGGGACATACCACATAGAGAACCGCTCGCATGTAAACTACAAAGACCTGTCGCCCAGCATAGTGGCTGCTGCAGTAGCTACTGAGGACGTACGTTTCTACAAACACTGCGGCATCGATTTCAGAAGTCTGGCAAGGGTGGGTGTAAAGACTTTCCTTCTCGGAAACGTGCGTTCGGGAGGCGGAGGCAGCACCATCACCCAGCAGCTGGCCAAGACCCTCTTCCCGAGGGAGGAGGCGACCGGCAAATTCCCGGGAGAAGCCATCTTCAGACTGGCAGTAAGCAAATTCAAGGAATGGATCACAGCCGTCAAGCTCGAGCGCAACTACACCAAGGACGAGATAATGGCGATGTACATGAACGCCATCTTCTTCGGAAGCAACGCATACGGAATCAAGGCTGCGGCCAACACCTTTTTTAATAAGGAACCTTCAGAACTGGACATTTTGGAAAGTGCGGTACTCGTCGGAGCCGTCAACAAGCCCACCCGCTTCAACCCGGTGCTGAACTACGACAACTCCCTGGCCCGCCGCAACCACGTCATCAGCCAGATGAGCAAGTACGGATTCATCTCGGAGATGCAGGCAGATTATCTGATGGAACAGCCCATCATTCTGGATTACAGACAGCAGGACCACAACGCCAGTCTCGCGCCCTATTTCCGTGACATGCTGCGCAAGTACATGAGCGCTTCAGAGCCGGAGAGAAAAAACTACTATTTCGCAGACGACTACAAGGCAGACCTTGACCTTTGGGAGAACGACCCGCTCTACGGCTGGCTCAACAAGAACTTCAAGCCGGACGGCAGCCGCTACAGCCTCGACAAGGACGGCCTTACCATCTACACCACCATCAACTCGACCATGCAGCGCTATGCCGAAGAGGCAGTGGTACAGCATCTCAGCACAGACCTGCAGCCGGCTTTCTTCGAAGACCTGGCAGACAACCCCAACCGTCCTTTCGCCAACGGAGTACCGGTAGAACTTACAGAGACAGTCATGTCGCAGGCCCGCCGCTGGAGCGACCGTTACCGCGACATGAAGTCCGCCGGAGCCTCTGAGAAGGAGATCGACCGGGTATTCAGGGAAGAGAAAACCAACATGAGGGTATTCTCCTGGAAAGCCCCCGGATACATCGACACCGTAATGACCCCTGACGATTCCATCCGCTATTACAAATCCTTCCTCAGAGCCTCATTCATAGCCATGGAACCCTCGACCGGCCATATCAAGGCATATATCGGAGGTCCGGAATACCGCTATTTCAAATACGACAACGCCCGACAGGGAAAACGCCAGGTAGGCTCCACCATAAAGCCGTTCCTCTACACCTTGGCCATGCAGGAGGGCTACTACCCCTGCGACAAGGTCCTGAACGTGCCGCAGACATTCGTACTGGCCGACACCACCTGGACCCCCGAAAGCGAGGACCGCATAGAATTCATCGGCAAGAGCGTCACCCTGAAATGGGGGCTTACGCGAAGCAGCAACAATATCTCGGCATATCTCATGCGCCAGTTCGGCCCTACCGCCATGGTGGAGATGTGCCGTAAACTCGGCATCACTTCATACCTGCCGCCATATCCCTCCCTCTGCCTCGGACCGGCAGACATCACCCTGCTGGAAATGGTAGGCGCCTACAACACCTATCCAAGCCGCGGAGTCCACATCGACCCGATGTTCGTGACACGCATCGAGGACAGCGAAGGCAATGTGCTCGGCACATTCAGCCCCAGAAAACGTGAGGCCATCAGCGAAGCGACTGCATACCTGATGGTCGACCTGATGGAAGGAGTGGTCAACGAAGGCTCGGGAGCAAGGCTTCGCTGGCGCTATGCCCTCGAAGGCCCTGTGGCCGGCAAGACAGGCACCACCAACGACAAGTCCGACGGATGGTTCATCGGGTACACACCTCACCTTACCGCCGGAGTATGGGTCGGAGCCGAAGACAGACAGGTCCATTTCGAAAAGATGTCCCAGGGCCAGGGAGCCAACACCGCACTGCCCATTTGGGGTCTGTTCATGCAGAAAGTCCTGCAGGACGGCACTCTCGGAGTGACATCCATGGACAGTTTCATCGCCCCTCCGGGAGTACATTTCGACACGGACTGCGACGGCAGCGACAATGACACCGCTTCCGGCGAGACAGAAGAAGAAAACTCATTTTTCAATATGTAGACGACCATGAAAAGAGACATTAAAGACCAGATTTTAGCAGTAGTTTACGGAGGTTTCACATCAGAGTACCACATCTCTATCCAAAGCGGTGAATCCGTGGCCGGATGGCTGCGCAACGCCGGACGCAGGGTCTACGGGATACTCATCAGCCGTGACGGATGGTGGGTCGTCATCCCTGGAGGAGAGAACGGGCAGGAGACCCGCATTCCAGTGAACAAGAATGATTTCTCGGCCGAAATCAACGGGGAGCACGTCCTCTTCGACAAGGTCTACATCGCCATCCACGGAGATCCGGGAGAAAACGGGAAGCTGCAGGCATATTTCGACATGATCGGCGTTCCCTACGTCGGCTGCTCCGCCGTTTGTGCCGCCATAGCTTTCGACAAATACGCCTGCAAGAGCTATCTCAGAAGCTCGGGAGTGCCCCTGTCCAAGGATATGCTGCTGCGTCTGGATGACGACTATGACCCGGACGACCTGGCCCTCGCGGTAGGCATGCCCATGTTCGTCAAGCCCTGTGACGGAGGCTCCAGTTTCGGAGTATCCAAGGTCAGGAAAGTCCAGGACCTGCCTGAGGCCATCGACAAGGCTTTCGAGGACAGCGATTCCATAATACTCGAGAAATATATCGTGGGCCGGGAAATCGACTGCGGTGTCTACGACGACGAGAACGGAGTCCATGCCCTGCCGCTTATAGAGATTATCTCGGACAACGATTTCTTCGACTACGACGCGAAATACAACGGTGCCAGCCGCGAGCTATGTCCCGCCCCCATACCCCCGCTCCAGAAAGCATTGGTGCAGGACACTGCAATGAAGATATACAGCCGGCTCGGCTGCAGGGGGCTGGTCCGCATGGATTTCATCCTCGGACTGGACGACAAGCCCTACTTCCTGGAGCTCAATCCCAACCCGGGCATGACCAGCTCCAGTCTCGTTCCGCAGATGGTACGCGAGGCCGGCATGACCATGGAAAAGTTTATGACAGGCCTTATGGACCGCACTGACAGCCGCGAGTTATGACCAGAAAGGAATTTGTAACCAAAGCTACGGAGAGCCTTGCCGGACACTATTCCCCAGGTGAGGCCAAAGCTGTCTCGGTTCGGATCCTCTCGCATTTTCTCGGACTCTCCGAATACGAATACTCGGTAGAGCCGAATGTTCCCATTCCAAAACCTGATCTCGTACGCATTCAGGAAGCGCTCGACGAGCTTGCCGCCGACAGGCCGGTACAGTATGTCACCGGACAGGAGACATTCGAAGGCCATACCTTCAATGTGTCGGAAGCCGTTCTGATACCCAGACCGGAGACTGCCCAGCTCTGCCGGATGATCATAGAGGATCTGCACTCCTCCGGAATCCGCGAGCCGAGGATACTCGATGCCGGCACCGGCTCCGGCTGCATAGCATGGACTCTCGCAGCCGCTTTCCCCAATGCCGACATATTTGCATGCGACATAGACGAAGAGGCCCTCGCGGTGGCCGGAAGCCAGAAAATCTACCTCGATGAAGGCTGCCGCCAGAAGGTCCCCTGCCCTCCTGCATTCTTCAAGGCCGACATCCTCGAAGGCCCCCCTGCCCCGGGAGACCGGTCCAGCGACCTGATGCCCAATCTTGAAGACCTCGACCTGCTGGTTTCCAACCCCCCCTACGTATGCGAGAGCGAGAAGGACTTCATGGCCCCGAATGTCCTGGACTACGAGCCGGACAAAGCCCTTTTCGTCCCCGACAACGACCCGCTAAGATTTTACAAGGCACTTGCAGGATGGGCGGAGTCAACGGTAAGGATGGGCGGGAAATGCTGGATGGAGATCAACGAGGCGTTCGGATCCCGTGTCCGCGAACTGTTCGAAAGCCGCGGCTTCAGCGATGTGGAGATCCTTCAGGACTTTCACGGCAAAGACAGGTTTGTAACTTTCACAAAATGGTTTTAATTTTGTGTACATGAGAAGACTCTGCAAGATATTGCTCTCTGCGCTGCTGCTCGCATGCACGTCCGTATCCACGTCAAGGGCCCAGACGGACACTGTCAAGGTCATGCTGCAATGGCTGCCCCAGTGTCAGTTCGCCGGAATGATAATGGCGTACAACAACGGCTTCTACAGTGATGCCGGACTTGAGGTCATATTGGGATACGGATACGAGTCATACCCCAGCACCAGGGCACTGCATGACGGAGTCGCGGACATCATTACCTCAATGCTTGTGGATGCCCTGATTGCACGGGACCTCGGCACACCGCTGGTCAACATACTCCAGACTTCGGAGACCAGCTCCACAATGATTATCTCAAACAGACCTTTGAAAGGTCTCAAAGACCTCAACGGCAAACGTATAGGACGATGGACCAACGGCTTCTTCGAGGCAGCGATATGCTTTACCACCTACAATTCCCTCGATGTGGAATGGGTTCCTATCCTCTCCAACATCTATCCCTTCAGCGCAGGGGCCGTGGACGCCATGGTAGCCACAGAGTACAACGAGTATTTCCAGATCCGGATGGCCGGCATAGAGGTGGGCAGGGACAACATCGTCTATCTCAGGGATGAAGGATATGATATTCCCGAAGACGGCGTCTACACCACGGAGGAATATTACAACACCCACAGGGACGTAATAGAGCGTTTCACAGAGGCCACGCGCCGCGGCTGGGAATGGGTCCGCAGACCGGAGAATTTCGACACCACCGTCGACACCATAGTCAGCACCATGAGGGAGCTCAGGATATCGTCGAGCAGGGCCAACCAGGAACACATGCTGCGTACTGTCCTGAAACTTCAGGAAGACAGCACAGGGGCGGTTCCCTTCCACCTCGACAGATCCCGTTTTGACTTTACCGTCAGGATGCTGCAGGACAACAACCTGATTCTCTCACCCGTCGAATATTCCGATTTTGTAAAGCCATGAGAGTGTTCAGATCATTTTCAACACGGATCAGCCTGTATGTCATCCTGCTTACAGCGCTTCTGTTCCTGATTGCGACCCTTACCGTATTCAGGTTCAGCTACGGTCTCGTGCGCAAGGAGGCTGTCACCAACGCCTACAGCCAGCTCAAGGCCCTGAATCTCGAGATGGAAAACGTACTCAGCCCCATTGCCGCAGTGATAGACAACACCGTCCCGAGGGCAGAGAAAATGGCAGTCCAGAGCCGGGACACTTCCGACTTTCTCAGGCTTGCCTCTGACGTTCTACGCAACACCCCGCAGCTGACGGACATCATAATCGCCCTCGAGCCATACTACTACCGCAACCGGAAACAGTTCGCCGCCTACGCCATAAAGGACGGAGACACCATTAATACAATGATGATCGAACGTTCCATGTACGAGTACCCCTACTACGACTGGTACGTGATTCCAAAATGCACCGACAGCACCTACTGGACCGACCCGTACATAGACAAGGTCTGGGAGCAACTGTCGCTGTGCTCCTACACCGCTCCCCTGCATGACAGCGACGGGAAATTCATAGGTGCCATCTGCGCCAGCATCGAGACCGGCTGGATAACCAGCACCATCGACAGCATCAGGCTCTACGAGAACTCCTACAATTTCGTCCTCGGTAAAGCCGCCGGATATATCGTTCACCCGGACAAGGATCTGATCATCAACGAGACCATCTTTTCCGAAGCACTGCTTACCGACAACCCGTCCCTTGCAGAAACCGGGAAAAGGATGATTGCCGGCGAAACAGGCATGAGCGAAATCACAATAGACGGACAGCGCAGCATCATTTTCTTCACATCCGTACCTTCCAACAGCTGGAGCATAGCCGCAGTCTGCCCCAAAAGCGACATATTCGCAGGAGCCTACAGCATAGCCTGCATAATGCTCGCCATAGCCCTGCTGTCCCTAATCATTCTGGCCATTACAGTCAGCCTGACAGTACGCAAGGCCACTGTACCCCTGAGTATTCTTGCAGCCTCGGCGGACAAGATAGCAAAGGGGAACTTCAATTCACCCATGCCCGACTTCCGCGGCAATGACGAGGTCGGACGCCTGTGCCGCACCTTCTCTTCCATGCAGCAGTCCCTGTCCCAGTATATGGAACGTCTGCGCCGCACCACAGCCGTAAAGGAGCGCATAGAAAGCGAACTGAACATCGCCCGCGAAATACAGATGGGCATGGTGCCCAAGACATTCCCTCCATACCCGGAAAGGGACGACATCGACCTGTACGCAGTCCTGTACCCTGCAAAGGAAATCGGCGGTGACCTTTACGACTTCTTCATCAAGGACGACCGGCTCTTCTTCGCCATCGGGGACGTATCGGGCAAAGGTGTGCCGGCCTCACTCCTCATGGCCGTAACCAGAAGCCATTTCCGCTCGGTGGCCTCGACCCTGAAAGATCCGGCGAAAATCATCGAGTCCATGAACAAGGCCCTGGCCGAGACCAACGAGACCAATATGTTCGTCACCATCTTCACCGGTATACTCGATCTCAGGACCGGAGTGATGTCCTATTCCAACGCCGGCCACAACCCTCCCCTGCTGCTGGGACCTTCAGGCAAAGTTACAAGGATGAACCCTGACCCGAACCTGCCTATAGGCCTCTTCGACACCTTCGAATACTCAAAAGCCGAAATCACCCTCGAGCCATGCACCACCCTGCTACTCTACACTGACGGCATTACCGAAGCCGAGGACAGGGACAAACAGCTCTACGGCGAACAGCGGCTGATCCAGTCACTGACTGCGCAGAACGGGGAATCCGCCCAGGACATCGTGCTCGGAGTCTACAGAGATGTCGAGAGACATGTACAGGATGCCGTACAAAGCGATGACCTGACCATTCTCGCCGTGAAATACTACGGCAACAACTCGCCCTGCCATCCCTACAGCCATACCCTCAGAATCGAGAACAACGTGTCGGAAATCGAAAAACTGACAAGATTCACAGACAGCGTCTGCTCCGAAGCCGGACTGGACAGCAACACTGCCATGAGCATCAATCTGGCACTCGAAGAGGCTGTATCCAACGTGATATTCTACGCCTTCCCGGGAGGTGAGACAGGCAACAGCATCACAGTCCGCTACAACAAGGAAGGACGGGAGCTCCACTTCTGCATCAGCGACCGCGGAGTGCCTTTCGACCCCACTGCAAAGGCTCAGGCTGACATCACCCTGAGTGCGGAAGACCGCAAGATCGGCGGTCTGGGCATCTTCCTGGTCAGGCAGATAATGGACAGGGTGGAATACGAGCGCAAAGGAGACGAGAATATTTTGAAATTAACTAAAATAATCTGAATATGGACCTGACAATCACAACTACTGAAAGCGGAAAGACACTGGCAAAAGTGACAGGCAGGCTGGACACCACCAACTCCGACGAATTCGAGAAAAAGATGGCGCCCCTGCTTCAGGGAGGCAATCCCGACATAGAAATCGACTGTTCCGAGCTTGCCTACATCAGCAGCTCCGGTCTCAGGCTCTTCCTGACCCTCCAGAAAAGTGTCAATGCGAGGGGAGGGAAACTTGTCATCATGAACATGAACAGCCAGATCAAGGAAATATTCAACATGACCGGCTTTTCCCGGATCATGACAATCATCTAAGGCACCCCGAATCTATCAGCGCTCCTGCCAGGACCATATCCTCAGGGGTAGTCAGTTTTATGTTCAGGCGGCTCCCCGCGCAGAAATGCAGGGGGACGCCGGTTCTTTCCACAACCGATGCATCATCTGTAAATTCGGGGGTAAAAGCCTGCGAATATGCTTTTCTGAGCACTTCGGTATGAAACACCTGGGGTGTCTGCACCAGGCGGTATTCTTCCCTGTCCACAATCTCCGTCACTCCGTCTGAAACGAGCCTCCGCATCGAGTCCTGCACAGGCATCAGCGGTACTACGGCCGGATGCTCCTCCGCTTCCTCGAAAATGGCGGCCACGTCCTCTTTCCGCATCAGAGGACGCACCCCGTCATGCACGGCCACTATTCCCCCGTCAGGCAGATATGACAGGGCCCTTTTCACGGAATGGAAGCGCGTGAGTCCTCCCGGAGTAAGAATACTCTTGAAAACAAAATTGTTCTGCCTGCAGTATTCCATCCACATATCCTTTATCGAAGGATTTATCGAAATGACTATGCCGACCTTGAAAGGCAGGTCCATAAAAAGTTCTACGGTCCGGCGCAGCACCGGTTTACCCCTGAGATCAAGCATCTGCTTGGGTATTTCGGAGCCCATTCTGCTGCCGCTTCCGCCGGCCGGTATGATTACGTATCTGGGGCGCATTGAAATGGCTTAAAATATTTTTTCAAATATACTATTTGTATAGCATTAATTGTTATTTTTGCAACTCAAAAAATCCAAAAACAAAAATAACAAAACAGTTATCCACCCGATATGAACAGCGAACGGAAGATACAGAGAGCACTGATTTCAGTGTACAGCAAGGATCTCATCTTAGACATTGCAAATGAGCTCGTTGGATTAGGTGTTGAGATACTCTCCACAGGGGGCACCCAACAGTACCTTTCCACCAATAACATTCCTGTTACCGCGGTTGAGGACATCACAGGATATCCCTCCATTTTCGGAGGCCGTGTAAAAACCCTCCACCCGAAAATCATGGGAGGCATACTCTACCGCAGGGAAGAGCCTTCCGACATCAGGGAACGGGAGCAGTATGAGATTCCGGGTATCGACCTGGTGATCGTGGACCTGTATCCGTTCGAGGAATACGTAGCCAAGGGAGCGACAGAGGAAGAGATTATCGAGAAGATCGACATAGGCGGCATATCCCTCATCCGCGCCGCAGCCAAGAACTACAACGATGTCATCATAGTAGCAGGCCGGGAATACTACCCTGACCTTCTCACACTGCTGAAGGAGAAGAAAGGAGTCTCCACCGTCGGGGACCGCAGGAAATTTGCCGCCGGGGCATTCCTCAAGAGTTCCAATTACGACACGCACATTTTCCAGTATTTCAACATAAAGGAGGGCATTCCCGCATTCACCCGCAGCGAGACCCGTGCCACCCATCTCCGTTACGGTGAGAACCCCCATCAGAAAGCTTTCTACTACGGAGCCGACGGTTCCCTGCCGGAACAGCTTCACGGCAAGGAAATATCCTACAACAATATGCTGGACATCGAAGCCGCACTGGAGCTCATCTCCGATTTCGAAGAGACCGCAGTGGCTGTCATCAAACACAACAACGCCTGCGGCTGTGCCGTAGGGGACACGGTACTCGAGGCATGGCAGTCGGCCCTTGCAGCAGATCCCGTATCCGCATTCGGAGGCATCATCGCCGCCAACAGACCGGTCAGCAAGGCTGCAGCCGAGGAGATGAACAAGATATTCTTCGAAGTGGTCATCGCTCCGGACTACGAGCCGGAGGCCCTTCAGATTCTCGAGAGCAAAAAGAACCGCATCATCCTGCGCAGCGCCTCCGCCCGTCCCTCGGACGTGAAGTTCCGCTCGATGCTCGGAGGTGTTCTGGTTCAGGACAGGGACACATTCAGGGAGACTCCCGGCGACCTCAGGACAGTGACAAAGGCAGAGCCCACTCCGGAGCAGGTCAAGGATATGCTCTTCGCCAACATTATTGTCAAACACTCCAAATCCAACGCCATAGTCTTGGCCAAGGACCACCGTCTGATAGCCAGCGGCATCGGCCAGACCTCCCGCGTCGACGCCCTCAAGCAGGCCATAGAGAAAGCCCGCAGTTTCGGATTCTCCCTCGAAGGGGCCGTCATGGCTTCGGACGCCTTCTTCCCCTTCGCGGACTGTGTGGAGATAGCCGACAAGGCAGGCATCAAGGCCGTCATACACCCGGGCGGCTCCATCCGCGACAATGACAGTGTGGAATACTGCGATGCGCACGGAATGGCAATGGTGATGACCGGACACAGACACTTCAAACACTAAAACGACTACAAAAGCAAAAATATGGGATTCTCATTTCTGACACAGGAGTTGGCCATGGACTTAGGAACGGCCAACACAGTTATCCTCCAGGACGACAAGATAGTGGTTGACGAGCCCTCGGTGATAGCCTTCGACCAGAGCACGGGCAAGCCCATCGCAGTGGGGCAGAAGGCAAAACTGATGTATGAAAAGACAAACCCCAATATCAAGACCATCCGTCCGCTGCGCGACGGAGTCATCGCAGACTTCAACGCTGCCGAGCAGATGATAAGGGGCTTTGTAAAGATGATAAACTACCGCAGGACATTCTTCACCCCCAACCTGAAGATGGTCATCTGCATACCTAAAGGAAGTACGGAAGTGGAAATCAGAGCCGTACGCGATTCCGCCGAGCATGCAGGCGCAAGGGACATCTACATGATTTTCGAGCCGATGGCAGCAGCGATGGGTATTGGTCTCGATGTCAATGCACCTATGGGCAACATGGTTGTGGACATAGGAGGCGGCACATCCGAGATTGCAGTCATATCTCTCGGCGGCATAGTGACCAGCCAGTCCATAAGGGTGGCCGGTGACGTGTTCACCTCCGACATCCAGCAGTACATGCGCCAGCAGCACAACATAAAAGTGGGCGAGATCACCTCCGAAGAAATCAAGATCCGCATAGGCGCGGCAATCCCGGACCTCGAGGACACCCCGGAGCCCTTCATCGTCCGCGGCCCCAACCTGATGACTGCACACCCCGTAGAGATTGCGGTAACAAGCCAGGAAGTGGCGCACTGTCTGGACAAGTCTGTAGCCAAGATAGAGGCAGCGATACTCCAGGTACTGGAGCAGACTCCTCCCGAACTCTACCAGGACATCGTTCAGAAAGGTATCTTCATCACCGGTGGCGGCGCACTGCTCAGAGGTCTTGACAAGAGGCTCTACGAGAAGATAAACATACCGTTCCACGTAGGCGAAGATCCGCTGAGAGCCGTTGCAAGAGGTACCAGCATAGCTCTGAGGAGTCCTTCCCAGTATCCTTTCCTGATGCGGTAATCCAGGCATACCCCGCAGATGAAAGGCAGGAACCAATACATATTATACCTTATCAACATTATCGTCTTCATCCTGTTGGAAACGGTTGCCCTCCGGCTCATTTCACACAACAGCGTTCTGCAGAGGACCGAAATCATCAAATCCGTATCCGCTGTAACCAACGCTTTCTCAGGAGTTGCCGGGAATATCGGCCGATATTTCAATTTAGGCAGCCTCAACCGGAAACTGGCTGAAGAGAATGTGGCTCTCCGCCGTGAAAACGACAGGCTGCGGGCCGCCCTCGCGGACGTATCCGTTCCTGACTCGGTCCGGACAGAAAGTCCTCTTTTCGACTACATACCTGCACTTGTCGTATCCAACAGCACTGACCGTCTGCACAACGTCCTTATCATCAACAAAGGACGCAGGGACGGAGTCAGGGAGGACATGGGCGTGGTCACCGACAGGGGACTGGTAGGCTACATACAGAGTGTCAGCGAAAAATACTCGAAGGTATCCTCCCTGCTCGACATCGACAACATGGCGAGCGCCACACTCACAAGGACAAACACCTTCGGCGTACTCCAGTGGGACGGACGTTCCGTCCACAAGAGCATCCTGCATGACATTCCTGTACACACGGAACTGCTCGAAGGCGACACAGTGGTCTCGAGCGGATATTCGCTCATCTATCCCCCCGGCATTCCCATCGGAATGGTCAGCGGGAAGGTCCTCCGCGACGGAATCAACTACGACCTGACCATAGACCTGTTCGAGGAGTTCTCGCGGCTCCGCCACGTATATGTCGCAGTCCGCAAGGACATCGGCGAACTTGAGACACTTGCCGGAAATGAAGACAGCACGGAAGAAGG
>DVIL01000035.1 GCA_018711305.1 Candidatus Coprenecus stercorigallinarum
CGCAGCGTCAATATGCCAGGTGGCTCTCTATCCGAGAACGGAACCGGAAAGTTCAAGGACATTACGGCATCCGTCCTCGGAGAGATCCGCAGGCTCAACGTCTCCTATGTATGGTACACCGGAATCATCAGGCATGCCGTCACAGGTGATCCTGGAGTAAAAGGCGGTGCAGGCTCTCCGTTTGCAATTACAGATTACTATGATGTGAATCCATACCTCGCATCAAAGGAAAGTTTGCGGATGAAAGAGTTCGAGGCACTGGTCAAGAGGACCAGGGAGGCAGGCATGGAGACCATCATCGACTTCGTGCCGAACCATGTGTCCCCTGCCTACCGGAGCGGTGTCAACGGCTTTGACGAGCGTAATTTCTACCCTGGACGCATCCATGACTGGGACTGGACCGATACGGTCAAGCTCAACTACTCCGAACGCGATACCTGGGAAAAGATGAGGGACATCCTTCTGTTCTGGGCATCAAAAGGGGTAGGGGGATTCCGCTGCGACATGGTGGAACTTGTCCCTGTGGATTTCTGGGGCTGGTGCATCCCTGCTGTAAAGAAGGTATATCCGAAACTCATATTTATCGGGGAAGCCTATGATCCCGCCAACTACGCCGGACTGTTTGAAAAGGGAGGATTCGACTATCTTTACGACAAGTCCGGATTCTATGATACTCTCCGCAAGGTGGTGAGGGGAGAGGCTCCTGCCAGCAGCCTGACCCTGGAGTGGCAGAAACTCGGCAAATACCAGGAAAGGATGCTGAATTTCCTCGAAAACCATGATGAAGACCGGATATCCTCTCCGTATTTCGCAGGAAGTCCGTTCGGAGGCCTTGCAGCCCTGTTCGTATCGCTTTTCTTCAATACGGCACCATTCATGCTGTACTTCGGGCAGGAATTCGGGGAGGGTCCTGAAAAGACATCCATCTTCGATTTCTGTTCCCTGCCCAAAGTCAGGGCCTGGCTGCGCGGACTCAAGGCCGGGGACCCTATGAAATATCTCGGATACGAAGAACAGGCTCTTTACGTGGTTTACAGGGAATTCATGAAAAAGACCTCGGAACCGGCCATACGCAGGGGCGAGACATTCGATCTGGAATATGCCAATCCAAAGTCGGAATATTTCGATCCCGACCGCCACTTCGTCTTTTTGAGAAAATTCAACAACAGCGTATATCTCTGCGCCGCCAATTTTTCCAATGACAGAGTCAATATAAAAGTCAACATTCCCAAACACGCTTTCGAGTATTTCGGCATCGCCGAGACAGCTGACCTTAACAGCTCGACTCCTGTGGATGTGAAGATTGCCTCGGACGCAGGGACACTGCTGAAACTGCAATAATTCTTCCTATTAATTCGATCAAAAAGATATGACAACAGGCACACAGCTTCTGGATATCGCCCGCAATTTCCGGCTGGAGGGAACACCCCTCCAGGTGGACAATCTCGGAGACGGATTCATCAATGACACATATATCATCAGGCTTTCGGACAGCCCGGTAAAATACATCCTCCAACGCAAGAACACCAACATTTTCAAGGATATTCCCGGGATGATGAACAATATCCAGGCCATTACAGAGCATCTTAAGAAGAAGATAGCAGCTGCAGGAGGGGATCCGATGAGAGAATCATTGACAGTCGTACCTGCAAAAGACGGCAATCTCTATTACAGACATGGTGAAGAGTTCTGGTGTGTGACTTTATTTATCGATGATTCAATAAGTTACGATAAAGCTGACACACCATTGCTGGCGGAAAAGGGAGGCCATGGCATCGGCAGGTTCCAGGCCATGCTTTCAGATTTCGACCAGCCTCTGACAGATACGCTGCCGGGATTCCACAATATCAGTTTCCGGTACCGGCAGTGGGATGACACTCTGGCCAGGGATCCCGAAAACAGGGCGGCATCAGTCAAGGACCTGATAGACGAAATCGAATCCAGAAGGCAGGATATGCTTGGTTTCTACAACCTTGTCGAGACCGGCAGAATACCGTTGAGAGTCACGCACAATGATACCAAGATAGCCAATATGCTGTTTGACAGGGACGGTAACGTACTGTGTGTGCTCGACCTCGATACCGTGCTCAAGGCACCGTGCCTGTACGACTTCGGTGACTCGATCCGTTCCTATACCAACACAGGCGCCGAGGATGATACGGACCTTGACCGGGTATCCATGAGCCGGGAGATGTACGATGCATTCCTGCGCGGATATCTGTCAGAAGCCGGTACATTCCTTACACCTGTAGAGCGCGATTATCTGCCGTTTTCGGCCAGATACATTACGTATGAGCAAGTGCTGCGTTTCCTGATGGACTACATAGACGGCGACCATTATTACAAGATAAAGTATCCAGAACACAACCTTGTAAGAACCCGTGCACAGCTCAGGCTGCTGCAGTCTATAGAAAGACAGCTATTCTAATACAATTTATATTATGTTAAATAGGATTTAGCCGGGTACCTATTCATGTCCGATTCTTCGATCTTTGCACAGGCAGCCCCTCTTCAATCCGCTCCAACGATACCGTTGCCGGAACGCATGCGTCCGAATTCCCTGACCGATTTCGTCGGCCAGCAGCATCTTGTCGGACAAGGTGCCGTACTGCGCAAAATGATCGAGTCCGGGAACATATCCTCCTTCATCCTCTGGGGGCCTCCCGGTGTCGGCAAGACAACTCTGGCCCACATTGTCTCTAAGGAACTGCACCGCGACTTCTATACACTGTCGGCCATCAGTTCCGGTGTCAAGGATCTGCGCGATGTCTTTTCGAGGGCAAAAGACAGCTCTATCTTTGCCAAAGGTTCACCGATACTGTTCATCGATGAGATTCACCGCTTCTCGAAGTCCCAGCAGGATGCCCTGCTCGGAGCCGTGGAAACCGGCACCGTCACCCTTATCGGAGCGACTACTGAAAATCCTTCATTTGAGGTGATTACCCCACTGCTGTCCAGATGCCAGGTATTTGTTCTGAAACCGCTTGATGTCGCAGATCTGG
>DVIL01000004.1 GCA_018711305.1 Candidatus Coprenecus stercorigallinarum
AGGCTCCGACACCGGCTGCTGCCCGAACTCCGGTTCCACAGCCTCGGGGAAAGGCTCCCGGGCAACCTTCTTCCGCTTTTTCTTCTTGTCATTCTCGAAAATCGCCGGAAGTACGAAAACCAGTACCGCTATGATAATACTCAGCCAGTCCATATACAATCAGATTTTTTGTAATTACAAATATAGGGAAACTACCGGATAAATGCAATGCCGCTACATTTGCTGCAGTCCTTTCAACAGATCGTCATGAGTCAGATTATCCTCATTTTTTCTATATTCCAAAGCCTGTATGCATTGCTGCTCTCTTTCCTTGTCCATCCGCATGCTGAATGAGACTTTGCCATCCTTGATACCGTTCAGAACAAGACGGTAGGGCTCAAGGAAGGTATCGTCGGTCAAATAAATTCCGCCTTCAGCCATGCTGCCGTCCGGTCCGACATCAGTTATGGCTTTCACATGTACATCGGCAAGGGGCCAGCTCGAGAAAGCAAACTGGTCGAATATGAGCGAAGCCCATAATCTGCTTAGAGAGCCGTATTCGCTCAAGTCTTCGCTTGAGGGTATGTTCTCAATATCTATTTCTACTGTCTTTCCTTCTTCAAGGGCTATGAATTTTCCTCCGTCAATATATTCCGTACCTGAAAACGGCATCATGACTTCTTCCCCATTCAGCAATAGCTTAAGGAATCCTTTATCCCGGATGCTTGTGGTTTCCAGAACAAACGGGACGCCCGTTATCTGGCCGGTAATATAATTTCTGACCTGGCCTCCCATGGTAGACGAAGCCCCTTCTTCGGTTTCGACTTCCTCGAACATCGTATAACGGAATATTTCGATAAAGGACGATGCGGAAGAAGACTGTTCCGGTGCTCCTGCCACGGAAATCCTGCTGGCCGTCTCACCACCGGTCATCTGCATGCTTCTGTTGACAGTAAAATCAAAATAGAGCTTATCCTGTGTCTGAATGGACCCTCTGAATTTTCCCAATATCATGGTGTCCCTTTCTGAGACAGGTTTCCCTTCGTCTATCACCCACTGATATGCGGCATATATTACAGGAAGTATTTCCGATGCCTCATTATCGCTATCCCCACACGGCGGGACTATGCAAATATAACCTGGCTCATCGGCAAACAGCCATTCAGGGAAACTTACAGCTTCCGTATCTCCGATGTGCTGCAGTACACCCTTCCCTACCGCAAACCATGCCAGCGCCGCAATCACAATAGCTGCCGCAATTACCGGCACGACCCAGGTTTTCCTTCTGCGGCTTCCCAGAAAGTCTTTTTTTAGTTTCTCATAGAATGCATTGAAATAATGCATTTCGTAAATGACGGCATTTTTCCTTGCAATTCCGGCTATGTCAGCGGGCAGGTCCGGCGGGAAGCCCTCGAATCCCTTGAGCATTACCGGAATTATGTTTTTTTTCTGTTTCAGGGCATAGGCAAGTTCTTTCCTTACCCAGTCATCATTCTGCGCAGAGTTTTTTACACATCTGTCGAATACTCCGGGTGACAGGATGATGATAAAGTCCTTGCAGCCGTCGATGATACGGAATATGTCAGTATCAAAGTCCCCATTACGCAGGGTGTCGATATCAAAACTGACACTGAAACCGTCCCTGTCCAATAAATCGAAAAGGTGTTTTGCCGTCTCGTATCCACCTTCCCTTCTATAACTTATGAAGATGTCGTATTTTTTCATAACAGTTTCTCTGCTATTTTCCTATCATTTTCCAACTGGTGCCTGAGGTCTTCCATCGAAGAAAAGCGGTGCTCGTCCCTGATGCGCTCTATGAAGCTGATGCGGAGGTCGAGGCCGTAGATGTCGTCGTTGAAGCCGAAGATGTTGGTCTCGATGGTGCGGGCATTGCCGGCGCCTACGGTGGGACGGGTGCCGATGTTGCAGATACCGCCGTGGCGCCGCCCGAGGACTTCCGCCTCTACGGCGTAAACTCCGTTGGCAGGAACTATTTTCAGCGGTTCGTAGAGCTCCATGTTGGCTGTGGGAAATCCCATTGTCCTTCCGAGCCTGTTGCCGGCGACTACTACTCCCAGGAGGGAATAGCGGTAGCCCAGCATTTCGGCGGCTTCCCGGACCTCCCCTGCGGCAAGGGCGTTGCGGATCTGCGTGGAGCTGACCTTCCGGTCGCCGCAGTGCACCTCCTCGACTATACGGGTCCTAAGACCAACGGTGGCTGCCAAGGCCGCAAGCTCCTCCCTCGATGCAGTGGACGAGCGCCCAAGGCGGTGATCATAACCGATGATAAGAGTATCTGCGTGGAAGCGGTCCACGAGATACTCTTTCATAAACTCGGTCGTGCTCAACTGGCTGAAATCCTTGGTAAAGGGGACGACATAGACATTGTCGATGCCGAAGCGGTAGATGAGCTCTTTCTTCTCCTCGAGAGTGTTGAGCAGGCGGAATGTGGATGCGTCCTGCTGGAGGACATTGCGCGGATGGGGCCAGAAAGTGACCACCGCGCTCTCCTCTCCTTCCTCCCGGGCCGTATCCTTCAGCACCTGAAGTACGGCCCGGTGTCCGGCGTGCACCCCGTCGAAGAAACCTGTAGCGGCTACAACCATCTCACAAGTTCCAGATCCTGACGGTGAGGCAGGAGATCGTTCTTGGCAAATACCCTTACTGTCAAATAGTACACTCCTGTCGCCGTGGGCACGAGATGGCATACGTAACGTGCTGTGCCCTCAGATCCGGAGTCATAGTCGAACGTGAAGCACTTGCGTACGTGATATACACCCTTGCGGTCCTGCTCTGCCCAGACAAGCTCGACTCCGATATCATTCGGATTGATGTCGCCTATGAACAGCTCGACCTCGAAAAGCCTTTCCTTGCCGAGCATCGGCTGGTCATTGGAATCCGTGGGACGGACGTAGTCCTTGATCTCCACATGCTGCCAGCTGTGCCTGATGTTCTTCTTCCAGAAGGCTATCTCGCGGGCAACCGCACAATCGTCGGCATTGAGTTTGAGTGTCCTCTGGTACAGAGGCATATAATACTTGTCAAGATAGTCATTCAACATACGGTTGGTAGTGAAGTTGGATGCCACCTGAGCTATCGTATTCTTGATATAGCTGATCCAAAGGGCAGGTATTCCTGTTTTCTTGTCCCTCTCGTCGTAGAAACCGGGAGCGATCTCGTTCTCTATGATATTGTAGATGGTTGCGGCATCAAGCTCGTCCTGGAAGTTCTGGTCCTCATAGGTCCGTTCCATGGGCAGAGCCCAGCCTGCATCCTTCTTGTAACCCTCTATCCACCATCCGTCAAGCACAGAGAAGTGCATCACTCCGTTCATGGCAGCTTTCTCGCCGGATGTTCCGGAAGCCTCGAGAGGACGGGTCGGGGTATTCATCCACACGTCCACTCCCTGCACGAGTGCCTTGGCCAGATTCATGTCGTAGTTGGGCACGAATACTATCTTGCCGATGAACTGAGGCATCTTGGAAATATCCACAATCCTCTTGATCAGGTCCTGGCCGGCCTTGTCGGCAGGATGGGCCTTGCCTGCGAATACAAACTGTACGGGACGCTCGGGGTCGTTGACTATCCGGTCCAGACGGTCGAGGTCGCGGAAAAGCAGATGTGCCCTCTTGTAAGTGGCGAAACGGCGGGCGAAGCCTATGGTCAGCACGTCGCTGCGCAGGGTATCCATAATCGTCACTATCTGGTGAGGTGAATAGTGGCTGGATATGTCGGTATTGGAAATACGTTTCTTCACCACTTCTATCATCCTTGCACGCAGTTCATTCCTGACATTCCATATCACCTTGTCATCCACGGAGTAGATGCCTTCGAAACACTTCTTGTCATATTTGTGGGCCGCGAAGTCGGCACCGAATACCTTGGCATGTATTTCTTTCCACTGGGGGGCTGTCCAGGTCGGATAGTGGACTCCGTTGGTCACATAACCGATGTGCAGCTCCTCGGGCAGATAGCCAGGCCACAGTCCGCCGAGTATCTCCTGACTGACTTTGCCGTGCATCCAGCTCACACCGTTGACTTCCTGAGAAAGGTTGCAGGCCAGGTTGCTCATGGAGAACTTCTCGTTGCGGTCAGTAGGATTAATCTTGCCGAGAGCCATCATTGTCTCCCAGTCTATCTTCATCCTCTGGGGATAGTGGTTCATGTAGGTACGCAGCAGATCCTCGCTGAAGGCATCGTGACCGGCAGGTACAGGGGTATGGGTGGTGAAAAGGGAAGAACATCTTACCAGTTCTATCGCCTCATTGTAGGACATTCCCTGAGCTATGTACTCGCGCAGACGCTCCAGGCCGATGAAGGCTGCATGTCCCTCATTGCAGTGGTATATGTCGCAATGAATGCCTAAGGCACGCAGCGCACGGATACCTCCGATGCCGAGCAGCAGCTCCTGCTTCAGACGGTTCTCCCAGTCACCGCCATAGAGGTGATGGGTAATCTGACGGTCCTCCGGCAGATTGTCCTCAAAATCCGTATCAAGCAGATAGAGCTCTGTACGTCCGACATCCACCCTCCATATCTTGGCATGAACTGTTCGGCCGGGGAATACTATGGAGACCATCTTCCAGTTACCGTTCTCATCCCTGACAGGCATGGCCGGTATCTTGAAGAAATCCTGAGGCTCATAGTCGGCCACCTGATCGCCCTGCGCCGTAAGCCTCTGGCTGAAATAGCCGTAACGGTAGAGCAGTCCGATACCTGTCATCTTGACCCTCATGTCACTGGACTCCTTGAGATAATCGCCGGCGAGGATTCCAAGACCTCCGGAATATATCTTGAGGGAGGTGTCCAGACCGTATTCCATACTGAAATATGCGATTGACGGGGAAGGACGGTCATTCTTGCCCTCCATATATGTCTTGAATATCTCTGTCACGGTATCCAGACGGGTCAGGAAAGCGGCATCAGCCTCGAGCCTTCTGTAGTCATCGAGAGTCAGCCTGTCCAGCATTGCAATAGGGTTCTTCTCGCACTGCTTCCACAGATCGGGATCTATACTCATGAACAGGTCCATTGCCTCCTGGTTCCAGCACCACCACAGGTTCTTGGAGATGATGTCCAGATAACGCAGTCTCTCAGGCATGACACGGGTGACGATAATACGGCTCCACGAGGGACGGTTGACCTCGATGCGATGGTAATTCTGCACCTGGTCCTCCTTGTATTCGGGATAGGCCCCCATGGCATGGACTACACGGTCCAGGGCAAGGGAATATGCCTGCTTGTAATAGTAGATATTGTGTTTCCAGAGGGCAATCTCCGATACCTCCACGGCATTGGCCTTATATTTGGCGGCATCCTCGGGAGTAAGCTGTGTCATCTCGATGACCTGCCTGAGGATGGTCTCGACTACCTGATCGTAGTTCGAATCATTGCGGGGCACAATGGTTATCGAGGGATGGGCGGCATTGTAGTGGCTGCGCACCCAGAGGCCGAAACCGGCCAGAGTGGTGGTCACGGTAGGCACGCCGAATGCCAGGGACTCCAGCGGAGTATATCCCCAAGGCTCGTAATACGAAGGGAATACGGTCAGGTCCATGGCCACGAGGAGGTCATAGTATTTCTTGTTGAGGACCCCGTCGTCCCCGTTCAGGTAAGAGGGCACATAGATGACCTTTACCTTGCTGCCGGGACGGTTGGTCAGGCCAAGGGCCTTCATCCTGTTGAGGATTATATCGTTTCCGGGCTCGCTAAGGCTGTGCGACGTCAGGCACTGATAGCTTGAGCCGTTGCCTGAAAGTTTGGACAGAAGATCCTTGTCCGGACCGTTGTGACCTGCGGGAACCATGATGAAAGCCACTACTGTCCGGCCGTTGTAGCTGGAGTTGTTGAGCCTTCCGAGAACATCGAGATATGCATCGATTCCCTTGTTCTTGTATTCGTAACGGCCGCTGATACCCATAATGAACGCATCGGAGCAGTCCTCCCCGCACATTGCGGAAGCCAGACCGAGCAGGGCACTGCGTCCCTCTGCAACCGCCTCTTCCTTTTTGTCTTTGGACGGAAGCAGGCTGTTGTCAAAACCGTTGGGGGTGATCAGATCCACTTTCTTGCCCAGCAGACGCTCACACTCGGTGGCGGTGATGTCACTTACTGTGGTAAAGACATCTGCATTGACAGCGGCGCATCTCTCGAGGGAGTGCTTTGCCATCACGTTGTAATAACGGGCCTTCTCGTCCGCATTACAGTTGTTAAGGGTCTCATAGAGGGGCACATTGTTGCAGGCGAGACAACGGCCTACCACTGTTGCGTGAGTGGTGAATATGGTCCCGACATGCGCTCCGGCACTCTTGAGATAAAGTATGCCGGCCCCCGTCATCCACTCATGGAAATGTGCCACCACGCGGTGGTGGGGCTGGAGGTTGAAATTGACAAAGCTCTCTATAACCTTGCCGGCAGCATATCCGAAAAGGGCCGCCTCTATAAAGTCCCACTGTCCTGTAAGGGAATCGAGTTTGAATTTTTCCCACAGGGTAGTGAATATTTCATTCTTTTTGGCTATGAACTGAGAAAAATCCACAAGAATCGCAATAGGTTTGCCCGGGATATTCCAGCGTCCTACCCTGAGGCGCAGGCCTTCTTCGGCGGCGGCGATCCTCCAGGTACGGAAGAGTATCGGATCCTCGGTAAATTCCGGATTCTGGGCTGTATCCACCCATACGTCCGGACCTATATGGATATGGTTGCTCTTCAGTTCTTCGGAAAGGTTCAGTGACTTGGTAGCCAATACGGTATGAATGCCTCCTACCTTGTTGCAGACTTCCCAGCTTGCCTCGAACAGATAGTCGGGCATCACAACTTTTTCAGTACTCATAAAATGTCTTGATGTTGGTAACGGATATTATTCTTGTTTCAGACGTCCGTCGATCCTCAGCATAAAGTCACTTAAAACATTCATATAGTTGATAAATGCCTCATACGGGGTGTCGTACGGATTGAAGTAATTGTGCACGGCTCCGTCTGAGAAGAACTTGGTACACATGTAGTAGAAATGGTCGCTCTCCTGCAGTTTCAGGTAATCCCTGGCTATCTTCGGATCCTCCGTTGCTATCACCTTGTCGGTAAGCGCATAGAGTTTTGAAGAAGCCTCGTTCTGCAGCTCGTTGCCGAGCCAGGCCGTCGTGTCTCTTTCCTCATCCGCCCATGATATCGGGAAGGGCACGTTGAGAGGAGCAACGGGCTGGTGCTTCCTGATTACCTGCTGAGGGGTGCAGAACTCGAAATCAGTCTGCGAAAGCACAGCTTCAGGCAGGGCGCGGAAAAACTCGAATATACCTGTAGATGCATTCTGATGCTCGCCGAAAGTCTCGTAATCCATGAAGAGGTTTATGACCTCACCGTCACGGATTGAATCAGTGAGCCAGGAGACATACTTGCCGGCATCCACAGGCCACTTGTCCCATGATTTGTCGGAGAAACGGAATGCTATATCGTCGCTCAGGCTGAAATTACGGAGCAGAAGCTTGAGCTTGGGATTAATAGCATTGGTATATACATAATTGGGTGATTTCCATCCTAAGATATGCTTGGCTCCCTCCGTCAGCATGCAGGTAAATCCCATCTTGCTTACTGCGGCACCGATCTCATCGGAATAAATCAGCTCGGTGTTTCTGAAAGTCTTTGGTTTCTTGCCGAAATGCTTTGAGATGAGGGCAGAGTGCAGCTTTACCTGCTTCTCGAACTCGGAGGGCGAGAACAGGGAGGCCAGAGTATGCGAATAGGTCTCGCCGATGAACTCCACGCAGCCTGTGGCGGCCAGGGCCTTGAAACTGTCGAGCACCTCGGGGGCGTAGGCCTCAAACTGCTCTATGACTGAGCCTGATATGGAGAAAGCCACCTTGAATTTCTTGCCGCAGGCAGCAATAATCTCAAGCAGGAGCTTGTTCATGGGCAGATAACATCTTTCTGCCACACGGCGGAGTATTGTCCTGTTGGCGAAGTCATCGTAATAATGGTGGTCGTTTCCTATATCGAAGAAACGGTACTGTCTGAGACGGTCAGGCTGATGAACCTGAAAATATATGCAGATTGAAGGTTTTGTTTCCATAATAATGTGCTTTTTTAATCCAATATTGACAAATAAACTTGTTTGATTTTCTGTGCTGCGTTGTTCCACTTGAGGGTGTTGACCTCCTCCAGACCGCAGCGGGAAGCCATCTCTCCGAGAGACGGATATTTGAGAAGGCCGTAAATGGCGTCGGCCATGGCATCGATATCCCAGAAGTCAACCTTGATGGAATGCTTCAGGACTTCGGCCACACCCGACTGTTTGGAGATGATGGTCGGAACACCGGTCCTCATCGCCTCGAGAGGGGATATTCCGAAAGGCTCTGAGACGGACGGCATTACATACACGTCGGAGATGGCGAACATCTTCTGGACGTCGGCTCCGCGGAGGAAGCCGGTAAAGTGGAACCTGTCTGATATGCCCAATTTGGCGACACGGCGTATGGAACGGTTGAGCAGATCTCCGCTGCCGGCCATCACGAAACGCACATTCTTATAGTATTTAAGGACTTTGTTAGCTGCCTCGATAAAGTATTCGGGACCTTTCTGGAAGGTAATGCGTCCAAGGAAGGTCACCACTTTCCCAGGAACTCCGCGACGGACATCGATCTCGTTACGGCCGCTGAAATCCACGGCATTGTGGACTGTCACCACCTTGTCCGGGGATATGCCGTAACGGTTGATGACTATGTTGCGGGTGAGATTGCTGACAGTGATCACCCTGTCGGCGGCTTCCATGCCCATCTTCTCGAGGGCATAGACCTGAGTGTTGACATTCTCGCCCGTACGGTCGAACTCGGTGGCGTGTACATGGACTACCAGAGGTTTTCCTGTCAGCCTCTTGGCCGCCACTCCTGCCGCATACGTCAGCCAGTCGTGGGCATGAATGATGTCGAAATCATTCTGCAGGGCAATGGTCCCTCCCACGAGTGCATAGCGGGCCACCTCCTCCATGAGGTTGGTACCGTACTTGCCGGAGAATTTGTATTTCTGCTTGAAGTTGATCTTGAACTCCCTGGCCTGGTTGTGCCTGTCTTCCTCCACCATCTCGGTGAAATCCTGAGGATCCATGTAAGGCACCATGTTGGAGCCTATCCTGATGAAATTGATCCTTTCAAGGAAATCCATGGGACTGCACTTGATATCAGTGGCCTCCACATCGCTCGCATTGATTATCCTGGCCACCCTGCCGTCCTCGTCTCCGGATGCCGAAGGCATTACGAACAGTACATCCACATCGTTATTGGCCAGTCCTCTGACCATGCCGTAGCAGGCTGTTCCGAGTCCGCCCGAGATATGGGGCGGAAACTCCCATCCGAACATTAAGACTCTCATAACTCCTCCGTTTTATATTTGTTTACAAGATATTCGGACCGAAGCAGGGACGCAGTTGCCACGGAGCTGGAGATAGCTCCATGAGGATTGTGCGGAGGATCCCCGTCGTAAAGCTCGCAGACGGCACCTATACCGTGACGCTCGATATCTTCCTCGAAGGCATTGATAAGTTCGGTTGCACGGCGCCCGAACATGCTTCCATAGAGCTTGAACATGGCCTCGATATAGAAAGTCAGAAGCCATACCCGCGTAGAGCCCTGATGATAGGCATGATCCCTCTGGTCCTGGTTGCCGTCGTACACGCCCTTGTAAAGGGAATTCTTAGGAGAAAGGGTGCGGATTCCGCGGGCGGTAAGCAGTTCCTTTTTGACCGCTTCCATTATTATGCCCCTGACCTCTTCGCTCAGTGGAGTATAGTCGAGACAGCAGGCGAATATCTGGTTGGGACGCATGAACACATTCTGTCCGTTCTCGTCCACATAATCGGCGAGATGCTGACGCTCCCCACTCCAGAATACATTGTAGAAATTGGCATCCAGCTTTTCCTTGACATGCTGGAGACTGTAGATGAAACGGGTATCGGAGCCGTACTTTGTCTCCATGTCTATCATGTAGCAGACCGCATTGTACCAGAAGGCATTGGTCTCTACCTGCCAGCCGCTGCGCTCAGTCACCGGCGCCCCGTCCTTGTCGTATGCGTTCATCCAGGACATTGCGACACCGTTCATCCGTGTCCAGAGCAGGCCGTTGTCAGAAAGATAGACACCCATCCTGCCTCCGTCGAGGAAGCTCTTCAGGACAGCCTTCAGACGGGATCTGTATTTAAGCCATACACCCTGGCTGTCTCCGGTAAAGGCCGCATACTGCTGGACCACCCAGAAAAGCCAGAGGGCCGCATCAGCCTGTTTGGAGCCGTGCAGTATCTGGTGGTTATAGATCTTGAAAGTACTCTCGAGCACATCTTCGAACTGGGCTGTATCGCCGTCCGAGAAAAGTGTCAGTCCGGGCAGTGAGATCAAAGTCTCGCGCAGACCCTTGCCGAGCCAGGTATAGCCGGAGTAGATTTCCTTTATGCCCTTTCCGGTATTGACTATGAACTGCTTTGACGCACGGTGCAGACAGTCGTCGTAGCTCTGGAGGGAAATTCTCCTGGCCGCTTCGCGCGTAAACACTCCGGACAGTCCCTTGACAGCTACCGGCGAGGTAGATACGGAAACTACCACAGACTCGCCTTTTCTGATTGGAAGCTCGAAATAGCCGGGAGTAAAGAGGTCCTCCTGATAGAGGAAACCACGGCGTTTCTCCTCGAGGTACTCGATATTGTAGTACCAGTCGGGATTGTGGAAATAGTCGTTCTGCTTGTTGGTCTGGATATTGACCGTAGGGAAACCGTCGTATAGCCTGTAGGATGCTCCGTTCTCGACGGTCACATAGCCGCGGTCTGCATCATCATTGGCATGGGTCAGGGTGTGAATTTCCCTAAATGAAAGGAAAGGCCTGAGACGCAGAGTTGTTGCCGAGTGTGCATCGAGCAGGGTGTACTTTATCAGCAACTGTTCCTTGTTGTGCAGAAAAAGCATGGATTTGCTGAAAAGAATACCTCCCACCCGGTATGTTATCGTGGGGTACTTGTCGAACTCGAAATCCACGATGTATTTGTGTCCGCGGGGTTCATAGTTGTTCTTTCCATAGCAGTGAATGCCGAGATTGAATTCCCGGCCATGCTGGATAAGGGTCTCATCCAGCGAGGACAGAAGGACATACCTTCTGTTGTCGAAGTTCTTGACGGGGAGCACAAACAGACCGTGGTACTTGCGGGTATTGCAGCCTACGAGAGTAGTGTTCAGATATCCGCCGGTCTTATTGGTGGCGAGCACTTCCCTGACCAGAGAGTACTCCAGATTCACCAATTCTTCTTTGTCAAATTTAAGATACGACATATACCTTTTATAATATGTTACTTTCTTTTCAGGACTATGGCCGACCTGCTGGGCAGGTAAAGGGAAAGTGTGTCACAGTCGTTATCTTTCACGGTAAAATGAGCCGTGTTCTCATCATTCCGACCGAATCCTCCGAATTCAGGCGCATCTGTATCAAGAACTTGCCTGTATTCTCCCGCCGGTGCCCGGAACTTGAAGTCTGCCACCGACTCAGAGGGGTGGAAATTGAGCGCAAAGATAAAACATCCTCTTGCAAAAATCAAAACTTTTCGGGACTCGTCCACGTAAAGTTGGACCGGACGCTCGGTCAGAATGTTGTTTTCCGCGAAAAGATGTATCATCGCCCGGTCAAAATCCCGGAGCTCTCCGTAGCGCAGGTCCGGATTGTCTGACAGGGACCACTGGCGGCGGGCATAGAAATAGGACCAGCCGTTCCCCTCGCGCGGAAAGTCTATCCACTCGGGATGGCCGAACTCATTGCCCATGAAGTTCAGGTAGCCGTCCCCGGCCGTGGCTATGGTCACCAGGCGGATCATCTTGTGCAGGGCCATGCCGCGCTCGACGGTAAGGTTCTGCGAAGCCTTGTTCATGGCCGTGTACATCTCCTTGTCCATCAGGCGGAAAATAATCGTCTTGTCGCCCACCAGGGCCTGGTCGTGGCACTCGGCATAGGAGACAGTACGCTCATCCGCACGCTTGTTGGTCAGCTCGTAGTAAATCTCGCCCATGCTCCAGTCCTCGTCCCTGCGCTCCTTTATCCACTTGATCCAGTGGTCGGCGATACCCATGCTCAGGCGGAAGTCGAAACCGATGCCCCCGACGCCCGTCGGAGCCGCCAGTCCGGGCATGCCGCTGACATCCTCCGCTATCGTTATAGCCTTGGGATTTATCTCCTTTATCATGGTGTTGGCCAGGCCGAGGTACAGCAGGGCATCCTCGTCCTGATTGCCGTCGAAATAGCAGGAATAGTCCGTAAAGTCCTTGCCCAGACCGTGATCCAGATATATCATGCTGGTCACTCCGTCAAAACGGAAACCGTCGATATGATATTCCTCCATCCAGAACTTGATGTTCGAGAGCAGGAAATGGACTGTCGAGGGCTTGCCGTAGTTGAAACAGCGCGAGCCCCAGGCAGGATGACGTCCCCTCGCTCCGGCATGGCAGTAGAGGTACTCCGTGCCGTCGAGCATGCCGATGCCCTCCACCTCATTGTCCACCGCGTGGGAGTGCACCAGGTCCATGACCACCGCTATGCCCATCCCGTGCGCCTCGTCCACCAGGGCCTTGAACTCCTCCGGAGTGCCGAAACGGGAACTGAGGGCAAAGAAATTGGAGACCTGATAACCGAACGAGCCGTAATAGGGATGCTCCTGAAGGGCCATGATCTGCAGGGTGTTGTACCCGAGATCGCGGATGCGCGGCAGGACGTTCTGACGGAACTCGGTGAACGACGCAACCTTCTCCTCCTCCGAACTCATGCCTATATGCGCCTCATAGATGAGGGGACAGCGGTTATGCGGGACGAAACGGGTGTGCCTCCAGCGGTATTTCCTGGGAGGGAGCCATACCTGGGCGGAGAAAATCTTCGTCTCCGGGTCCTGGACGCAGCGTACAGCGTATGCCGGAAGCCGCTCGCCGCTGCCGCCGTTCCATTCCACTATCCATTTGAACAGAGAGCCGTGAGGCACCTCCGCAGCCGGCAGACGGAGTTCCCAGTTACCGCCTCCGACAGGGTTCATACGGTATTTCGCATTTTTCTGCCAGCCGTTGAAATCCCCGATAACGTACATCGCCGTGGCGTTCGGAGCCCATTCCCTGAAGACCACCTCCTTCCTGTCGGCGTGTACTCCGTAGTACAGATGGTTGTTCACCGCATCGGCAATCCGCCTGCCGTATCCGGCCAGTTCCTGTTTTCTGATTACCAGCTCCCTGTAGCGCCTGTCTATCTGTCCGCGGTAGGGAGACAAATAAGGATCCGTATCGTAAATCATAACTGCGGTTTTAAGTTGTTAGCACTAATCAGTCCATTACTGTTCCTCAAGGATCTTGCCTATGCTCTCCTCACTCTCTTTCAGCATCCTGCGGCAATATGTGAGCAAAGAGGCCGCCTCCTTCACCTTGGCGGGGATATCCCCCACGGCCGTCTGCGGGTTCTCGATCTCAGCCACAATCTTCTCCAGACGCTCCAGCGCCTCCTCATATTTCACTTTTTCCATTTCAGCCATATTCCAGATATTTCAATTATCGTTGCAATTTAATAAAAAATCAGATTCCGTGCAAGTCCTGTTCCTGCATCACGGATTCGACGATACAGCGGGCGGTGCCGTCGCGCAGCATCAGTTCGAGACGGTCGCCGGGGCCGAGATCCGCAGCGGATTCCACCGGACGGTTGTCACGGAGGACGTAGGCGCTGCCGGGGCGTAGCATGGCGACCGGGTCTCCCTTGCGGACACGGAGCTCGAGCATGTCGAGCTTGCCGGACTCGGCCTTCAGGCGCAGGGCGATACCGCTCTTAACCCGCATCCACAGGATGTTAAGGGCGTTCTGCTCATTGCCGGAGCGGAGAGTCACACCCTTCCGCATACGCATCAGGAGCATGTCCATACGGTTGCGCTCCAGGCGGCAGCGCATCTCGGTGCCGGAGCCTAAGCGGCGGGCTGTCTGCTCCAGCCTCTGACGCATGCCGTCGAGCCTCAGTGTGACTGAGGAGCGCAACCGGTCACCCAAAGCGGTCAGAGAGGCGTCCTCCTCTACGAAGGCATTCACTATCAGGTCAGCCAAGGCCGTCGGCGTCTTGACCGAGCGGGCGGCCACCATGTCGCAGATATGCGTATCGCGCTCGTGCCCCACGGCCACCATCACGGGCAGCGGGAACTGGGCGATGTTCACAGCTAAGTCGTAGTCATCGAAGCAAACCAAGTCGGCCACGGCCCCGCCTCCGCGCAACAGCAGCACCGCGTCATACACCTCGCCGGCCTCCACATCTGCCATTATCGCATCCAGGGCGGCGATGATGCCGCCGGGTGCTGTCGGTCCCTGCATCGGTGCCTGATAGAGACGGGTATAGAACTTGAAACCGTAGCCATTGTCGTAGAGGTGGTGCATGAAGTCCCCGTAGCCAGCCGCAGTCTCCGAAGTGATCAGGGCGAAGCGCCTGGGCAGCCGGGACAGCGGCAGGGTGCTGTTCATGTCCAGCATTCCCTCCCTGCGCAGCCTCTCCAGTGTCCGCTGCCGGGCCAGTTCCACCTCCCCGAGAGTAAAAGCCGGGTCGATGTCCTCAATGCTCAGGCTCATCCCGTAGACCTCCGAATACTGCACCCTTACCAGTACAAGCACAGTCATTCCGACCTCCAGCCTGCGTCCCGTTCCCTGATAGAAGGCCGTCTCGACCAGAGCCCGTCTCGACCTCCAGATGACCGCCTGGACCTTGGCGCTGAACAGATCCCGCCCGGAGCCCTTCTCCACCAGTTCCAGGTAGCAGTGCCCGTTATTGTGCATCTTCAGCTCATGGATTTCCGCCCGCACCCACACCGGAGCGGGGAAATTATCCGCCACAGCCCCCCGTATTCCCTGCAGCAGCCGGGTCAATGTGATGTATTCCTGCATATTCTGACGATTTATCATTTTACATACGCAGAACAAATTTAGCACAAATCCACATATCCGCCAATAATCCGGAAGAATGTAAAATACAATGGCAGCAAATCCGTGGGGGAAATGCTGCCGCTGCAGAATGAGTCTGAAAAAGTTTACCGCTTCACCACCGTGAAGTCGGCGGAAAGACCGGTGGCGCTGTCAGGACCTACCCAGAGGGTAAATGCACCAGGCTCAACACCGTAGGTCATATCCATGCCCCAGAAAGCAAGATCTCTGACAGGCAGGTTGAATGATACGGCCTGAGTCTCCCCGCTGCCGAGAGTAACGCGGCGGAAGGCCTTCAGCTCCTTAACCGGGCGGGTCACGCTGCCTACCAGATCACGGACATAAAGCTGGACAATCTCCGTACCCTCGCATGGGCCCGAGTTACTTAGATTGAATGTAACTGTTATATCATCGTCCATACCGTAGGTATCGGACGAGAGCATCAGGCCGCTGTATTCAAATGTTGTATAGGACAGACCGTATCCGAACGGGTAGAGCGGAGTACTTCCGGCATCCAGGTAGAACGAGCGGCAGCCTATCGAGGTCTGACCGGCCTCCACCGGAATCTCGTCTACCAGCATCTCTTCCGAAAGGGCAGGACGACCTGTGCTTTTCTGTCCATAGTAGACAGGAACCTGTCCCGCCATACGGGGAAATGTCACCGGCGTCTTTCCGCTGGGATTGACCTTTCCTAACAGAATATCCGCAATCGCCGGACCGCCCATCGTACCGGGATGGAACGCGAACAGCAGGGCATCCGAGACATCAGCCTCATCGGTCAATACTAAAGGTCGGCCGGCCATCACCACCGTCACCAGCGGACGACCGGTAGCAGCCACAGCCCGCAGAAGCTGCTTCTGTGCCCCCTGCAGTTCCACATTGGCCAAAGAATGTGCCTCCCCAGAGAGGATGGCCTCCTCCCCTACGAAGGCAATGACCGCATCTGCACGGCGGGCCGCATTTACAGCCCTCGCTATTCCTGCCTGGGACTTGTCGCGGGTATAGGCCAATGCCGGCTCGTAGATGATACGGACTCTGTCACCGTACATCTCGCGAAGGGCCGCCAACGGTGTAACGGTGTGCTCCCTCTCCCCGTCGAATGTCCAGGTCCCCATCTGCTCGTAGGGAGCATCGGCCATCGGGCCCACCACGGCGATAGTCCGGATTCTGTCACCGAGCGGCAGAGTCCCGGCATCGTTCTTAAGCAGTATTACGGACTGCTCCACAGCCTTGCGGGCAGTCTCAAGATGAGCCGGAACATACGTCATATCCTCCCTGGACATATCCACATAAGGGTTGTCGAAAAGCCCCATACGGAACTTCAGTCTGAGGATATTGCGCACGGCATCATCGATTACCTTCATGGGCACCTTCCCCTCCTCCACCGAAAGGGCCAGGTTCCTGATATACGCCTCGCTGACCATATCCATGTCCACCCCGGCATTGACCGCCTTCTCGGCAGCATCCTTGGCATCGGCGCAGAAGCCGTGGTTGATCATCTCCGACACCGAAGTCCAGTCGCTCACCACCATCCCGTCGAAGTCCCATTCGTCGCGCAGGATATCTCTAAGAACAAATCGGTTGGCAGTCGAAGGTACCCCGTCGTTGTCATTGAACGACGTCATAAAAGTGGCACAACCGGCATCCACCGCCGCCTTGAAGGGCGGAAGATAGACATCGCGCAGCTGCCGCTCAGGGATATAGGTAGAATTGTAGTCCCGGCCTCCCTCCGAGGCACCGTAGGCGACAAAATGCTTGGCGCAGGCCGCAACCGAAGTCGAGTCATCCAGCGAATCGCCCTGGAATCCCCGGATCATGGCAACTCCCAGGACCGAGGTGAGATAAGGGTCTTCTCCGAGGCTCTCAGCAATACGTCCCCAGCGGGCATCGCGGGAGACATCGATCATAGGGGCAAATGTCCACCGGATGCCGTCCGAGGAGGCCTCCACCGCCGCTACTCGAGCACCCTTCTCCACAATCTCAGGGTTGAACGAAGCGGCCTGGCCCAACGGTATGGGGAATATGGTCTTATATCCGTGAATCACGTCCCGGGCCACTATCAGGGGAATCCCCAGACGGGACTCCTCCACTGCCACCCGCTGGATCCGGTTGACCTGCTCCGGGTCGGTGCAGTTCAGTATCGAGCCGACCTCTCCCCTGCGCACCTTCTCCGCAAGGTCATCGTAGTCCCAGGGGCTCAACTGATTCATCTGACCCAACTTCTCCTCGAGAGTCATCTCTACGAGGAGCTGCTCCACTTTCCTCTCTATAACGGCATCGGTATTTCCTCCGACGGGAGTGCAGGACGCTATTGCCAGGATAGCTGCGGCAGCGATGAATAATCTATGGATTCTCATGGTAAATTTTTTATTGAATTAAAATGCAAAAATAGGATAATACACTTCCGACCCTGGTATTCCATGCCAACCCTCCTCGCTTCCATCTTCTTTAATCAGACAGAAACCAGTACCGTTATTATCTATGTAAGTCACAGACGGGATATTTCCGGTCAACTGCAGATCGCAGACTTTATTCAACTGACTGTTTATAAAAACACGCCCTTCCCCTGTTATTGCCTCTGGGTCTATACCCCTCAGCATATATTTCAGCTCGTGGAACGAAGGCGCATACCATTCCGTGACATTACCGGGAGCTCTTTCAGTATGATTGTTCAAAGCATTGAATGTGATACCTGAACCAGCTTCAGCTGCTTTTCCTTTCAATATCTGCGTTATTTTATAACCATTCGCAACATCTTTGGTATTAAGAACTTCTGCCAACGCAGACTTAACAAGGCCTGCATCATCATTAGACATTCCGAATCCAAGTCCGGCCGTAAGCGAGATTACCAGAGCATGTCCGTCATAACCGGGATACCCCTCTGCCGTCAAGTCATTTATCGTTGCAAAGTTACCGAATTCCTCATCATCCATGACATGGAAAACTATGCCGTGACAAGTCAATCCCGACGGTAAATCAGCTGCCATTGCAGGAATGACGACAACACTGCCGGTTCTGTCCGAAGTACAGTAAAAATCTCCGGCAGCAATTCCCGTCCCAACACCGCTGTCAGAGGTAATGCAAGGGAAACTGTAGCTGTGATTCGGCTCCAGTGCCTTGGACTCCGACACTGTCTTCACGTAAGATGTCCCATCCACTGTGTAGAAATAGCGGAAGTCGTCCGGCTCGAGGGTTTCGGCATCAACTATGCAGATATACCTGCCTCCGACATCCTCGGCGACATACCGCCTGTCACCTATCGCAAACCCTACATCGGAGAGGGCCAGCATATACGTAAATACCTCACCCCCCTCCACTTGCAAGGTTTTAGCACCGGAAAGCACGATCATGGACCAGGCGTGCTGGAAGCGGATGTCCAGTTCCGGCGAAGTCACCTCCACCTCGGAAACCAGCAGGTCCCTGTCCCGAAATCCCGCATCATCTGCAGTCAGTTCCGACACCGTCTGCCTGAGCTCGTTCACAGTAGACGGCAACGATCCTGTAAAGTCCTTATAAGGGAAATATGCTATGGCACTGCCTATCTTTCCGGAATAATATGTGCCGCCGGTATTCTGCCAGATGTTGCCGTCATACCTGAAAAGCACGTTCTCAAAGGCAGCCCCTTCCTCGTCAATCAGCAGCACTCCCATCTCGTCCCCGTTTTCGAATGTCACCGTCGCTCCGTCGTTGACGGCACGGGTGGCTGAGGTGCCTGCGAAATCCTCTACGTCAAGACTGCCTACGGACAGCAGACCGGCCTCATCATTGCCGTCATACGGCTCCATTATGCCGTCAGCGCAGGAAACGGCCACAAGCATAATGACCAAGCATATTGAAATATCCAATAAACGTTTCATATTTCCTTCTTATTTAAAATGTAAGTATTGTCCGGACCTTCTGCTGAGTGTCAGATCCGATATAGAAAGTTTCATTTGCAATAGCACCATCCCCGAAAACGACCACATAGGCATTTGTTCCATTGTTGTCAAACGAGCTTGTCCAGTACATTCCGTCCATCGCACTATAACCGTTCAATGTTTTACTGCCAAGCACTGCTATATCAAGCAGCTGGGTACGGGAAGGCAGATACCATCCGGAAGTACCGGTTATCGGCGCATCATCATTTTTGGCCACTGAAGCAGATGCGGCAGGTACAGCATTCCCGTCACCGGCAGCAGCTGCCTTTCCAATCAGGTACTGTGTACCCGCATAACCGATATAAGCCGTCGTTTTGCCGTCTCCCACTCCATATTCGGGATCACCCGGTTCTTTGGTCATATCGGCATTCCCGCTCCTCCATTGAAATCCCGCAGATCCATCCTCAGGATCCTCATCCGACAAGGCCACCACATAGCCGTGTATCTCACTTATATTTCCATAGTAAAGACTGACGTCATCGGTACTGTGCTTTCCGATACCAAAGATTACTCCTACCGTTTTCTCAACATCATAATCCGGTCCATACGTGCCGTCATTGTAAAAATAGTATCCGACCTCCATATATTCCAATGTATGGGACAAGGAGATGTCCGAGCGCACGTCGGTAAAGGAGAAGGTCACAGTGCCCGCATCTGTATTAGCCGTGCGGTTTCTGTCGCACAAGCCATCATAGTAAAGGCCGCCACTCGGTTCGCTCTCCCTATAGGTGACGGAGAAACCATCAGCCGCACTCAGGATATAGCCGTTCTCATCTACTCCTTTCACATAATAGTCTTCAAGTCCGAATACCTCCTCAGGAATATTCACCTTGAACCTGGAATCCTTGACTGCATCCTCCCCCACTGTCTCGCTGCCGCCCCAGGCGACAGACTCCATACTGACCGTCAACTGTTCTCTGGAAATCTGGAGATAGTACTGTTGCATGGTATTGGGTTTAAGGATGCCCGTATTCCTGTTGTCCGTATCATTTCCGTGCGTAGGCGTATAAAGATACGTATCCCCGCCTATGACCACCTCGATCAAAGGCTTGTCCCATACCTCACCAGGCACCATCATGGCCTGTCCTGTATTGTCACTGAGTCTGTATGTACTGATCCTACGGTCTTCTTTTCCCACAGGACTTATTTTCCCGTCTGCATTGGAGACACTTCCGTAACCGTAGAAATACACCTGGGCATTTGCTATCTCTTCCGGTGTATATTCCGGCGCATTCTGAAGCATCCACCATACACAAGTCATCTGATGACTGAATTGGAAATTTACCGATCTGGAATCAGTTGCTACAGCCTCACTATAGAGCAGGTCGCAGCCGTAATGCCCGGCAGCAGCACTCTGGTCCGTCAGATCAATCGTTCCGTCAGTATACGGATACCACGCCTTCAGACCGAACTCATCACCCTCCCAAATAAAAGGCTCATCTTCCGCAACCATACTGCCTGAAGCATTTTCGACAGTATAGACCTTTCTCTGACCGTTATCGGCAAGTACTCCTATTCTCTCTCCACCTTCCCACGTATTACCGTTCATTCTCGTATCAGCTTCGCCTATCTGCGCAAACAACCGCACCTCCTCTCCGCTGCCATTATCACCGTGCCAGTCGCTTAGGCTACAGGACGCTGCAACTCCGAGACATAGCCCACAGACAGCGGGCATCAGGAATAATCTATGAATATATAGTTTGTCCATGACTTTAATTTTAAGATGCCATACTCATTTATTGCATTTCCGGATGCACTGCACCCATATCCGATGTCTCCCACTGACCTATCGGGCCGGACGTCATTTTCACCGTAAAGTCCTCCTTGGATATCGAAAGCCAGTATTGCTGCAGGGAATTTTTCTTTAACACACCTGTATTCCTGCCTTCGGTATCAGCAGCCTTTGTCGGAGTGAACACATAAGTGTCACCGCCTATTTCCACTTTGATAAGGGGCTTGTCCCACATTTCGCACGGCACCATGATAGCTTCTCCCACTCTTTTGCCGCCTTCCGTCCTGTCCCATGTCCGGATTTCCTGATCCGGGTTTCCGGCAGGGGTAACGGAACCATTGTCATAAGTCATTGATGCGTATCCATAAAAAGTCACCTTTGCAGCCGCCTCTTCCTCCTCGTCATATCCTGTAACCTCCTGAAGCTGCCACCACATCCGGGTCATCTTATGATTGAATACGAATGAGGCTTCCTTAGAATATACGGAAGTGTGGCTGTAAAGCATGTCACAGGCATAGAACTTTTCCTCCGAGGTCTGGTCGGCCAGGACAATCTGTTCATCTGTATATGGATACCAGGCCTCGGCATCGAAAGCGACTCCGTTCCACTCGTATGGATCGCTCCGGATACTGTCATTGCCCCTTCCTTGTCGACAATATACGTTTTCTCAGTCTCCGCCACCTTGACGCCTATCACCTCGCCTCCTTCCCATGAGTTGTCTGTCATTTTCGTCCCGGTATTTCCAACCTGTGCCGAAAAAGATATCTCCCCTCTGTCTATGATACTGTCATGATCTGCCTTGTCAGAGCAGGAAACGGCTGACATACATACCACTCCTGCAAGAATTCCTAAAATGTATTTTTGATAAGTATTCATGGTTATTATTTTTAAGGTCCAAATTTTTATCTTATTATTTCCGGTATATTCTGTCCTTTGTCCGCATCGCTGTCATCCCAGTCATCAATAGATGTACTGAAGTCGGACTCGCCAAGATTGGCATCCGGGTCGATGTGCTCAGGTCTCTGCCATACCCTGACGTAGTCGATGTACATGTACTGAGGGAAATAGGTACCGTCTGTGGGGTTGCCGCCGAAGTTACCGCCCACGGCTACGTTCAGGATGATGAAGAATGGATGGTCAAAAACCCACTGGCCGTCGGGTGCATCCTCCCTAGTGACACTCTGGTAGGTCACACCGTCCACGCTGAACTCTATCTTCTCCTCGTCCCACTCCACTGCGAAGATGTGGAAGTCAGTGTCGAACCTGCGGTCCTCGTAGCCGAAGGTGGTGGTTATGGGATTGCCTCCGGAGTAACCCGGCATGTGAAGGGCACAGGATACAATGTTGGGCTGATAGCCTTTGTTCTCCATGATGTCTATCTCCCCGCAGGCGGGCCAGGTATTGGTCTCATAGTCTCCGCCGAGAAGCCAGAAGGCCGGCCAGAGACCGGGGCCATAAGGCAGCATCAGGCGGGCCTCGAAGCGGCCGTAACAGAACTCATATTTGCCGGCTGTGTTGATTCTGGCCGAAGAGTATTCGATGCCGTCATAGTAATCGCGCAGGGCAGCAATTCTAAGGCAACCGATACTGTCCCCGAGGGTTACGTAGGAGGCGTTTTCCACACGGTCGGTATAGTTCTGAAGCTCAGCGTTGCCGAATCCGCTGTTACCCAGGTCGTAGCTCCAGTTCAGCGGATTCGGGCGGCCGTCCGGAGTCGGTGCATCGAACTCATCGGACCATACCAGGACCCAGCTGTCATCAGTTCCTGTCCCCTCCTCTCCATCCGGAATATCCGGTCTGTTGTTCTTCTCGCAACCGGCCGGAAGCAGGGACAGTGAGACGGCCAGCAGGCCGTACAGGATTGTCTTCATATAGTGTTTCATAAGTCAGCTTATTAGTAAAAATAGATATTGTCGACAAGGATATTCTGATATGTTACCGTGTTGGCGGTTATGGCGAGCTGCAGCTGATGGATTACCGTCTGACCGTTGAGAGGCACGTCCACGGAAACCCACTCTCCGGTCTTCAAGGGGGCTGTCACCTTGCCGGCTGCCTCACCGTCCGCATTGATGTCAGCCGAGACATCGAGCAGCGGGCTGCCCTCCACACTGTCCTGCAGCAGGACATCCAGATGGACATAGTCCTTGCCTGTACAGTCCGCGTCCTCGTCGAGAACGATGCCGACAAAGTTAAAGCTACCGTAGTGCATTATATGGTTGTCTCCCAAGTCTATCTCATTGTTGGTGGTCGTCTGGTAAGGTGCCCAGTAACCGTTGAACGGAGATGACAGGGTATTGGTATAGTTGTCGCAGTACAGGGATATCACGTCCTTTTCGTCATGCTGCGGCACGGGAGCGAAATCGTAGATACCGGTAATGGTTATGCTGCCGCCGGCCTCTTTCGGAGAAAGTACTGCCTTGCCACGCTCACCGTGGAAAGTAATGATGTTGTCCTCTACAGTGGCTACTCCGGGAGCGGAGGACTCAAAAGTAAAATACTTCGAGGACACGGTCATTTCCTGGTCAGTGCCATTGGGAAGGTTGACATACGCCGTCAGTTCACTGATCTCGATGTCTCCGGTGGGGAAACCGGACATGGTCACGTCGGCTATCCTCGTATGGGCCAAGGTTCCGAGTTTTTCGAAACGCACCTCGTCAATCCAGACCGTATAGCCCTCGTCATCGACAGCTCCTGCCGAATAGTAGAACAGTCCCTGCTCGCACTCAAGCTTTGCAGGGTTGGGTATGGGGACTATGACCTTCTCCCAGTTGCTGTTGACTCTGACTCCGGAAATCTGCGCCAGATATTCCACATCTCCGTAGTTGCCGATACCGACCTCCATCTCAGTGGCCACGGTAGCCTTGACATAGAAAGTCAGGGCATCATAACCGGTAAGGTCCCTTCCTGTGGACGAATAGAATGTACCGCCAGCCCAGTTTCCGAGAGGATCAGAAGGACGGGGCACCTCAATACGCATGGATGCGCTTCCGGAGTATTTTTCATCATAGTCGACCGTAAAATTGGTCACCTTGCCCCAGGCCTGATACTGCAGGTCCGATGAGAAACCGTCAATAAACACCTCCGGGATGTCCGGATATGCCGCAGGCACGGATGTATCGATATCCCTGGTGCATCCGGCTGTAAACAGCAGGACGGCAGCAGCCGCAATGACATGCCGGAATATGCGGTTATTACTGTTCATATTGTATCTCGTTAAATAGTTTTTCATGGATTAGAAAATACTGAATGAAATATAGGTCATTACCTCCCATTCGTTGCCTAAAGGAGCCCCGGCCATGTCGGTAATGGGCAGGAATACACCGTTCGCATCGGGAGCATAACCGGCAACGTAGCGGTTGGAGTACTGGTCAAGAGTCCTGTACGTGGCCCTGACACCTACACGTGTAGGCAGGGAACCAAGCCACTTGGGAACAGAAAGGTTGGTAGACAGGTCTGCTATGAGCTGGAACGGATAGGTAAGGTTGAAATCGCGGTGATAGTCGTAAGGGCCCCAGTCGTTGAATTTGACTGCTGCATTAAGCTTTATCTTGCGGTACAGCATCCTCAGATCCACTCCGGCGCGAGTGATAAGACGTTCGTCATCACCGTTGGCCTGTGCAGTTCCGTAGTACGCTCCGGCAATCAGGCCGAAATCCTGAGAGACACGGGAGACTATCTTCAGATTCGCCTCCCACAGGTCATGGGCGGGAGCGGCTGCGCTGAAGGCAAATGTAGAGCGGCCGTCCGCGAGAATACCGATGGCGGCATCCTGCGAAGTAGGAAGGTGACGGTAGACAAAGCCGAGAGAGGCGGCAAAGGGCGCATCTTCCTTGTTTTCATTTTCCCAGTCGTACATCCATGTATCGGGTGTAGGGTCATAGGTCAGCAGAAGCTCCGCGGCCTTGGTCTCGCGGTTGCTCCTCACTGCAAACGGATCGTCTATCACATTCCTCAGCCGTCCGGGTGCTCCTATACCATTGGGCATCGGGCCTACAAGAGGTTTTTGGTAAAGGAAGTTCGGAGCTATCTGGAAAGGGCCAGCCTGATAAGTGAAACCGAAGAGCACGTTGGACTGGTTGCCGCTGCCGCAGTCCTTCAGGGTCCAGCCTGTAAGGGTGCGCGTATAGTCAGCCCCGCCACTGGCGACAAGGCCCATATAGGCAGCCTGGGCATAGGCATTGAACGCTCCGCCACTGTAAGTTATTTTGACCTTGCCACCGAAAGTATCGGAGGTTTTCACTCTGTCTGTATAGACTGTGGCATCGGGGCTGTATTCCGTGGTGGCCTGGAATTCCCTGCCCACAAGGGGATAGCCGGACCATAGTCCTCCCACCTCGATATTGAACCGCCACAAGTTGTAGCCTACCATTACCGATGCCCTCATATTCTGAGGCAGAGGGATGACATAGGACGTAGTGGTCTCCTTCCTCTGGGTAAAATCGTAATGGAAGAGGGCGGCCATGTTGAATTTGCCGAAGGTGCGGTGATACTTGGCGATGATTGCCGGGTTCGCCCCCCACCAGAGCTCGGGACCTACGGCTATTTTCAACCCTCTAAGAGCCTTTTTACCCTCTATCTCTGTTCCGAAAGGTGCCTCGCCTCCGTAAATATCCAGATTTTCACCGTAATTGGCTTCAGGGTAAAAGCCGAAGAAGTCCCCTTCATAGCCCCAATGATAATGCCCTTTACGGAAGAATGTATTCATCTTGAACCACTTGCCATCCCAATCAAAACTTGCGCTGTAGACTTTTACCCTTTCCAGCGGGCCTATGTCGACCACCTGGCCTGACTGATCGGTGATATAGCGGGAGCGGCCTCTGTTCTCGTAGAATATCTCGTCTATCGGATTCTCCGCCACGTTGCCGAGGATGTTCACAGTCACCTCCGCCTTCACATTGTCAGCAGGCTGTACCGCTACACCGACATAGAAGGACTCCATGTGGTCAAAGCCTTTGAAACTGGGGAAACTTGACGGTGCATCAGCACGTTCATCGGGTGTTGTGGTATTTTTCGCACCTGTATAATACATGGAAATATCACCACGGAGCTCGCTCACACGTAAAACCTTGGTCCTTTCGCTCTCTATGGCGGCCTTGTCTCCCCTCGCCTGCAGGAGTGAATGTATCACGCTTATCCTGCCGAACTGAGCGGCCACCGAGGCAGAAGTACTGCCTTCCGCATACGGATCTATGGTATTGTGCACGTCTCCGAGCATATAATAGGCTGCTCTCGGATACAACTGGTATACCCCGCGACTGTCCGACAGTCCCTTGGCGCATATTCCGAACCACTCTTCATTCATATTGTTATCTCCCTCCACATAATCGAACTTATATCCGCCATTGCTCCACGATGCATCGGTATTGTGAACATCAAGGTTGACATTCTGACCGGTCTTCCACCAGCCGTCGGCAAACTGGAAAGTAAAGCCTCCGATACAGTTGCCGCTACTGCCCATTCCGGCTGCATTGAGATAGATCTCCTCCCAATTGCGGAGCAGGATGTATGCCTGTTCCTGCTGGGCCTCGTTCAGAGTAACGGCATTGAAGGCATCCGAGCCGAACTCTGTAAACATCACCGGCCTTCCATATTCCTTTTTCACTCTTGCAAACAGGTCTCCGAAAGACTCTCCACGGTAGCAGTTGACACCAAGGATATCCACATCCTTACACTCCTTAGCGATAATGTCCAGATACATCAGATCTCCGTTGCAGATTGCAACCGGACAGGATGCTCCGGCTTCTTTCATCCTGACAACAGCATCATTGAATACCTTATATAATGCTTCCGCCTGTTTTGTGGATTTCCTGTCCTCTATGGGGATATCCTCTGTCTCTGCCCCCTGCCAGAAAAGACCGTAGTTGTTTTCATTTCCCAACATATAAAGAAGTATTCCGGGTGTGCCCTCATAATCCCTGACAAGAGTCTCGGCTTCCTTTATCAGAATATCATGTACAGCTGGATCTGTATAATCCGTATTCGCCTTCCACGCTCCTTTCACAGTAAGCCCGTATCTGCCAAAAGAAGAATATATCATTGTGTATATACCGTACTTTTCATAAATGTACTCTACCCACCTTGCCGGCACTCCGGCATGCTGGCGGATTGTATTAACACCTATATTCTTCAACATGGGCATATCTATGTCCAGAGCGGCCACAATGACATCATCGGGCTGGTCCCACAAAGAATAAGAATAATTGGTACCGATAGGGAAATAATCCCAGTTCATACCGTTAATCATAAAAGGCTTTCCGTCGACAGTCAGTATCTGACCGGCATCAATATTGACAACGTAGACCCTCTCCTGCTGTGCCCGCAAAGGGACCGACAGCAGAATCAGCAGAAAGATCATCCAATTTCTCATAGGCAATAGCGTTGATAATTCGATGTAAAAGTAAGAACTGCCAGTACAAAATGTATGCGCAGGTAAACGCAGAAGTAAGCACCTTTGCCCACAAGCACCTGATTATCAACACTGATTTACTTTAAAGAAGTAAACTCTTATTGGTGTACCTTTCCCAATGTCCGAACCCGTTCGGCGAATTCTTCCTTAGGGAGCAGGGACTTGTTCCGGGTCCGCATCCGGTTGTTGTATACCGTCTGGGGGGAGCAGTGCAGGAACTCAGCTATTCTCACACTGTCTGTGATGCCCAGGCGGACCAGGGCAAATATCCTCAATTCGGTATTGAGAAGTTCGTCCTTTTTCAGAGTAATTCTTTCTTCGGGGCGCAGAAGGGAATTGAAGTCATTTACAAAATCCGGATATATCTGGAGGAACACCTCATCGAAACTGTGGAAAAAGGCTTTCAGTTCCTCCTGTGCAACCGAAGTATCAGAAACCAGATTCCTGATGCTGTCTATACGACCGGACACAAGGCAGCGGCGTATGTCTTTCCTGTATTCCTCTATCTTGGTGATGTAGCTGGAACATATCGAGAATACATACCCAATATATTTTTCCTTGACATAATTTGCCTCGGACAGATTCACATTGACCTCCCCCAACCTTCGTTGTGTCTCAGAAAGTTCCCTGACATGTTCACCGAGCAGACGGTTGCTTTCCTCTATCCTTTTCCGCGAGCGGGAAAGGCGGCCGAACTGGATACAGATAACGATGACAGCCAGCGCCAGTACGGCAGAAAGGACACTGGTAGTATAAAAGGATTTCCTGAGCCTCTCCTCCTGGATCTGGTTTCTGTAGCTGTAGGCTTGCTGGATTTTGTCCATCAGAGATGTTATATTGACCATTCTTACCCGGTTGGGATACTGCAACGCGGCATTGGAACAATAGCTGATACAGGCGTATGCCCGGTCAATGTCATTACGGTTGTAGAAAATAAGTGAAAGCTCCTCCAGCGAGGCCACATCACGGTTGCAGTTCCGGATATCCGCAATCGCCGAGCAGACGAGATATTTCATGTAGTTGTCTTCATCATCCTCACAACGGTACATTGTTGCCAATGCATAGGCATTTATGGCGTCAATCTTTGTTGTCAGGGCCGAGCTGTCCGTTATTTCCTTCAATCTCCGCTTCACCGACTCCCCGTCTTCCGGGCGGGGGTATTCTTCATAGAGGAATGCGGCATTGCACAAATACAGGGGATCCTGCAGCGATATATACTTCATCGACTCCCGCCTCAGTTCCATCTCTATATCATAATACCTGTCCGTCATCTCCTTCCGGCTTCCTACAAACTGCCCGAGATGCGAATAAAGGTATATCTTGACATCATAATACTGGAATTTCCGCTGCCTGTCAAGACCGGCCGTATCCACAGTCTTCAGTTCGTTCTCCGCCTCGTTCATCAGCCCCTGCGCCGTCAGCAGGAATACCTTATTCATTTTCCATTCCTGAAGCATATCGCCGCGTCCCAAACGTTCAGCTATCCGTATATTGTCTTCCACGTAAAGCATGGCGGAATCCGCCTGATACACCACGTACTCGTCATATAGCATCTTGTTGACCCAGAAAATCTCCTCCGGATCCGTAAGTTCCTGCCGCCTGACACACAACCGGGCTGTTTTCTCCTCTTTCTCCTTCATATATTCCCCCCGTTCTTCCAATACCGAATCGAGCTGGAGCAGCAGCATATCTGTCTTTACATCCTGCGCCCGGGCATTCCAAAAAAACTGAGAGAGAAAAAGCACAGCAAATACCTTCTTTACCATATCGAACGCTATATACTCACAAACTTACGGATAATCTCCGGAAAAACCTACGAAATCCCGATTAATTTGCTACTTTTGCCATTTTAAATCAAGGTATGATAATCAAGACGGCCATATTCCAGGGAAGCAGCACGAACGTGTCCCAGAAGCCTAAGCTGAGGGCGCCCGAGTACGCATTCATAGGACGGTCCAACGTGGGCAAGTCCTCGCTTATCAACATGCTGTGCGGACGCAAGGACCTGGCCAAGACCTCGTCCATGCCCGGCAAGACGATACTCGTCAACCATTTTCTCATCAACGGGAAGTGGTATCTGGTGGACCTGCCCGGCTACGGCTTCGCAAAGGCCTCGAAGAAAGCTCAGGCCACCCTGAAAGCCATGATAGAGGACTACGTCAGCCACTCGGAGGAGCTCGCACGGCTCTTCATCCTGCTGGACTCCCGTCATGAGCTGCAGGAGATAGACCGCAGCTTCATCACCGCTGTGGCAGGAGCCGGTATCCCCTTTACCGTCATCCTGACCAAGTGCGACAAGCTCTCCAAATCAGCCCTTGACCGCAGCCTGGACTACATGATCCGCACCATCGGGGCCATACAGCCGGACGTGACCGTCATCCCCGCCTCTTCAGAGAAGCGCATCGGCAGGGAGGAGATTCTGGACGTGATAGACGCCTACCTGAAAGGAGCAACGGCAGAAACAACTGAAGACAAACGATAAAATACTGACCATATGAATCACACCACAACCCACACCCACGGTATCAAGATCTTCTCCTGCAGAGGATCACGTTATCTGGCCGAGAAGATAGCCAAGTCCCTCGGACTCGACCTCGGCGACTCCATCGTAACCGATTTCAGCGACGGTGAGTTCCAGCCCGCCTTCAACGAGTCCGTCCGCGGTACCACCACATTCATCGTACAGTCCACATTCCCGCCTCTGGACAACCTTTTCGAGCTCCTGCTCATGATCGATGCCGCCCGCCGCGCATCGGCCTACAAGGTCATCGCCGTCATCCCCTACTTCGGCTGGGCACGCCAGGACCGCAAGGACCGCCCCAGAGTATCCATCGGAGCCAAGCTTGTCGCAAACCTTCTCGTCGCCGCCGGTTGCGACAGGGTCATCACCACCGACCTGCACGCAGACCAGATCCAGGGTTTCTTCGACTTCCCGGTAGACCACATATACGCCAGCACCATTTTCCTGCCCTACCTTCGCGACATGCAGCTGGACAACCTCTCGATAGCAGCTCCCGACATGGGAGGAGCCAAGAGAGCCAACGCCTATTCCCGCGTGCTGGGCTGCCCCATGATCATCTGCCACAAATCGCGTGAGCGTCCAAACGTTGTAGGCTCCATGACCGCCATCGGAGACGTAGAGGGCCGCAACATCGTCATCATCGACGACATGATCGACACCGCCGGCACCATCACCAAGGCCGCCGACATGCTCATGGAGAAGGGAGCCCTCAGCGTCAGGGCCATGGCCACCCATCCCGTATTTTCCGGCCAGGCCTACGAACGCATCAACAAGTCCGCCCTCCAGGAAGTGGTCGTCACCGACACCATCCCGCTCAGGGCCCCTGCCGGCACAGACCTGACCAAATTCACAGTCCTCTCCGTTGCCGACATGTTCGCCGAGGTCATCGACAGGATTTACAACTACAAGTCAATCAGCGATGCTTTCGGGTTCTGATATCAGCGGAATACACAGCCGCATCATCCGCACAGTCCGGGACTTCTTCGCCAAAGCCGGAGCGTCCCGGGCCGTGATCGGACTTTCGGGCGGCATCGACTCCGCAGTAGTGGCGGCACTGGCAGTGGAGGCACTGGGCAAGGACAATGTCACCGGCATCCTCATGCCTTCGTCATACTCTACCATACACTCGGTAGGCGATGCGGTCACACTGGCCGAGAACCTCGGGATAAAATACCACATCGTCCCGATAAGCACGATCTACGACCGCTTCATGAAGGAAGCCGAGCCCCTTTTCGAGGGAGACTTCCATTGGGACACCACCCAGGAGAACCTCCAGGCCCGCATCCGCGGCACCATCCTGATGCTCTACTCCAACCGCCACAGGGCCCTGCTCCTGAACACCACCAACAAGAGCGAGCTCTCGATGGGCTACGGCACCCTGTACGGAGATCTCTGCGGGGCCCTGATGGTCATCGCCGACCTGTACAAGACCGAGGTCTATGAAATGGCCGCATACATCAACCGGGAGCAGGAGATCATCCCCGCCTCCACCATCACCAAGGCCCCCTCGGCCGAGCTGAAGGAAGGCCAGAAAGACACCGATTCCCTCCCGCCCTACGACATCCTGGACCCCGTCCTCTACAGCCTCAACGAGAGAGGAAAGAGCGCGGAACAGATTTTGCAGGAAGGTGCGGACAAGGAGCTTGTGGAAAAAATCATCCGGCTCAGGAAGGCCGCGGCATTCAAAGGCCACCAGCTGGCTCCAATGATCAAAGTCAGCACCGCCCCTCTTCTGGACAGGAGCAAATGGGTGGAGCCGGCAGAACAATAATTAAAAAGGTACAATGGAAATATTTATCGCAGCGTTGATATTCGTAGGCCTGGCGGTCCTCATCATGTGCTTCAACATCATCTTCAGGAACAAGCCGTTTCCCGACAGTGAGATAGGGCACAGCAAGGAGCTCCGCAAACGGGGCATTGTCTGCGCCAAGGAAGAGGAAATGAAGCTGTGGGGCCCGAAACGCGGAGGAGCCGCCTCCTGCAACGGGACCTCATGCTCGGACTGCGGGCTGAACGCCATAGGCGGCTGCGACCACAATC